>CAZHUI010000052.1:0-22529 GCA_964535605.1 uncultured Caulobacterales bacterium
TGCGGATCGGCGGCTTTTTTGTCATCATGGTGCGCACCTGCACCGGCGAGGTGTGCGTCCGGAGCAGCATGCGGCTGCCGTCCGCTTTCTCATTGAAGAAGAACGTGTCGTGCATTTCGCGCGCCGGATGATCGGCCGGGAAATTGAGCGCGGTGAAATTGTGGAAGTCGTCCTCGATGTCCGGGCCCTCGGCGACATCGAATCCCATGGCGGAAAAGATCGCGACGATTTCCTCCGTCACCTGCGTCACCGGGTGAATGCGGCCCTTCGCTTCGCGCGCGATCGGCAGCGTGACGTCGACTTTTTCCGTGCGGAGGCGTTCGTCGAGCGCGGCGTCTTCGAGCTTTTGCTTTTTCTCGTCGAGAGCGTTGGCGATCTTGTCTTTCAGGACATTGAGCGCCGCCCCCGCCGCCTTGCGCTCTTCGGGCGCAAGCGCACCGAGCGTCTTCATCCGCTCGCTGACGACGCCTTTCTTGCCGAGCGCGGCGACCCGCACGTCTTCGAGCGCCGCGACGCTGTCCGCGGCGGCGATTTTGGCGAGCGTCTCGCGTTCGATTGCTTCAATGTCGGACACTTGTCCGCACTCCAATGAAAAAGCGCCATCCGTTCCCGGATGACGCTTAATCGAATTCAAGGCCTCACGTCACCCGGTCTTCCCTGTCTCTGACTGGGCGACAGCCCCTGGGGCGCATCCTTCGTGACGCCTTCGCTTCGCTACGGCTCCTCAGGATGAAGGGATGTCTTCATCCTGAGGAGCGGCCCTCTTGGGCCGCGTCTCGAAGGATGGGCGCGAAGAGCCTTACGCGGCGACGCTGAGCGCGGCTTTCGCCTTGTCCGCCAGCGCCTTGAACGCCTCGGGCTCTTTTACGGCGAGATCGGCGAGGACCTTGCGGTCAACCTCGACGCCGGCTTTGGCGAGACCGTCGATCAGCCGCGAATAGGTGAGGCCAAGCTCGCGCGCACCGGCATTGATACGCTGGATCCAGAGGGCGCGGAAGTTCCGCTTGCGGACGCGCCGGTCGCGATAGGCGTATTGGCCGGCCTTTTCGACCGCCTGTTTGGCGATGCGGATCGTGTTCTTGCGGCGGCCGAAATAGCCCTTCGCCGCTTTCGTGACTTTCTTGTGCTTGGCGTGGGACGTGACGCCCCGTTTAACGCGTGCCATCTGTCATCCCTCCTAGCGGTGATTGGGCATGTATTTTTTGATGATTTTCGCATCTGCGTCCGACAGGACCACGGTGCCGCGGTTCTGACGGATATATTTGCCGTTGTGCGAAATCAGCCGGTGACGCTTGCCGGCGACGCCCGCTTTCACCTTGCCCGACGCGGTCATCTTGAACCGCTTTTTGGCGGAGGATTTGGTCTTCATCTTCGGCATTTTGCTACCCTTGAAAGGGCCCCGAATACGGGGCGCATGAAAAGGCCGCCAAGGCATGCCATCCCCCGATGAAGGGGGGCCCGGCGACCAAAGAGGCGCGGGTTATAGCCGGGAAAGCGCCCCGCGCAAGGGGCCTAGCCGAGGAGGGCGAGGCCGACCGCGACCCCGATCGCCGAGACCGCGAACAAGAGCGCCTGAACGCCTGCCGGCAGTTTTCGGATGATGTGGAGCATGGCGACCCCTTCCAGCTTGGGGAAAACTACCCCGCGGCGGCGGCGAGGTCACGACGCGGCGCCGCATGCTTTATCGGGATTGCAGCGTTTGCAGGCCCGCATCCCGGCTGCCCGGGCTTCGGCCGGGGTTGCGACAAAGAACACGTTTTGACGCAACGGCCGGCCGGGGCAGGACGGCCGACAATAAACGCCGGTGGTCCGGACGCAGATGTAGAACTGGCCGTCAGCGCTTTTGTCGCGGCGAACGGCGGCGGCCCAGCGGTCATCGTCGGCAGCGTAAGGGGCGGTCATCGTCGGCTCCTTTCGGGCGAGCCTAGCGGGCCCTGCCGCCCGGCGCCGCCCGGAACTTGCGGATCTCGCGGCGGGCCGAGACGGTTTCGCGGCGGGCCGAACCGGACAGCGCTGCGGAAGCGTCGCCCTTCGACTGTCATCGGGAGTAGGCTCGCAAAAAAGGCGGCGCGCCTGTCCGCCCGGAAACGTCTCATGCGCCTTGCCGTAGTTATCGTTCTTGGATGGCTTGCAGCCTTCGCCGCGGCGCGCGCCGCCGCGCCGGTGACGGTCGTCCCTTATGAAATCACCAAAGAAGGCGCGATCGTCATCGACGTGACGGTCGACGGGCGCGGTCCCTATCCCTTCATCGTCGACACCGGCGCGACGCTGTCGCTCGTCTTTGAGAATTTCGCGCGTGGCCGCGCGCTTGAGCCCGCCGCGACGGCGTCAATCCGTATTCTGAGCATCAGCGGCGCAAGGGTGCTCGATCCTGTTGTCATCGGCGATATCGCCGCCGGGGCGACGCTCGCGCGCCGCAAGACCGGCGTCATCCTGCCGGACTGGGAAGCGCCGCGCGTAACGCCGGCCGGGGTCATCGGTCTCGACATTCTTGAAGCGTTTGCGCTCGCCTTCGACGTCGATGCGAAGACGATCGCGTTCTATCCGAAGGGCGGCCTTCCCGAGGACCTGACCGGCAGGATGCGCAAGGTCCCGATCAGGCTCACGAAATATACGGATGCGGGCGCCGAGCTTTTCACGATGCGCGGCAAGGTCAATGGCGAGCCGATCACCTTCATCGTCGATCTCGGCCTCGCGACAACGCTCGTCAATTACGCGGCAGGCGACGCGCTGTTCGCCAATACGATCACTGTCGCGGGCGGGCGCACGGCGACGACCAGCACGCGGCTTGACGACGTCTTCGACGACCGCACCAAGGTCAACGCCGGCATCATGCGAACGATCTCCGCCGGAACGCAGCGCTGGTCGCGCAAGATCGTCTGGATCTATGACGCGCCGCTGTTCGAGGAACTGGGCGTGCACCGGCTCTCTTACGGGCTTATCGGCGCGGACCTTCTGACGCAGCAGGACTTCGCGATCGATTTCGAGGCGCGCCGGATTTTCTTCGAACGCTGACCGGTCAGACGAGCCCGGCGAATTCGTCGATTCCGAGCGCGATGTTGAGGTTCTGGACCGCCTGCACCGCCGCGCCCTTCAGGAGATTATCCTCGGCCGCGACAACGACGGCGCTGATCCCGCCCGCGCCGACATCGAACCCGCCGATGACAACGCCGGGGCGGCCCGCGCCGTCCTTGAGTTCCGGCGGCTCGTCCCGGAGCGCGATCAGCGGCTCGCTGTCGTAATATTCGTGATAGCGCCTCTTGAGACCTGCGGCATCGAGCGGCGCTGCGAGCGGGATATGCGCAGTGACGAGAAGTCCGCGGAACGCCGGATGGACATGCGGGAAAAAGCGGACGGCATGCCCCAGATGGCGCGTCGCTTCGCGTTCGTGATTATGCCCGACGAGTTTGTACGGCATCAGATTGTCGGCGAGGCGCGCGGGGTTGTTGCGCGGGGACGGCGTCGTGCCGGCGCCGGAATAGCCCGAGACGCCGAAGATCGCCGGCGTGCCGCCGAGCATCGGCAGGAGCGGCGCGACGGCAAGCTGCAGCGCTGTCGCGTAGCACCCTGGGTTGGCGATGCGGGCCGAGCCTTTGATCCGGGTGCGGTGGAGTTCAGGCAGGCCGTAGGCCCAGGCGTCGTCGAAGCGCCGGTCGGCGGACAGATCGACGATAATTTTCTCCGGCGCTGAGCGTTCAATCGCCTCAACGAACGGCGCGCCGGCGCCGTCAGGGAGCGCGAGGATGACCGCGTCGGCGCGCCGGCGCGCGACTTCCGCCGGATCGAGCGCCTCGAAGATGCATTCGTCCTTATCTTCCGGCGCGATCTCGGAAACCTTGCGGCCTGCAAATTCGCGGCTGACCGCGAAGGCGAGCATCAGCTCCGGGTGCCCGGCGATGAGGCGAATAAGCTCACGGCCCGTATGCCCGCGGGCGCCGACAAGGCCAATAAGATAGGGTTCGGTCATGGCTCTGAGTGGCTGGTGGCTGGTGGCTAGTGGCTAGTGGTTAGCCGCGGGTCGGGATTTATTGCAACCGAGCATTAAGCGACTTCGACAGGCCTGAAAGCATTCTCCCGATTTCGTCAGCCGCCTCGCTCAATTTGCTGGACTGCTCGCCGTTAAGATAATCGAGCTTTCTGGCCAGGATTACGAAGGTCTTCGTTTCCGCGAGCGATCCTCTCGCGATCGAGACAAAGCGCAGAAAGTCTTTCGTACCGTCTCGCTCCGCCCCTTCAGAGATATTCGCCGCAACAGAAACTGCGGATCGGCGAATTTGTTTAGTGAGACCGAAACGCTCGTCAGTCGGCCAGCCTTTCGTTGCTCCATAAACGATCTCGGCAAAGTCAACCGCTTTTCTCCATACCTCCAAGTCTTCGTAACTCTTTGCCATGCCTGCCACCGTAAAGGCCAGAGAGCGCCATCAGAACCTGCCAGCCACTTGTCACTTGTCACTAGCCGCCAGCCACTATCCCTCGAACGACGCCGGCAACGCCGCTATGCGATCGACAATTCGCGCGATTCTTTCAAAATCCGTCTCACCAATCCAATAAATGGTCCAGGCGCCGCGTTTGACGCTGCCCGTCGCCATGTCGTTGTAGAATGAATTGAAATTGTTGGCCGTGCGCGAGCGCCACCAGAAGACCGGCGTCTGTTTCGAGAACTGCCGCCAGATGGTGCGCGAGAGCCCTTCGCCGCGCGCTTCCTCCGTTACCGCGAATTTGTCGAGATAGATGAAGTCGTCGATCTTTGTCAGGATCGCGCCGGCGCGGTATTTCTCCGACATGTAGACCTGATGGATGTCGAGGCTGTCCCACCAGTCCGCTTTGACCGTACGCCCGAACGCAGCCTGAACGAGGTCGATCGTCTTGTCGCGGTCGAGGCGCGTTTTCGTCGTGAAGGTGCGGATCGCCTCACCCTGGCGAATGAGCGTGCCGGAGCCGCCATGGGTGAACAATTCGCGCACGAGACCCTGCGGCGTCGTGATGGAAACCGAGGATGAGAGCGGCAACGCGTCGAGAAGCTTTTTGATCTCCGCGAGCTTCAACCGCATGCCGCCGTTCACCCAGTCGGCTTTCATCAGCTTGTCGTAGTCCGAAGCGAGGTTGATCGAGTGCATCAGGCGCTTGTGCTTGTCGAGCAATCCGCCTGTGCCGGTGAGGAAGATGACTTTCAAGGGCTGGAGCGCGGCGACCACCGCGCGCGTCGCGCTATCGCCATTGATGTTGAGAAGCTGACCGCCCGGCGCGATGCCGAGGCAGGTCAAAATCGGCACCGCGCCTGAATTGACGATCGAGCGCAGCATGCCGAGACGCACGTTCACCGGCTCGCCGACGAAGCCGTATTTTTCCTTGTCGAGATATTCGGCCTCGATGACGCCGGCGACGATGCCGTCCGCCTCGACGCCTTCAGCCCTGACCGCCTCGACGAGTTTGATATTCTCGCCGATGAAAACGTCGCGCGCCGCGTCCATGGTCGCGGCGTCAGTGACGCGAAGCCCATCGATCTTCGGGGTTTCGATGCCGCGGTCCTTCAAGGTCGCATCAAGCTGCGGACCCCCGCCGTGAATGACGATGGGGGTGAGCCCGACCGTGTGCAGGAAGGCGAGCGCATCCGCGGTCTCCTTCAATTGCTCCTGCAGGATCGCGCCGCCGATCTTGATGACGGCGAAGCGCGACTGGTCGACGGTCGAGAAGCGCTGGAGATAATTCCGGATCTCCTTCCCGTCCTGCATGTTGGAGAGAAGCTGAACGATCGTCTGGCGCGTGGCGAGGGTCGGGGCGGTCATTGCGTGTCTCCGGCGCTGAATTCCGCCTCATCCTGAGGAGCGGCGCGAAGCGGCGCGTCTCGAAGGGTGCCTTGGCGTTCCGTCCCTTCGCCCTTCGTGACGCCGCTTCGCGGCTCCTCAGGGTGAAGGGATTCTTCTGCCATCTCTCCCTCTTCATCCTGAGGAGCGGCCCCTTCGGCCGCGTCACGAAGGATCAGCGAGGGTTTCACGCCGCGCTTAGACAAAGCCTTAAGCGCCGCTTCATCGCCGCGGATCAATGCTTCCTTCTTGGCACGGCTCCAGCCTTTCAACTGACGTTCGAACGACACCGCCTCGTCAAAACGTCCGAACCATGCCGACCAGACAAGCGTCACTGGGCGTCGCTTCGCCGTATAGGCGTCGGGATAAACGCCATTGTCATGATCGGCGACGCGCCCTTCGAGCCGGTCGCCCTGATATTTGCCGACATAATAAGAACCGTCAGCGCAACGCAGGATGTAAACGTAAACCGTGACCATAGGATCGCCTATTTGTCCGCCCCGAGTCCAAATATCTTCATCCTGAGGAGCGGCCCGCTTGGGCCGCGTCACGAAGGATGCTTTGGCGCCCGGTCCCTTCGCCCTTCGTGACGCCTCCGCTGCGCTCCGGCTCCTCAGGATGAAGGGACCTTTTGACCAGTAGGCGCGTGGCAAGGGTAAAAAGTTCATTCCGAAATTAGCGCTGATAGGCGACGCTTACCTCGTTCCAGACTTTGTCGATCAAACTCTTGGCATTCGGCGCCTCCTGCCTTGCGATGTCAAAGAGCGGCTTTGCGAGCTCAAGGTCAGCTACATATGAATCATCGCCGACTCTACGATGGATTCTCTTCGAACCCAGTGCCGAAACAACCGCTAGCCCATAACTGTTCCCGTCCGTGCCTAAATTGGGCGGCGCAAGCGGGGCGGCGGAATTGAATCCACGAGCCTCAATCGCCGATCGGACTGCTGAATATCTGAGCGGGTCAAGCTCCCGGTAGAAGCGGTCGATCTTAGAAACTTCATGAAGGGCCTCGGAGTTTGACCCCGGTCTCGTCTGCTTGTCCCAACGCTCACTAATCTGCACGGTCGTGAATGCCGGACTCACGAATTCTTCGCCATCAATCTCTTCCGAACTTTCGGGAAACTCTGCCACAACTATAGCGAAGTGCCCCTCAAACGCGCGACTATAAGTGAACGCCACGTAACTAATATCGCCGTTGCCTGCCAGCGGCCCGACGCCTAAGCGACCCAAAACGTGGTCTTCAACGAATTCGATGCGCTCCATTAAGGCGGCTTCGACTTCTTTCGCTCGCGTCGGTTGATCGACAGGCGCGCCCGCGCTCACCGGCGCATTGAGAAGTGCCAGCGCTGCGGCGCCGCTTAGGCTTAGAAATCGCCAAGTCATTTCACCACCGCCTTCATCACCGCCTTCTGCACATGCAGCCGGTTCTCCGCTTCCTCATAGGCGATGCAGGCGGGGCTATCGAACACCGCGTCCGTCATTTTCACATTGCGGCGCATCGGCAGGCAGTGGGAGACGAGCGCGGCGTTCGTCAAAGCCATCTTCTCCTCGTCGACGATGAAGTGCCGGTACGCGTCGCGGACCGGTTTTTCCGGGCCCCAATTGCCGAAGAAGGGCAGCGCGCCCCAGCTCTTGGCGTAGACGACATCGGCGCCCTTATACGCTTCCTCAATCGAATGGGTGATGGTCAAAGTTCGTCCGTTGGCGGCGCAGTCTTTCTGCGCCTGCGTCATGTAGCGCTCGTCGAGCACGAAATCGGGCGTCGGGCAGAGGAGCGTCACGTCCATCCCGTATTTCGCGGCGATCATCAGCGCGGAATTGGCGACCGCGGTGTTGAGGGGCTTTGGGTGATAGGTCCAGGTGAGGACGAATTTCTTGCCGTCCGTGCCCGGCCGGCCTTCCAGCGCCAGCTGGTCTTCGACCGCCATGATGTGCGCGAGTTCCTGACAGGGATGGGTGATCGTCTCCATGTTGATGACGGGCACTTCGGCATAGCGCGCGAAGGCGCTGAGGACCTTGTCTTTCCTGTCCTCCGCCCAGTCGATGAATTTCGGGAAGGCGCGGACGCCGATGATGTCGGCGTAGCGCGAAAGTACGCTCGCCGCCTCCTTCACATGTTCCTCGGCCTCGCCCTGCATGACGGCGCCGTCCTCAAATTCGAGCGGCCACATGCCCCCCGACGGCGACAGCACCACCGCATGCCCGCCAAGCTGCCAGGCGCCGACGTCGAAAGAGGTGCGCGTCCGCAGCGAATTGTTGAGGAAGAGGAGCGCGATCGTCTTGCCTTTCAGCGCATCGCCCCCAATCGTTCCTGGCGGCGAGGCCTTCATCGCGCGCGCGTCGGCGAGCATCGCGTCCAGCTCGGCTCTGGTGAAATCGGCGGTGTTCAGAAAATGGCGCATGGCCTCTCCTCGGGCGAGCGGGAATTATTCGCTCCCATTACTCATCCTTCGTGACGCGGCGCAAAGAGCGCCGCTCCTCAGGATGAAGAAGTTCTCCATTTAGACAAGGAAAACTTCATCCTGAGGAGCCGGAGCGAAGCGGAGGCGTCACGAAGGATGCCGACGAACAGCCCTTTACATCGCTTGGCCCGGCGCTCAAATCGCCCTCGCCGCCTTCATCAATTTGTCATGACCGCCAGCGCTGCGCCGACGCCGACCTATCTCAAGGATTATCGCCCGCCGGATTACCGGACCCTGCATGTCGATCTCTCCTTTGCACTCGATCCCGAGCGCACGATCGTCAAGGCGCGGCTTTCGGTGCGGCGCGAGTCCCATGCCGACGCGGGCGCGCCGCTGACGCTCAACGGCGAGGCGCTTGAGCTTCTCCGTATCGCCATCGACGAGGATCCGCTGGCGCCCGGCGAATACGAGGTCGGCGCGGAAACACTGACGATCCTCAATCCGCCGCACGACTTCATGCTCGACATCGAAACATGTATCGCCCCGGCGAAGAACACCGCGCTGTCGGGGCTCTATCTTTCAAACGGCATGTTCTGCACGCAGTGCGAGGCGGAAGGGTTCCGGCGCATCACCTATTTTCCCGACCGGCCGGACGTGCTCGCGAAATACTCCGTGCGCATCGAAGCGGACAAGGCCCGCGCGCCGGTGCTGCTCTCCAACGGCAATCTGCTCGCCAGCGGCGACCTGCCGGGCGGGCGCCATTTTGCGCAATGGGCCGATCCGCACCCCAAGCCGTCTTATTTGTTCGCACTCGTCGGCGGCAACCTTGCCGCCGCGGAGGACGAATTCGTCACGCGGTCGGGGCGGCGTGTCGCGCTCAAAGTTTTCGTGCAGCCGCAGAACCTCGCCAAATGCGCCTATACGCTTGAAGCGCTGAAGCGCGCCATGCGCTGGGACGAAGAGACGTTCGGACGCGAATACGATCTCGACGTCTTCATGATCGTCGCGGTCGATCATTTCAATTTCGGCGCGATGGAGAACAAGGGCCTCAATATTTTCAACTCGGCCTATGTGCTGGCCTCGCCCGAGACCGCGACCGACGCCGATTATGAAGCGATCGAATCGATCGTCGCGCATGAATATTTTCACAACTGGTCCGGCAACCGGGTCACCTGCCGCGACTGGTTCCAGCTATGCCTGAAAGAAGGCTTCACGGTCTTTCGCGACCAGGAATTTTCCGCCGACATGCGCAGCCGCGCCGTGCAGAGAATCAAGGACGTGCGGCGTTTATGGATCCAGCAATTCCCGGAAGACGCTGGCCCCCTCGCCCATCCCGTCCGGCCCGAGAGCTACATCACGATCGACAATTTCTACACCGCGACCGTTTACGAGAAGGGCGCGGAACTCTGCCGCATGCTGAAGACCATCCTAGGCCCGGAAAAATTCCGCGCCGCCTGCGATCTCTATTTCGCGCGCCATGACGGCGAGGCCGCGACGGTCGAGAACTTCGTCAAGGCCATGGAGGATGCGGGGGGCGAAGACCTGACGCAGTTCAGCCGCTGGTATTCGGACGCCGGAACGCCGGAAATTTCCGCCGCCGAGAATTTCGATAGCGCCGGCGGATATGCGCTGACGCTGAAGCAAACGACGAAGCCGACGCCCGGCCAGAGCGACAAGCCGCCGCGCGATCTGCCGGTCGCCTATGCGCTGATCGGCGCGCGCACGGGCGCGGTGCTGGACGAGGGTCTTGTTCGCCTGCGCGCGGAGGAACAGTCCTTCCGCTTCGGCCCCTTCCGCGAACGCCCGGTCACTTCGCTGCTGCGCGGCTTCTCGGCGCCCGCGACGATTGTGCAATCCTTAAGTCTTGAAGACCGCCTGACGATCGCAAGATCAGAAACCGATCTCTTCGCACGCTGGGCCGCGACCGAAGCGCTGTGGCGCGACCTTGCCCTCGCCTTCGCTGGCGCGCGCGAGATGACGGAGCCCGAAGCGGCGCTTACGCGCTTCGCCTCGGCGCTTGGGGAAAGTCTAGCGAGCGCCGCCGCCGATCCCGCTTTCGCGGCCGAGCTTCTCAAAGTCCCAACCGAGGCCGATCTTGTCCGTCATGTTGAAATGATCGATCCGGCGCGCATCGCCGCGGGCAGGAAACGCGTTCGCGCGGGCGTCGCGGCGATGTTGAAGCCGGCGCTACTCGATCTTTATCGCGGGCTTGGCTCGAACGAGCCCTATGACCCTTCGGCGGCAAGCTCTGGGCGGCGCGCGCTTCGCAATGGCGCGCTGACATTGCTGGTCGAAGCTGGAGAGCACGAGCTTGCGGACCGGCAGGCGGCGACCGCCGCCAACATGACCGATGAGGCGGCCGCGACCGCGGCGCTCGCCCTCGCCGATGCGCCCCATCTCAAAGAGTTGCGCGCGCATGCGCTCGGCCGCTTTTACATGAAGTGGCGGGGCGATCCGCTGGTCGTCAACAAATGGCTCGGCTGGCGCGCAATGGCGCCCGCCGGCGAGGCGCTCGCCGAGGTGCGCGCGCTGACGGGGCACGAGGCCTTCGACGCGAAAAACCCCAACAAGGTGCGCGCATTGATCGGCGTCTTCGCCGGCCAGAACCTCGCCGGGTTCCACCGCGCGGACGGCGCCGGCTATGACTTTTTCGCTGACGAGGTCCTGCGGCTTGACGCTGGCAACCCGCAACTCGCGGCAAGGCTGATGTCGGCGATTGAGAGCTGGCGCAAGCTCGAACCCGGCCGGCGCCGGCAGGCGGAGGCGGCGCTGCGGCGGATCATTGCAGCCCCAAACCGGTCGGCGAACCTCTATGAAATGGCGTCGCGTCTTCTCGGCGAACCCGCGTGACAGCGCGGGCGAATTCAGAATAGTTTCCAAATCGTAAATCGACGGCGCGCCGCCCGGCGCGTCTTCCTTTTCATTCCGGCAAGTCCAACAGCGGCGAAGGCGTTTAATGGGGGCGCAAGAACGACAGTCTGGCGTCGCAGCCGCTTCGGCGAGCGCCCTGTCGCCGCGCCGGCTGATGCTGCTGACGGGCCTGCTTGTCGGCGCGATCGCCCTCCTGTTTTTCGGTAAGGCGCAAGAAGAGGTCTCCTCGCGCAAGACGGAAACGGCGCTGCGCGTCAATGAGGCGGCGAGCGAATGCGCGAGCGCTGCCAATGTCGCGCTGATGACCGGCGAGCCCATCCGAAAGGCGATCGCCGCCTGCCGCCCGCAAGGGACTGCTGTCGTCTATCATTTGTCGGCGGCGGGCGACGTGATCGCAAGCGCCGGCAAGCGCGAAGACGTGCGCGTCGAGGCCGCCGACGTGCGCGGCCTCGCGCTGACGCAGCGCGGGCGCATCGAGGCGCCGTTGGAGACCGGGCGGGCGAGCCTTGCCTGGCGCCCGCTCGACAATGGCGAGGCGGTCATGGTCGCCGCGCCCGCCGGCGACATGTTCGCGCGGACGCCGCCCTGGGTCTTCTACCTGCTCGTTCTGTCCTCGGTTGCGATTGCAATCGCCTCCTTGATGGCGGCGTTCATCCGCCAGAGCCGCGCGGCCGCCCTCGCCGCCGGCGCGCTCGAGACGCTGGAACAGTCGGGCCATGCTTTCGCGGCGGGGCGCGCCGGCTGGTGGCGTTTTGACTCCGGGCCGCGCACGGTGACGATCACGCGCAGCCTTCTTGAAGCGATCGGCCTTGGCGCGCGCGACCGCACCTTCACGCTGCGAGAAATCACCGCGATCGTTCACCCTGAGGACCTGCGCGCCGCGCTCGCCATCATGGCGGGAGACATCTCCGGCGTCACTGAAGGCGCGATCCGCCTGCGCCTGCCGCAGGGCGGCTGGTCGCGCGTCTATCTCCGCACGAACGCTGACGCGACGCGGTTCAACCGGTCGGGCGCGGCGTTCGATCTTTCCGGCGCGAGCGCGGCCGCGCCGGCGGCGGCGCTCGCCGAGCTGCGCCTCAAGGACGCGATCGAAAGCGTTCCCGACGCCTTCGTTCTCTGGGACGCGAACGGACGCCTCGCGGCGTGGAACCGCCGCTTCGCGGCGATCTTCCGTATCGAGACGAGCGCGCTTGCGGCCGGCATGACCGCCGCCGAAGTCGCCGCCGCCGCACGCGCCGGCGCGGAGACGATCGGCGCCTATTTCGCCCCGGAGGCTTTGATCGACGAGCAGAGCGTCGAGGCCGATGTCGGCGGCGACCGCTGGCTGCGCGTCGTGCGCCGCCGCACCGCCGAGGGCGGGCTTGTCTGCGTCGCGTCGAACGTCACGGAATCCAAACGCCAGGCGCGCGCGCAGAAAAAGAAAGAGCGCGAGCTGGAAGCCACCGTCAGCGATCTCGAAGCCTCGCGCCGCGACCTTTCCGAGACGATGCGCAATTACGAGATCGAGAAGCGCCGCGCCGAAGAGGCGAGCCGGTCGAAGAGCGAATTCCTCGCCAATATGAGCCATGAGCTCCGGACGCCGCTCAACGCCATCAACGGATTTTCCGAAATCATGCATTCGGAGCTTTACGGGCCCCTCGGCGACGGCAAGTACCGCGAATATGTGAGCGACATCCTGTCGAGCGGCCAGCACCTTCTGGAGCTGATCGACGACATTCTCGACATGTCGCGCATCGAAGCTGGAAAGCTCGCGCTCGAACCGCGGCGTATCGAGCTTGAACGCATTCTCGACGAATGCGTGCGCCTCGTCGCCAAACGCGCGGGCGACGCCGGCGTGAAGCTCACCGCCAGCGTCGGGCACGCGCCGCCGGTCTTCGCCGATCCGCGCGCCGCCAAGCAGGTCGCGCTCAACCTTCTCTCCAACGCCATCAAGTTCACGGCGCCGGGCGGGGAAGTGACGCTGACCGCGGAAGCCGATCTCGACGGCGTCACGGTCATCGTCGCGGACAATGGCGCGGGCATTTCGAGAGACAATCTTGCGCGGCTCGGCCAGCCTTTCGAACTGATCGACGGTCAGTTCGCGAGAACGCAAAAAGGCGCAGGCCTCGGCCTTGCGCTGTCGAAGTCGCTGATGGAGATGCAAGGCGGCATTCTTGCGATCGCAAGCCAGGAAGGGCGCGGGACCGTCGCCTGCGCGAGTTTCCCGCGCCGCCGCGACGCACGCGTGCGCCTGCCGCAATTCGTCCGCAACGAAGCCCATGTGCTGACGATCGCGCCCGCGCGCGCGAGCGAACCCGGCCGGATTGAAGCGGCGGAATAAGCTGCGGCGCTCAGCGACCATCCTTCGAGACGCCGCCTCCGGCGGCTCCTCAGGATGAGGCGGAGTCAAAATTAGTCCTCATCCTGAGGAGCGGCCCTCTTGGGCCGCGTCTCGAAGGATGGGCGCGCGGCGCCGCCGCCGATTACTCCGTAGGCGGACTTTCTTCGGGCGGCGGCGGCTCGCCGTGGCCGCGGCGCACGCGGCGGCGCTTGCCCGGGCCCGCCATGTCTTCCGTCATGCGCCGCTCGACCAGCGCGGCGAGCGCGCGCCGGTCTTCGGCGGAAAGCCCGTCCATCATGTCGATGACGAGGCGCGGCATCGAGCGGCGGCGCTTTTCTTCGAACGCCTCGATCTTCGCCGCGGCCGCTTCCGCCGCCGCGCGGTCGAACGTCTCCGCCGTCAGGGTACTGACGAATTCATCGCGCAGCGCGCGGCCTTCGCGAAACGTCTGCGCGAATTCTTCGCGCTTGTCCTTGAACGCGGCTTTCATCTTCTCGCGCACCGCCGGCGGAAGATCGTCGAAATCGTGACGGCCGCGAGCGTGGTCGCGCCCCTCTCCGTCCCGCGCATGATCGAAGCCCGGCAGCTTCGGACCGGCGATGCGGCCGGCGACGAAGCCGCCGAGAAAGACGTTGGCGGCGAGCGAGACCGCCAGCAATACGCCTATTGTTCTGCCCATGAGAGAGCCTCCTCCGTCATGCCGAACGAGGGGTCGAGCGCCGCCGACAGATAGGTCATCGCCTCGTCTTCGCGAGCGCTCGCAAGCGTCGCCGTCGACGTCGCCGCGCCCGTGAACGCGCCGAGCGCGATCATCGCCGCGCCGATTCCGGCCGGCGCCCAGGGCCGCGCCAGCGCGCGCCAGCCGAACGCGTCGGCGATCGCGACAAGCGGATTGGCGCGCCGCGCGCGCATGACGTCGTCATAGTCGGCGAGCAGGCGGCTTTTGAACTCCGTCGCCGGCGTCCACATTTTCGTTTCGATGTTCGCCGCGTCGCGCAAGGCGCGCCACTCGTCCCATTCTTTCTGTTCTTCAGGCGTCATCATCTCACAATCCCTCTTTTCAGAGGCCCCCTTCCATCAGCTCCGCGCGTTGCGGCGCGAGGCTTTCCTTCAAACTCCGCCGCGCGCGCGCGAGCAGAGATTCAAACGCGTCAACGCTCACATCCATCACGGCGGCGGCGTCCGCGTAGGACAGTTCCTGATAATGGCAGAGCACCACCGCCATTCTTTGCCGGTCGGGCAAGGCGCCCAGCGCCTGTTCGACCGTGCGCCGCCGTTCCTCGGCGATCATGCCGTCTTCCGCGAGCGGCGCCCCGTCGGCCGTTTCGGCCGCCTCTTCCTCGGCGGTCTCCGGGCGGCGCTGGCGCAGCCGGTCGATGCAGGCGTTGGTCGCGACGCGGTAAAGCCAGGTTTCGAACTTCGCCCGGCCGGGCTTCCAGCGATGCGCCGTCCGCCACAGCTTGATGAACGTTTCCTGCGCGCAGTCTTCCGCCAAAGCGCGATCGCCAAGCATACGTACGCAGACGGCGAGAATGCGCGGCGAATGGCGGGCGATCAGGCGCGACGCCGCATGCCGGTCGCCCGACCCTGCGCGCAAGACGAGCGCGTCGTCGCTGTCGTCCTCTCCGCCCAAATTCGCCGCCCGCCAAGCCTTTCGCCGGATGCGGCGCCCGCCCGATGCGGGCGCCGGGATCCGTCTTAGTCGCGATCGCCATCGGGTCCGCCGCGGCGGTGTCCGCGACGATGGCCGGCGTCCATTTCCTCTTCGGAAAGGCGCCCGTCGCTGTTCTTGTCGAGATCGTCAAAACGCGCACGGGCCGCAGCCTCGAACTCGTTCCGGTCGACCGCGCCGTCCTTGTTCGTATCCGGGAGGCGCTTGGCTTTCCACTCGGCCTTTTTGGCGTCGCGCAGCGAGGCCATCTCGGCGTCGGTGATGAAGCCGTCGCGGTCGGCGTCCGCCTTGGCGATGAAGTCGCGATGCTTCTGGTCGATTTCAGAGACCGCAACCTTGCCGTCGCCGTCCTTGTCGAGTTTCGACCATTTGCCCGGACCTGCGAGGGCGACCCCGCCCGCCAGCGCGATCGCGATGACCGCTGTCGCAGCCAACCCCTTTTTTACCATGTTCAGTCTCCTTCAGGTTTTTGTCTCGCCCTTGGAGACTTGAACGGATCAGCGCCGGGATTCCGTCGCCGATTTGAGCGATTTCCGGAAAGCCCCGGCGAGGCGGCTTTCGGCGGTCTCCCGGACGGCCGCGGCGACGCGCGCGCCATCCGCCCCGGCCCCGATTTCAAGCTCTTCGCCAAGCGCGCCCGCAGGCAGATCGGCGAAACAGAGCGCCCGGCGCAATTCCGGCGAAAAAACGGCGGAAGTGACCCGGCCCGCCGCTTGGCCCTTGGCGTAAACGGGCGCGCCGGCGGGAATGTCGTCGGCGTCGGCGGCAAGGACCGCGAGAATGCGCTGCGGGGCGGGCGCTGCGCGCATCGCGCGCCGCCCGTTGAACCAGGCGCGGTTTCCCGGCGCGAGATGGGGAAGCCCGATCTCGGCGGGCGTGCGCGCCTCGCCGGGGCGCGCGCGATCGGCGCTGATGAAATCGACGCCGACGCGCGGCGTGCCGCCTTCGATGCGCAAAATGTCGAGCGCGTCGAGACCGGCCGCGATCAGTTTGCCCGCGCGCCGAAGCCGTTCCCACAAGGTTAGCGCTTCCTCCGCCGGATAGACGATTTCAAGGCCCGGCGCGGCGCCGAAATTGATCGGCCTGACCGCCAGTTCGACGCCGCGCACGCGCCCTTGCGCGGCAAGCTCCGCCCCCTGCACATCAAAGCCCGCTGCGCTCGCCGCTTCGCGCGCTTTGGGGCCGACGACGCCGAGCGCGGCGACATCGCGACCGACATTGGCGAGACTGACGTCGAAACCACGCGCGGCGACCTGCAGGCGCCGGTCGATCGGCGCGGTCGTCGTCAGCAGATAAAGATCGCCGCCGAGACGGGCGAGTTCGGCGAAATCGACGACCGATCCGGCGCCGTCGAGCACAAGACCGCGCGCGCTTTCCCCGACGCCAAGCTCGGCGACCGGCGTCGTCGTCAGGCGCGCCAGGAGCGGGCTCGCGCCGTCGCCGCGCACCGTGTAGCGGCAGAACGGGCCGAGATCGACAAGCGCGGCCGCGCCGGAGGCATGCCTGTATTCTTCCGCAACGCTCGTATAGACGCGCGCCGCCGCCCAGCCATTGACGCTCGTCCAGCTGTTCGCGGCGCTGAGCGAGGCCGCCGCCGCGTAAAGGGGCGTTGCGCGCGGTTCGCCCGAAATGTCGGCGCTCGCGGAAAAGATCATCGCGCGATCCTTCCGTCCTTGGCGTAGGCGAGCGCGCGCTCGGCGGCGCGCCGTCCCGCCGACAGGCTGAGGCGCGCGCCCAGCTGGGCTTCGGGCCCGCAGAAAAAGAAGCCGTCGATGCCGGCGGCGTCCGTGAAAATGCGCGCGCGCTCGGCGCCGATCGCGATCGGCGCGGCGGCGGCGACGGGCGGCTCGAACGCGATCGCCTCAATGCGCGCAGCGGCGCCGGGAATGAGACGGTCAAGCGTCACCGCCGCGGCGTCCTCGACGGAATTGCGCTGCGCGTCGTCGTCGAGCGCCAACAGGCCGACGGGGTGCAGGTTGATCGCGACCGTCATCGCGTCCTCAGGCGCAAGCGCCGGATCGATCGCGGACGGCACCAGCGCTTCGGCGATCACGGGCGCGCCGGCGCCGCCTTCAAGCGCGAGGCGCCAGGCAAGATGCGTCTCCATCATCGACGGCGCGTAAAGGAGCCGCCGGTCAGGCCGCGCGGCGACGGTCGCGTCGTCAATGCCGCCGGCGAGCGCGATATGGGCGCGCACCGAAGCAAGGCGCGGCGTCGGCGCGGCGGCGATATTCGCAAATTCGATATCGAGGCGCGCACGCGTGATGAGCCCCAGAAAACTTTCGCGCGCATCGAGCGCCGAAACGACGATCGGCGCCCGGATCTGCCCGCCGTCATCGAGCGAGAGACCCGCGACGGCGTCCCATTCGACGAGCGCGCCGCTGATGCGGTCGGTCTGGCGGAAGGCGACGCCGAGCGCCTGACAGGCGCGCCGGAGCGCGGCGACGAGCGCGCGCTCCCCGCCGGCGACGGCGGCAAGGCCCGCCTGCAATCCCGCGGCGTCGCCCGACCAGCGATGCGGCAGAGCGAGGAACCCGAAAGGCTCGGTCGGCCGGCCGGCGGCGCGCAACAGCGCCTCGGCGCGCAGATAATCCTCCAGCCTTGCATCCGCGAACCGTCCGGCGAGACGCTGGTCGATCGAGGCGGTCAATTCGTCCGCATCCGGAGCGCTGGCGCGCTCGGCCCCGGCGAACCAGGGGCTCCAGCGCCTTGCGTCGGCGAGCAGGCCTTCGACGAAATTCCGGAACGGCTCGGCGTCGGCTTCCGACATCGCGCCGGCGGCCTCGCCCATCAGCGACGGATCGCCCCCGAGAATGAGCGCAGCGCGATCGGAAAAGCGAACGAGCGTTTCGAGGCGCCGGCGCGCGAAGGAAAGCCCGTGCCGGTAAAGATCGAGCGCGTCGGCGACGCCGGCGTCGATCGCGCCGGCGATCGGATCGCCTTCATCGCAGAAAAAGCCGGGCGCGAATTCGCGCCGCTCGCGCGCCGCCGCGGCGCCGCGTTCGATCACCATCACCTTGAGCCCGCCCTTGGCGATAAGGCCGGCGGCGGCGAGCGCGTCGGGCGTGTCGCCGACAATGACGGCGTCGAGCCCGCCCTCGATCTTCGGACCGGGACGCAGAACGGATTTCGGCGCGGATTTGGCGAGGTCGGTCACGGCGAGACCAGCGTCATGGCGAGCGCGGCGGCCGCGCCGACCGCATCGGCCGACGGCGCAGGCGCGAGGAGCGCGCCGCGGTCGAAACCCCGCCGGCGCAATCCGGCTGCGGCGTCAGGGCCGAGCGCGATATCGATCGATTGCGGCGCGCCGCTCGCCGGATCGAGACGGCGCCCGATGGCGGCGGCGGCGGCGCGCCCGAGTATTTGCAGGTCCTGCCCCGTCCAGTCGCGCAAGGCGCCATTGTCGCGGATCATCGACGGGGCGAAGGACGCGCGAGCGACGATTTCGCGGCCGGCGATTTCAAAGGAGAGCGGCATTGCGTCGTCGATGCGCCCTTCGAGCATGGCGTCGCGCGCGCGGGCGAGCGCGCGCTTGTCGGCGGCGATGTGATGGTTGCTGGCGGCGTCTTCCGATTTGACGCGCGGCTTGCGCGCATAGCGCAGGCGGATCGTCGCCTCGACGCCGGCGTGACGGCGCAGCGGCGAGCCGCCGGCCTCGACGAGAAAGCCCGCCGCCTCCGCGCCAAGCGCCGTAGACGCGATCGCGCGCGCGGCGCGCACTTCGCCGTCATCTTCAAATGTCGCAATCCAGGCCCGTTCGCCCTCGCGCGCGAGGCGGACGAGCTTTCCCGTCTCGATGACGGCGCCGGCGTCCTTCGCGGCGGCGGCGAGCGCTTCTTGCAGCGCGTCGGCGTCGACGCGCTGCGCGGGGTCGGCGCTGGCGAGATCGAACAGCGCGCGCGCCGATCCCGGCTCGTCGCCGGCGAGCCCAAGGGGCGCAAGCGCGATCATCAGGAGATGGGTCTTGAGGCCTTCGTCGATGAAGCGGTCGTCGAGAATGTCGATCGCCGACTGATAGGGCGCGTCGGCGAGCGCCAGACCGGCGCATGCCGGCGCCGGGCGGCGTGCGCGATCGTCCGTCTGCGGCGCATCCTCGGGGCGCCCGCGCGCCATCGCCTCGACGAATTCCGGCCAGCCATATTCGAGCGCCGGATCGCGCGCGGCGAGAAGGCGCGCCGTCCGGCCCGCATCGGCGAGCGTCGCGACCGAAAGCCCTTCGGCGAGATGCGTGACGGTGCGTCCCTGATCGACCGCTTTCAGGTCGAAGCGGTGCAGATCGAGAAGGCGCCAGACGAAGTTCGGCGGCGAAGGTTTGAGGCCGCTCGCGCGCGGTTCGGCGCCGGTCGCGACGACGACCGCCTTGGCGCCAAGACGCGCAGCAGCGGCGGCGGCGGCGAATCCCGCGGCGTCGGCGCCGGCCACGAGCAGGTCATAGGTCGGCCGATGCGCCATGCCTTACTTCTTCTCACCCGGCCTTACGCCCGCCACCAGGTCTTCATAAATCGATCTGACGCTGTTTTCGAGCGCGATCAACCGTTGCTCCGCTTGCGGAAGAGATGCCGCGCCGAAAAGAGCCGTCATCATCCGCCTGACCTCTCCGCCCGCGACGCCCGGCGCGAAGACGCCGCCCGAGGCGGCGCGCGAAAGTTGCATCGCCGCTTCGAACGTATCGTGCGCTCCCTTAAGAATTTCGGCATGGCGCGGATCGAGCGCGCCCGACGCCTGAAGCGCGCCAAGCGCGCGCGCCGTTTCAGGATGGATCGTCAGCGCGCCCGACGGCGCGGCGACAAGCGTCAGAAATTGCACGATGAAGTCGAGATCGGTCGTGCCGCCCGCCGCGGATTTGAGGTCCCAGGGGCTGATCGCGGGCTTGGCCCTGGCGACCCGCTCGCGCATGTCGGCGACGTCGCGCCGGGTCGCCTCCCTGTCGCGGGGGCTGCGCAGGATGCGGTCGATCTCGCCGCTGACTTCGTTGGCGAGCAGGGGCGCGCCGGCGATGACGCGCGCCTTGACGAGCGCCATCTTCTCCCAGGTCCACGCATCGCCCTGATGGTAATTCCGGAAGGCCGACAGGCTGACGGCGGCGGGCCCCTTCGCGCCGGACGGGCGCAATTGCATGTCGACGTCGTAAAGCGCGCCTTCCTCCGTCGGGGTTGAAATCGCGGCGAGAAACCGGCGCACGAGACGGCTCGCCCAGGTGACGGCGTCAACGCCCGTCTCGCCGGCGGCGCGCGCGGTGTCGGGCGCGTCATAGATCACCATGAGATCGACATCGGACGCCGCCGTCATCGCGCGCGCGCCAAGCCGGCCAAGCCCGATCACCGCGACGCTGACATCGGCGGCGCCGTAGAGCCGTTCGGTCTCGCGCGCCGCCTGGTCGAGGAGGGCGCCGATCGCGGCCTCCGCGATCAGCGTGAAGCGAAGCCCTGCGTCCTGCGGCGTGATCGCTTCGATGAGGAGCTGCGCGGCGATCGAGAAATTTTCCTCCGACGCCCAGCGCCGCGCGGCGTTGAGCGCGCCTTCATAGCCCTCCGCCGCCGCCATGCGCACGCGCAGGCGCGCCGACAGCGCCGCATGCGTCGGCGCCGGGTCCGGCCAGCGGCTTTCAAGAAGCGCCTCGACAAGATGCGGCTTCCTTGCCGTTTCGCGCGCGAGAAACGGCGAGGCCGTCATGATGCGGATGAGGCGGTCGAAGACTTCCGGCCGGTTGACGAACAGCGAGAAGATCTGAACGCCGGACGGAAGACTTCTGAGGAAGCCGTCAAAGGCGGCGAAGGCCTCGTCCGGCGCCCCGGCGCGCGCAAGCGCGTCGATAAGCTGGGGCGTCATTTCCGCGACCAGCGCGCGCGAGCGTTCCGACCGCGTCGCGCGCGTCTCGCCTGCGCGCCAGCGGCGGATCGTGTCGGCGACTTGCGCCGGCCGCTCAAAGCCTTTGGCGGCGAGCGCGGCGAGCGTTTCAGGATCGGTGTCGACCCCGGAAAAACTGAGCGCGTCGTCCTTGGCGCCGCGCGCGCGATTGGGCTCATAGAACGGCGCGGTGAGGTCGCGCACTTCGCGAAAAGTGTCGAGGAGACGCCGCTCGAACGCCGCCGCGCTCTCCTCGCCGAGAAAGGCCGCGAGCCGCGCGGCGCCCTCCTTGTCGCTGGGGATGCGATGCGTCTGTTCGTCGGCGATCATCTGCAGGCGGTGCTCGACCCGCCGGAGATAGCGGTAGCGTTCGGAAAGCGCGGCCGCGCCGCCTTGATCGATGACGCCGCTGTCGGCGAGCGCCTGCAATGCGGCGAGCGTCGCCGGCGCGCGAAGGCCCGCATTCTTGCCGCCGCCGATCAGTTGCTGGCCTTGCGCGAAAAACTCGATCTCGCGAATGCCGCCGGGGCCGCGCTTCAGATCGGCGCCTGAAAATTCGATCGCGTCCATGCCCTTGGCCGCGCGGATTTGCCGGAGGATCGAGTGGATGTCGTCAATCTGCGCGAAGTCGAGATATTTGCGCCAGATGAAAGGGCGAAGCCGCGCAATGAACTCTTCCCCGAGCGCGATGTCGCCGGCATGGGCGCGCGCCTTGATGAAGGCCGCACGTTCCCAGTTCTGGCCGAAGGACTGGTAATAGGCCTCCGCCGCATTGATCGACACGGCGGCGGCGGAGACGCCGGGGTCGGGGCGGAGCCTTAGATCGGTGCGGAAGACATAGCCGTCCGCTGTCTGATCGCCGAGGAGTTTGACCGTCGTTTTCGCCGCCGCGACGGCGCGCTTGCGCGCTTCGCCGTCGGCGCGAAGCGCCGCGCCGTCATTGTCGAAGAGAATGACGAGGTCGATGTCGCTTGAAAAATTGAGTTCCGACGCGCCGAGCTTGCCCATCGCAATGACGGAAAAGCCCGATCGCCATTCCGGGCGCGCCGGATCGGCCGGTTTGAAGCCCGATCGTTCAAGGCCGCGGAGCGCGGCGCGCGCGGCGGCGCCGACGCTGGCGTCGGCGAACGCCGAATAAAGCCGCGCCGCCTCCATCGTCGTCAGCGCTTCAGAGATCTCCGCAAAAGCGGCGGCGAGCGCCGCATCCGCCTTGGCCGCGCGCAAGGCTTTCATCTGCGCGGCGATGTCTGGTTCGCTCGCGGCGGCCCACGCTCTCTCGCCTGCGATGGCGAGCGCCTCCTCCGGCGATTGCTGAAAGAGCGCCAGCGCCGCCGCCGGCGCGCGCTCGACGAGGCGCGCCAGATAAGGCGAGCACCCGGCGACGCCCTCGATGAAGCGCGCAATCTCCGCAGGCGGAGGATCGGCGAAGGCGGCAAGCGCGCGCTTGCCCGCCGCCGCATCGAAAGGCGCAAGGCTGAAGCTGAGGCGCTTAGCGAGGGCGCGGTTCATGAGCGGGATCTCTTGTGGCTCATCCTTCGTGACGCGGCCGAAGGCGGCCGCTCCTCAGGATGAAGGACCTCCTTCATCCTGAGGAGCCGGAGCGAAGCGGAGGC
>CAZHUI010000053.1:0-22246 GCA_964535605.1 uncultured Caulobacterales bacterium
GCCCCTCTCCCGCAAGCGGGAGAGGGGGGAAGGAGTTCGGCAATGACCGGTGAGACCCTCAAACCCCTCGACATCCGCCTCTCGCTCGCCGCGCTCGGCGCGGTCGCGGTGCAGACGGGGCTCGGGCTTCTCTGGACGGGCGCCGCCGCCGAGCGCCTGCGCGCCGTCGAGACCAAAGCGGCGGCGACCGCGGAACTCTCCGTGCGCCTCGCGCGGCTCGAAGAACAAATCATCGCGATGCGCGCGCAGCTCGTCCGTATCGAGACGAAACTGGAGGGCGGGGAGTGATGACTGACGCAGTCTTTGAACGCCGAAATCGCACCCCCCACCCGAAAGTCGCGGTGCGACTTTCGGCCTCCCCGCAAGGGGGAGGCGAAGAAAGAGAAGCGCCCCTTCACCTCCCCCTTGCGGGGAGGTCGAAACCGCGCAGCGGTTTCGGGCGGGGGTCACTCTCTTGCCGTCGCGCGCCAAATCGCCTCGCGCCGAATGACAGCCGTCTCAATGATGAAATTGGCGATCCGATCCGGCTCGCTGCGAACCTCGGCGTTCCGGAATCGAATGACTTCGAACCCTTCGCGCGCGAACCAGGCGTCGCGGTCGGCGTCGTGCGTCGCCTGTTGGCCGGTGTCATGACCGGCGCCGTCAAGTTCGACGATGAGCCGCGCCTGAAGGCAGGCAAAGTCAGCGTAATAGCGGCCGATCGGCGCTTGCCGGCGAAAGTGCAGATCGTGCGGCGTGCTGCGCAGATGACGCCAGAGCAGGCGCTCGTCCGGCGTCGCCTCGCGCCGCAGCCGGCGTCCGCGTTCGTCGGCCATCGTTCACCCTCCGCCAGCGGACCCCCACCCGAAACTTTCTTCGAAAGTTTCGTTGAGCGAATGCGCTCAACCCCCGCAAGGGGGAGGCGAAGAAAGAGCGACCCTTTTTTCCACCTCCCCCTTGCGGGGAGGTCGAAACCGCGCAGCGGTTTCGGGCGGGGGCAAGCTTTCTTTGCAGAAGGCGAAGCCCCATGACCCGCAAACTCCGCATCGAAGGATGGGCGGCGATTTATGATGCGCCGGACCTCAAGGGCGAGATTGTCGCGCCGGGCGCCTTTGCCGCGTCGCTCGCGATGGTCGGACCGGCGCAGGTGAAGATGCTGTCCCAGCACGACAATGACCGGCCGATCGGGCGCTGGCTCGCGCTCGAGGAGCGCGCGAAAGGCCTTTACGCAATTGGCGAGATCACGCGGCTGACGCAAGCGGGCCGCGAGACCGCGCATCTCGTCGAGGAAGGCATCCTCGACGGGCTGTCGATCGGCTTCAACACGATCCGCGCGCGCGAGACCAAAAGCGGGCGCAAGATCCTTGAAGCCGCGCTGTGGGAGATTTCGGTCGTCACCTTTCCGATGGCCCCGCAGGCGCGCCTGACCAAACCCTTCGCCGCCGCCGACGAGGCGGCGATCGCCGACTTCGCCGCCAGCGTCCGGCGCGCGGCCCGTCTTCTATCCGCCTAGCATGTCAGTACAAGGAGTATCAAAAGACATGGAGACCAAACACCGCAGTCCGAACGGCGAGATCAGGGGCGCGATGCGCGACTTCCTGACGGCGTTCGAAGCCTTCAAACAGTCGAACGACGCCCGGCTCGCCGCCGTCGAGAAAAAGAAGGACGATCCGCTCCTCTCGGAGAAGGTCGAGCGCATCTCGAAGGCGCTCTCCGACCAGAAATCGGCGCTCGACCGCATGGCGCTCGCCGGCGCGCGGCCCTCTATCGCCCCGGCGCGCGAAGACACCGAGAAGAAGCAGGCGATCCTCTCCTATATGCGCAAGGGCGACGCCTCGGCGCTTCACGCCATTGAGCGCAAGTCGCTCAACGCCGGCGTCGACGCGGAGGGCGGGTACCTGGCGCCGGAGCCGACCGAGCGCATCATCGCCGCCGCCGTGCGCGACATCTCGCCGATCCGCCAGATCGCGACGGTGCGCGAGATCGGCGTGACGAGTTTCAAAAAGCCGGTCAGCCTCGGCGCCAGCGCCGCGGGCTGGGTCGGCGAAACCGGCGGGCGCGTTGAAACGGCGACGCCGACGCTCTCCTCGATCGACTTCCCGACGATGGAGCTCTACGCGATGCCGGCGGCCTCGCAGACCCTCCTCGACGACGCGGTCGTCGATATCGAGCAGTGGCTCGCCGACGAGGTGCAGGGCGAATTCGCCGCGCAGGAGACCGACGCTTTCGTCAATGGCGACGGCGTCAACCGCCCGCGCGGCTTCCTCGCCTATACGAACGTCGCCGAGGCCGTCCGTACAGGGAGCGAAATCGGCTATATCGCGACGGGCGCAGCCGGCGCCTTCGCCGCGGCGAACCCGGCCGACACGCTCCTCGATCTCATCTACGCGCCGAAACAGGCGTTCCGCGCGAACGGCCGCTTCGTGATGAACCGCAAGACTCTCTCCGCCGTGCGGAAGTTCAAGGACGCCGACGGCAATTATCTCTGGCAGCCTTCGGTCGCGGCCGGCGCGCCCTCGACGCTCTTCGGCTATCCGGTGACGGAAGCCGAGGACATGCCGGACATCGGCGCCAACGCCTATCCGATCGCGTTCGGCGATTTCGCGCGCGGCTATCTCATCGTCGACCGCCAGGGCGTTCGCATTCTGCGCGATCCCTATTCCGCCAAACCCTACGTCCTTTTCTACACGACGAAGCGGGTCGGCGGCGGCGTGCAGAATTTCGACGCGATCAAACTGCTGAAATTCGCGGCGAGCTGACGACAAGGGATTAGGGACTGGGGATTGGGGATTAGGGATCCGCTCCTGAAACCCGGTCCCGGTCTCCTAATCCCTAATCCCCAGTCCCTAATCCCTGACAAGGACCTGTTGCGTATGTCGCTCACTCTCATACTTCCGCCCACGGAAGAACCCGTCGCGCTCGCCGACTTCAAGACGCATATCAAGATCGACGGCGCGGAGGAGGACGCCGCGCTCGCCGGCTATCTCCTCGCTGCGCGCCGCACGATCGAGGCGCGGTACAGTCTCGCGATCATCGCGCAAGGCTGGCGCCTCAGCCTCGATGCCGCGCCTTGCGACATCGCGCTGCCGCTGTCGCCGGTTCTCTCTGTTGACTCGGCCGGGATCGTACGGGCGGGCGTGACGGCAACGCTTCCACCAGACGCCTATGAGGCGATGACCGGCGCGCGCCCGCGCCTGCGGCTCAAGGCGGCGTATCCGGGCGCCGGTCTCGTCATCGCTTTCACGGCCGGCTGGGCGGACGCCGCGGCGGTTCCCGAAGAGCTGAAGCTCGCGGTCAAGACGCTCGCCGCGCATTTCTATGAGCGGCGCGAGGGCGAGGCCGGCGACGGCGCGCCGGGGGTCGTGCGGATATTGTCCGCCTACAGACAGGTGCGGCTGTGATTGGCGGGCTCAAACATCAGATCGAATTGCTGACGAAGACGCGCGTCGCCGACGCCGCCGGCGGCGCCGCGGTGAGCTTTACGACGCAAGCGCGCGTCTTCGCGGCGGTGACGCAGCTGTCGGCGATCGTCGCGCAGTCGGGCGGCCGGCAGACGCGCGTCGAACGCGTCGAGGCGCGCATCCGCCGGCGCCATTCGGTCACGCTCGGCCAGCGCTTCCAGTGGAACGCCAAGACCTTCGAAATCGTCTCGATCGAGGATGACGGCGCGGGCGAGCGCTATGTGACGCTGATCGGGGAGGAAGTGCGATGAGCGCCTTCGACCAGGGCGCGGGCTTTGCGCTGCAGGCCGCGATCGTCACGCATCTCAAAAGCGACGCGACGCTCAAAACCCTCATCGGCGATCCCCCGCGCGTCTTCGACGGGCCGTCGCGCGAGAAGATCTTCCCCTTCGTCTCCTTTGATGAGACGCGCGAGGCGCCGCTCGGGCCCGCGCCCGGCCATGTCGAGCACGACATCCGCCTCTCGGTCCATTCGCGCTATGAAGGCCGGCGCGAAGCGAAGGAAATCGCCACCGCGATCGTCTCTACGCTGAACGAAGCGGCGCTCGCCGTCGCCGGGCGCCGGCTCGTCTCGCTGCGCGCCGTCTATGCCGATGTCTTCCATCGCACGGACACCGACGCCCATCAGGGCGTGTTGCGCTTCCGCGCCGTGACGGAGGCGGTATGAAGGCGGCGCAGTCCTTACCCTCGCCCGCTTGCGGGAGAGGGTGGCGCAAAGCGCCGGGTGAGGGGCCGTCGAAATGCGCGCTGTCGCCCGTGACGGGCCCTCACCCCCGGCCCCTCTCCCGCAAAGGGCGGGAGAGGGGAGAAGAATTCCCCCCACAAAGGAGACTCACATGACCGCACAGCGCGGCAGGGACATGCTCGTCAAGATCGGCGACGGCGGCAGTCCGGACGTTTTCACGACCGTCGCCGGGCTCCGTACACGGACCTTCTCGCTGAACGCGCGCGAGGTGGACGCGACGCATTCGGAATCCGGCGGCTGGCGGGAACTCCTTGAAGGGGCGGGCGTCCGGCAGGCTTCGGTCGCGGGCGCCGGCGTCTTTCTCAATGACGCGGCGGCGCTCAGCCTTCGGGCCGCCTTCTTCGCCGGCGCGGTGCGGAATTTCCAGCTGATCGTCCCCGGCCTTGGAACCATGACCGGCCCCTTCCTGATCGCCAATCTCGATTATGCGGGCGACCATGACGGCGAGGCGACCTTCTCGATCGCGCTCGCCTCGGCGGGGACCTTGTCCTTCGAGGCCCAGCCATGAGCGATTTTCGTCCGGGCGACGCGACGCTGCGCGTCAATGGCGAGGCGGTGACGCTGCGCCTCACCCTCGGCGCGCTCGCCGAACTGGAAGACCGCCTCGGCGGCGGGGATTTCTCCGCGCTCGCCCGCAAGCTTGAAACGACCGGCGTCGGCAATCTTCTGATCCTCCTCGAAGCGCTTTCCGCCGGCGGCGGGCGGCGATTGTCTTCCCGCGAACTGGAGACCGCGGACATCGACCTCGCCGACGCGGCGCGCGCGGTCGCGAAAGCGTTCGCCGCGCTCGCGCCGAAGGTCCTTCGTGACGCCACGCTTCGCGAGGCTCCTCAGGATGAAGGGCTCCTTCACCCTGAGGAGGCCCGAAGGGCCGTCACGAAGGGCGAAGGAGCCCGGCGATGATCCCCTGGCGCCATTGGCTCGCTTACGCCGTCGCGGGGCTCGGCCTTGACCCGCAATCCTTCTGGACACTGACGATCCGCGAATGGCGCTGGCTGACGGACCGCGCAGGCGCCGAGGCGCTCTCGCGCGACGGCCTCGACGCGCTGCTCGCCCTTTACCCGGACATCGCGCCATGAATGAAAACGACACCCATCTCGCTTCAGGCCTTACGGCGGCGGGCGCGGAAATCTCCCGCGTCGCGCGCGATGAAATCGCCCCGGCCGCAAGGCTGATCGAGGAGGCGTTCTCCGGCGCGGCGCGCGCGATCGAGCGCGATCTCGTGCGCGCCGCGCGCGCCGGCGAATTGTCGCTGAAGGGCCTGGCGCGCGCGATCCTCAATGACCTCAAACGCGCGGCGATCGACAGTTTCATCAGAAAGCCGGTCGAAAACCTCGTTTTCTCCGCGCTGACGGGCGCCTTCGGCGGCGGGCGCGCCGATGGCGGCTTCGTTGCGGCGGGTCAGAGCTATCTCGTCGGCGAGCGCGGGCCTGAATTGTTCACCCCGTCATCGCCGGGCCGCGTCGGGGCGGGAAACGGCGGCGCGGTCAATGTCTCGATCAGCCTCCCCGGCGTCACCAACGCCGAAAGCTTCCGCAATTCCGAAACGCAAATCGCCGCGAGCCTTGCCCGCGTGATCGCACGGGGAGCGAGAAATCAGTGAGCGGAGGAATACACAGGCGCCGCTTACCCTCTCCCGCTTGCGGGAGAGGGCAGGGTGAGGGGGCGTCAACGGGCGCCGCCGGCGCTTCGAGGCACGAGCCCTCACCCCCGGCCCCTCTCCCGCCAAGAGCGGGAGAGGGGGGAAGAAACCCCTGCAACGAGATGACCCCATGACCCCCTTCCACGACGCCCTCTTCCCGCTCGACATCTCGCTCAATTCCGAAGGCGGTCCCGTGCGCCGGACGGAGATTGTCGCGCTCGTCTCCGGCCATGAGCAGAGGAACGCGCAATGGGCGCAGTCGCGGCGCAGCTGGAACGCCGGCTATGGCGTGAAGTCGATGGCCGACATCGAAAAGGTGACGGCGTTTTTCGAAGCGAGGCGCGGGCGCCTGCACGCGTTCCGCTTCCGCGATCCGTTCGACCATCAATCCGCGCCTTATGGAAAGGCGGTCACGCCGCTCGACCAGGCGATCGGCGCCGGCGACGGCGTCACGCTCGGCTTTCCTCTCACCAAGACCTATGCCTCCGGCGGCGCCGATTACCGGCGCCGCATTGTGAAGCCAGTTGCAGGCTCGCTGCGCGTCGCGGTCGACGGCGCCGAGACTTCGGCCTTCACCCTCGACGAAACAACGGGCGCCGTCAGTTTTGCGGCGGCGCCAAATGCGGGCGCGACTGTCACGGCGGGCTATCTCTTCGATTGCCCCGCGCGCTTCGATTCGGACGCGCTGCGCATCAACCTCGCAGCGTTTCGCGCCGGCGACATTCCCTCGATCCCGCTGATCGAGGTCCTCCTCTGATGCGCGCGCTCGATCCCCAATTCGCCGCCCACCTTGCCGCCGGCGTAACGATGCTGGCGACTTGCTGGAAGATCGCGCGCGCTGACGGCGCCGTCCTCGGCTTCACCGATCATGACCGCGCGCTCGTCTTCGACGGCGTCACCTACGCGCCCGACAGCGGGGCAGACGCGGCGGCGCTGCAGTCGTCGGCGGATCTCTCCGTCGACAACACCGAAATCGCCGGCGCGCTCTCCTCCGACGCTCTGTCGGCGGAGGATCTGGCGAGCGGGCGCTATGACGGCGCCTCAGTCGAGATCTGGCGCGTCAACTGGGCGGACGCCTCGCAGCGCGCGCTCCTGAAACGCGGCGTCATCGGCGAGGTCGCGCGCGAGGGCGGAAGGTTCCGCGCCGAGATCAGAGGGATGAGCGAGCGTCTCGACCGCGTCCGCGGCAGGATTTTCCAGCGCGGCTGCGACGCCGTCTGCGGCGATGCGCGCTGCGGCGTCGATCTTGCCGCATCCGCCTTTCACGGCGTTGGCGTTGTCACGGCCGTTCTCGATGACCAGCGCTTTCTCGTCTCGGGTCTTAGCGCCTTCGCGGCGGGATGGTTCGCTCACGGAGCGCTCCTCTGGACCGTTGGCGCCAATAGCGGCGCGCGCGGAGCCGTGAAAGCCCATGACAAGAACGGCGCCGGCGACGCGCTTTCGCTATGGCTCCCCGCCGGGCGCGCCGTCGCCGCGGGCGACGCCTTCGACGTGACCGCCGGCTGCGACAAGCGCAGCGAAACCTGCGCGGCGAAGTTTTCAAACCTCATCAATTTCCGCGGCTTTCACCTGATGCCCGGCGACGATTTCGCCGTCAGCTATCCCCTGAAGGCGGAGAAGAATGACGGGGGGAAGAGATGACGGACCTTGCTTCACCCTCTCCCGCGCGCGGGAGAGGGTCGCGCGAAGCGCGGGGTGAGGGGGCGTCAACAGGCGCCGCCGGCGCCTCAAGGCGCGAGCCTTCACCCCGTCCAACGCATGCGTTGGACCCTCTCCCGCAAGGGCGGGAGAGGGGGGTTACCCGCCCCCTCATCGTCTCCTGCGCCTGCCAGTGGATCGGCACGCCCTACCTCCACCAGGCGAGCGCCAAAGGTCAGGGTACGGACTGTCTCGGCCTGTTGCGCGGTCTCTACGCCGAGCTATACGGGGCCGAGCCCGAAGCCCCGCCGCCTTACACGCCCGACTGGAACGAGATGCGGAGCGCCGAGGAGCCGCTCCTCAGCGCGGCCCGGCGGCATTTGGTTGAAGTTTCCGCGGCCGGCGCCGCTGACCCCCACCCGAAACTTTCTTCGAAAGTTTCGGCCTCCCCGCAAGGGGGAGGCGAAGAAAGAACCGCGCCCCTTCACCTCCCCCTTGCGGGGAGGTCGAAACCGCGCAGCGGTTTCGGGCGGGGGTCGAATGTCCGCCCGGGCCAGGTCCTCATCTTCCGTGTCCTGACGACCGGCCCCGCCAAGCATTGCGGCGTCGCGGTCGGCGAGGATCGTTTCGTCCACGCCTATGCCGGGCGCTGCGTCATTGAAAGCTGGCTGACGCGCTGGTGGATGGAGCGCCTCGCCGGCGTGTTCGAGTTTCCGGGAGTTGAGGGATGATGATCGATGAACCGCGTGCGCAAGCACCCTCTCCCGCTCTTCGCGGGAGAGGGCAGGGTGAGGGCTCGTCGAACCGGGCGCCTGCGCTTGTTGACGCGCCCTCACCCCCGGCCCCTCTCCCGCCAGAGCGGGAGAGGGGGGAAGGGGTCTTCGCATGGCCCAGCTGATTCTCTCCGCCGCGGGGTCGGTCGCCGCCTCCGCCGGCAAGGCCGGCCTCGGAACCCTCCTTGCACGGACGGTCGCCTCAACCGCGGCTTCTTACGCCGCCGGGCTCGCCGAACGCCTTATCTTCGGGCCGCGAAAGCGCACGGTCGAAGGCCCGCGCATCGAGAGCTTCCAGATCCAGTCGTCGACCGAAGGGGCGGGGATCCCCCGCGTTTACGGCCGCGCGCGCCTCGCCGGCCAGCTCATCTGGGCCGCGCAATTCCGCGAGACGCTTAGCGAAACGTCGGACTCCTCCGGCGGCAAGGGCGGACGCCTCGCCGCGTCGAAGACGACGATCAAGGAATATCTCTATTCGCTCTCCTTCGCGGTCGGGCTTTGCGAAGGACCGATCGACCGCGTCGCGCGCGCCTGGGCGGACGGCAAGCCGCTTGACCTGTCGAAGCACAATGTCCGCGTCCATCGCGGAACCGGCGATCAGACCCCGGACGATCTCATCAGCGCGACCGAAGGATCGGCGCCCGCTTTCCGCGGCCTTGCCTATGTCGTCTTCGAAAACCTCGCCCTGAAGGATTTCGGCAACCGCATCCCGCAATTGTCGTTCGAAATCGAGAAGTCGCTGGCGGAGGACGACCCCGACGCGCTCGAAAACGCGCTTTCCGCCGTCACCGTCATCCCCGGCTCGGGCGAGTTCGTCTATGGAACGGCGCGCGTCACGCGCGATGGCGGCGAGGGTGTGACGCTCCCTGAAAACGCCAACAACAATGACGGCGTCACGGATTTCACCGCCTCTCTGAACGGCTTGCTGGCGGCGGCGCCGAACCTTGCGGCCGCATCGCTCGTCGTCTCCTGGTTCGGCGATGACCTCCGCGCCGGATCCTGCGCGCTGCGGCCCGGCGTAGAGATCGCGGAGAAGATGACGAGCCCTGCGCCGTGGCGCGGCGGCGGCGTGACGCGCGACGCGGCGCGCCTCGTCAGCCAGATCGGCGGGCGGCCCGCTTATGGCGGCACGCCGGACGACAAAGGCGTCATCGAGGCCATTCAGGCGATGAAGGCGAAAGATCTCGCCGTCATGATGCACCCCTTCATCCTGATGGATATTCCGCCCACGAACAGCCTTCCGTCGCCGGACGGCGCAAGCCAGCAGCCGGCCTACCCCTGGCGCGGGCGGATTTCGGCCGGCAGCGCCGACGGAACCGCGGCGGCGGCAAGCGCGGTCGCGTCGTTCTTCGGAACGGCGAGCCCTGCGCATTTCACCGTGGCGAACGGCGCCGTCACCTATGCAGGCCCCGCCGAATGGTCGTTCCGGCGCATGATCCTTCATTATGCGCATCTGTGTGCGGCGGCCGGCGGGGTCGAGGCGTTCCTGATCGGATCGGAACTGCGCGACCTGATGAAGACGCGCGACCAGACCGGCGCCTTCATCGCCGTCGACGCGCTCAAGAGCCTCGCGAGCGACGTGCGCAGCGTGCTCGGCTCTGCGACGAAGATATCCTACGGCGCGGACTGGTCGGAATGGCAGGGCTTGACCGCAAGCGACGGCAAATATTTCCATCTCGACGCCTTCTGGGCGGACGAAAATGTCGACTTCATCGGCATCGATCAGTATGCGCCCCTTTCCGACTGGCGCGACGGCTTCGACCATGCCGACCTCAACGCCGGCTGGATGAGCCGCTATGACGGCGCCTATATCGCCGCCAATATCGAAAGCGGGGAAAATTTCGACTGGTATTACGCGAGCCCCGCCGACCGCGACGCGCAAATCAGGACGCCGATCACCGATCATCTCAACGAAGAATTCATCTGGCGCGCGAAGGACATCCGCGGCTTCTGGGAGAACGCCCATCACGACCGCCCGAACTGGGTCAGGAGCGCGAGCCCGACGCCATGGGTTCCGCGCTCGAAGCCCGTGCGCTTCACCGAAATCGGCGTCCCGGCGACCGACAAGGGCGCCAACGCGCCGAATGTTTTCTTTGACGCGAAGTCGTCGGAATCGCAGACGCCGCCTTTTTCCTCGGCTGCGCGCGACGACCTGATGCAGCGCCGCGCGCTGGAGGCCGTCCACGCCTATTGGCGCGATCCGGCGAAAAACCCGAACTCGCCCGTCTATGGCGGCGCGATGATCGAGACCGAGCGCTTCTATGTTTACGCCTGGGACGCGCGGCCCTTTCCGTTCTTCCCGGCGCGCGGCGACATCTGGGGCGATGCGGAAAACTGGGCGCGCGGGCACTGGCTGAACGGGCGCCTGACGCGCGCGCCCCTCGGCGCTTTGTTGACGGCGATTGCGGGCGAGGGCGCGCAGGCGTCGGCCGTCTCCGGCACGCTCGCCGGCTATGTGATCGACCGCCCGCTCTCCCCGCGCCAGGCGATCGATCCGTTGGCGGATGTTTTTCAGATCGACATGGTGGAGACAGGCGACGGCTTGCGCTTCCAGCCGCGCGGGGGCGACAGCGTCGCGAGCTTCGCCGCCGGCGACTTCGCGGAAACTGACGGCCCCGCCTTCACGCTGCAGATCGCGCAGGCCGGCGACCTTCCGGCGGCGGTGCGGCTCTCCTATATCGACGAGGGCGGCGACTATCGCCCCGCCATCGCCGAAGCGCGCCGTCCCGATACGGATGAAGTGCGCGAGGCGGGCTACGACATCGCCGCGGCGATGGACGAGGCGACAGCGTCGGCGCGCGTGCGCTCGCTCCTCGCCGACGCGGCGGTGATGCGCGAGACGATTTCCTTCTCGCTGCCGCCCGCCGCGCTCGCGCTCGAACCGGGCGACGCCGTCAGTCTCGATCTCGGGTCCGGCCCGCGCGATTACCGCATCCTGTCGATTGAGGACGGGCTAGCGCGGCGCATCGAGGCGGTGCGCGTTGCGCCCGCTGTCTATGACGCGCCGATCGCGAGCGGAGGCTATCGCCCGCCCCCGATCAATGCGGCGCCCGGCCAGCCGATCTTTGAATTGATGAACCTGCCGCTGATGCGCGAGGATGACGATGCGAGCGCCCCTTATGTCGCCGCTTTCGCCGATCCCTGGCCGGGCGCCGTCGCGCTTTACCGGCTCGCGGGCGCCAGCGTCCTTGCCGCAACGCTTCCCGCGCGCGCGGTGATGGGGCGGTTGGAGGCTAGCCTCCCGCCGGGGTCGGCGGGGCGCATCGACCGGCGCAGCGTTCGGTTGCGCCTCTCCTTCGGCGCGCTCGCCTCGCGCCCGCTCGAAGACGTGCTGGCGGGCGCGAACACGCTTGCGGTCGAGACAAGCGCGGGCTTTGAAATCGTTCAGTTCACGGACGCTGATCTGGGGCCCGACGGCGTCTGGACGCTGACAGGATTGCTGCGCGGGCAGCGGGGCACGGAATTGGCGGCCATCGCCGGCGCCGCCGCGGGCGCGCGCGCCGTGCTGATGACGCCGGCGGTCGAACAGCCTCAATTCGCATTCGATTTGCGCGGCCTTGCGCTCGACTGGTCGGCGGGCCCGGCCGACGATCCCGTCTCGTCGCCGACCTTCCGTATAAAGACCCTCACCGGCGAGGCGCGGGGCTTGCGCCCACTCAGCCCCGCGCATCTGCGCGCTTCGAAAAAGCCGAATGGCGACATCGCCGTTTCATGGATCAGGCGCACAAGAATCGGCGGCGACAGCTGGACCGGCGAGGACGTTCCGCTCGGCGAAACCCAGGAACGCTACCGCATTGAGGTCCGCCGCGCCGACACGGGCGCGCTTCTGCGCACCGCCGAACCAACCGCCCCCGCCTTCACCTACACAGCGGCCCAGCAAGCCGCCGACACGCCCGGCGGAACCCCGGCGCTCACCCTGCGCGCCGCCCAGCTCTCCGACGCTATCGGGCCGGGGGACTGGGCGGAGACGGGGGTGTGAGAAAGGAAGGCGTCATCTATACTGCGGGCCTCGCAAGGCTGAGTGGGGAAATCATGCGGTTCGTTCTCGCGGCATTGATAGCGGCTGCGCTCGCGTCGGCTGACGCTAATGCCTGTTCTTGCATTCAGCAATCGCGCGAGGAATCTTTCAGAGGCGCCGATCTCGTCTTCGATGGCGTCATCGAACGCATCGACGTTGCAGCCGGCTCATGGGATGTCGATTACACCGACGAATTGTCCGACCGCGATCTTGCAGCCGCCGCATCGGAACTTATCGGCCGCGCGGCGACCTTTCGTGTGGAGCGCGAGATCAAAGGCGTCGGCGAAACGATGCGCGTCGTTCATTACGACATCGAAATCGGCGGAAATTGCGGGAAGTCGTTCGAGACCGGCAAGCGCTATCGCGTTTTCGCGTATGGCTCGGCTGGTCGTTGGACGACAAGCTCTTGCACCTTCACGACGGAGCTGCTGCTCGCTGCGAAAGACCGGAACTACCGGGCAGTCACAGAGGCCGAAGCCTTCGCGAAGGCGAACCCGAATGATCCGGTCGCCCGCTGGCGCCCGGACCGCATCCGATCCGAAATCGACGACGAATATTTTTATCAGTCCTATCTTATGCGCGTCGGTGTTGCGGATGATGACGGACTTGCAGCTATAGGCCGCGCGTTCGCCGTCGCCTTCGAGAACGAGGATTTCGATCGCGCGAACGCAATCTCGGAAAAAGCCGTCGAGCGGTTCGGCGGCGATGCCGATGCGCATATGATGCAGGCGAAAACGCTGCGCGAACGCGAAAAAGTCACTGAGGCGCTCACTGCAGCCGAACGCGCATTGTCGCTCGATCCGGACGATCTCGACGCGCGCGACGAAGCGGAAAGGTTGCGATTTATCGTCAAGGGCGAAGCAACGCCGGGCCGGCGCGATTATCGCGGCCTGTTCGCCCGCAAGCTGGACGCCCGCAATTGCGTCGCCCCGCGCGCCGATTTTTCGGATGGCGCATTCGGTGAGGCTGACTTCGCCGGCGCGACGCTTGACGGCGCCCGGTTTCGGCGCGTCGTCGCCACGAAAATATTTTTCGACAAGGCGCGGCTGAAGAATGCGCGCTTTGATGAGGCCGGGGGCTACCGCAACGAACTGGCGTCGCGAAAAAGAGTCAACGGCTTTTCAGCAAGCTTTGCGGGCGCCGATCTGCGCGGCGCCGCGTTTGCCGGCGCAAACGTCTCAGGCGCGGACTTTACGAATGCCGATCTCCGCGGCGCGGATTTCAGCAAGGCGTCGCTGGAGGACATGACATTCGACGGAGCCAAGCTAGATGGCGCGCGATTCGCCGGCGCAGAATTTTATCGAACGCGCATGGACGGCGCCGATGTCGGCGGGGCCGATTTCGCGGGCGCGGAAGCGGTCAATATTTCCTGGCGCGGCGTCGATTTGCGGCGCGCGGGCCTCGAAGGCGCGGATGTGCGCGGCGGCGTCATCGATTGCGGCACGCGTCTGCCGCGCGGATTCAACCTTGGGGGCACGGGGCTGATTCCCGAGCTCGCTTTCTGCGGAAACAAAGCGCAAAACCGGGACTTCTCCAGCGTCAAGTGGCCGTATTTTTTGCGTCTGCAAAAGTTCGATCTCGGCGGCGCGAATTTCAGCAAAGGCGAGTTCAAGGACGCCGATTTCCGCGGCGCCCAGCTCAAGGGCGCCGACTTTTCTCGGTCGTCGGGGAGCGCAGCGTTCGCCGGCGCCAATCTGACGGGTGCCTCGTTCCGGGATGCGACGATACGGCCGCGATTTGCCGCCCCGAAGGATGAGAAGAGCGAGTTTGGTGACACCGTGCTCGAAGAAACAGATTTCTCGGGCGCCGAGCTTGAAGCGGAGTACTTCCTGTCCGGTGGTGATGATGAGCCAGCGTTCTCGTCCGACATCTCCACCGCGAAGTTCGATGGCGCAAAGTTGTCTTGCAACGCCGACGGCTATGAATTCGACATTGAAACGTATGAAGATTTTGTCGCTGATGGGGACGCGGACGCTGGCTTCGGGTTGAGCGACCCCGCATTCCTCAAGCAGGAGAGGGATCGCGCGCTGAAAGGCCTCGCCGCCGAAGGCGCGCTCGTGCGTTATCTCGCGGTGCGCTGGCCGACGATGGTGTTTGACGAGGCTTGCCGGAGTTACCTCGACGAGGCCGAATGAGGGCGGCGGCATTGCGGGCGGCGTATTCCCGCGGTTACGGTCGGCCCAAGGCGGGGCGGGGGCGGTCTTGTTGACGGGAGTATTGCGCGCGGCGAACTTGGCGCTCGGTGCGGGGCTCGTTCTCCTTGGCCTTGCGCTCGCCGCGATCCCCGTCATCGACACCGGCCACGCGCCCGACACAGACGCCTTCCGCCTCATCCAGTTTCATTTTGTGTTGACGGGGGCGGCGGCTTTGCTCTCCGCCGCCGGACGCGGGCCGGCGCTCACGACGGTCCTTTTGCTGCTCGGCGCGGCCAACTTGGCGGTCGGGTGGATGGCGGCGGAGCAAGCGCTTTACTGGCCGCTTTTGCTCGGCGCATCGAGCGCGCTCGCCTTTGTTTCGCCGAATGTCGGGGAAGACGCCGCGCTCGCCGAAATGCTGCGCCTCGCCGAAGCGCCGCTCAATGATCTTCCGCCCACGGATTACGGCATGAGCAGCGGCGCAGAAGACACTAATGCCGGCCTTGCGGCTATCGTCAATCTCGCCGTCATCAGCGCGCTTGGCGCCGCTGTCACCTTTTTCGGCGGCGCCTATGTCGACCTTTTGATCGCCGCCATCGCGCTGCGTGAGCCTATCGACATCGCCGAAGCGCTTCGTCATCTCGATGAGGGCGCCGTCGCCGGCATAATGGCGCAGCTGCGGGGCGAACTGATCGGCCTCATCGTGGCAGGGGCTGTGATCGGGGCCGGCGGCGTGTTCTGGAGTCAAATGCTTCGAGAACGGATCGAGGCCGTCGCGCCCGATTTCGATCGGGCTTTGTCGCCGGCGGAGCGCAACTATATCCGCGACGCTTATGACGCTCTTGCCGCCCGCTTCGGCGAAGCGCCGGCGAGCGCTCGACGCTTCCAGGTCCAGACCGCGGTTTTCGTCGCCGTCGCCATGACGGCGATCTTCGCGGTTTTATTCCTCGGCTTCGCCGCTGAGCGCGCGATCGGCGGCCAACTCGCCGCCGCGCGGATCGGCGAGGGCGATCCTGTCGCCTATGACTCCGCGCTGACGGTTGGAGCCGCGATGTCGAGCTTCGCGCTGTTGCCGGCGCTCGCTGCGCTGCTGCAATTTGCCGGCGGGCGATTTCCCTCGTTCGGCCGGCAGCTGTTCGCGGCGGGCTGGATCACCAATCTTGGGCTCGCTCGCGCTGCTGGCGCGCTGACTTTTGAGGCCGCGCGTCAGGTGCGCCGCCGCATGCTTGATGTAGCGGCGGCTTTCGACATCGATGCCTTTCTCGATATCGCTTTCCGCGAATATGCGAGCCTCGTTTACAAGACGGCGGCCGCCTTCGCCGCGGCTGCCGCGTTTCTCGTCGCCGCCGATCTTGCCTATTTCCGCATCGCGGATGAAACGGGCGTGCGCTATTCAAATTACGGACGCTTCGTTGAGCAGCGCGCCACGCTTGCGGAGCTTGATCGCGTGGAGCTTGGCTGCATTGCGCCGGATGCGGGGGAGCGGTTCAGCCGCGTTCGGCTCAGCTATGTTCTCGTCAAGGACGGCGCGTTCCGGTTCGACATCTTTCCGGACTACGGAATTGCCGATCGCATCGACCGGTTCGAATCCTTCGACCGCGCCCTCGCCGATGCGGGCGTCCCCGTCATGCGCGCCGTCAGAGCCGATCTTCTGTCCAGCCGTCCCGGCTACAGCGACAGCTGCGCCGAAGCGATCGCCGCGCGCTACGACGCCGACATCGCGCCCCGCCTCATCCGCCTGATGCGGGCCGATGGGGCCGTCGCCGCCCCATGACCCCCCGCCCGCCCGCCAAAATTAACCTCAAACCCTTCTTTTTGGGGCAGGATCGACTATCTACGCCGCTGGGGAAAAACCCCGTTCTCTTCCGTTCCGGCGTCAAAAGGGTCGTTTAGCCGTGGCTAAAAATCCTTACAGTGTTCTGGGCGTCGCGCCTTCGGCGACGGACGCGGACATCCGCGCCGCGTTCCGGACGCTCGCCAAAAAGCACCATCCCGACCGCAACAAGGGCGACAAGGGCTCGGAAGAAAAGTTCAAGGAGGTCTCGGCCGCCTTCGACATTATCGGCGACGCGGACCGGCGGCGGAAATTCGACGCCGGCGAGATCGACGAACAGGGCCGCGAGCGCGCCGCGGGCGGCTTCCGCTACGGGCCGGGCGCGGGCGCCGGGGCCGGGCCGGGCGGGTTCCAGTCCGGCTATGGCTCCCAATATTCGGGCGGCTTCGCCAACAAGGGCGACTTCGACGATTTGGGCGACATTTTCGCCGACCTGTTCGGGCGCGGACGCACCGCCGGCGCGCAGCCGGGCGCAATGCGCGGGCGCGACATGAAATACGGGCTCGAGATCGATTTCCTCGACGCCGCGCGCGGCGGGGCCAAGCGCGTGACGATGCCCGACGGGCGCCAGCTCGACGTGACGATCCCGGCCGGCGTCGAAACCGGGCAGACCTTGCGCTTGCGCGGCCAGGGCGAGGCCGGCGTCGCGGGCGGGCCTACGGGCGACGTGCTCGTTGAAATCACCGTCAAGCCCCATCCCGTTTTCGAGCGCGAGGGCGACGACATCCATATCGAAGCGCCGATCACGCTCTCCGAGGCCGTGTTAGGGGGCAAGATCACCGCGCCGACGATCGCCGGCGACGTCTCGATCACCATCCCGAAGAATTCAAGTTCCGGCGCGGTCCTGCGCCTTAAGGGCCGCGGCGTCGCGCGCGAGGGCAAGCCGCCGGGCGATCAATATGTGAAACTGAAGATCGTCCTCCCCGAAGGCGGCGATCCTGAGCTCGAAGCCTTTGTGAAATCCTGGAGCGGCGGCGAACGCCAGACCCCGCGCAAGCATTTCGCGGGCGTGTAAATGGTTTGGGAACGGATGAGTGAGCGGAGCGCGGCGCCGCGGGGCCGAAGGAGCGACCCCCACCCGAAACTTTCTTCGAAAGTTTCGGCCTCCCCGCAAGGGGGAGGCGAAGAAAGAAGTGCCATCTCTGCAGACGCGCGCCTTCACCTCCCCCTTGCGGGGAGGTCGAAACCGCGAAGCGGTTTCGGGCGGGGGGCGACTCGAGCCAGAGGCGCTCGCCATGACTGATGCGCTCGACATCGCCGCGCCGATGCTCCCCCCCGGCGTCAATCCGGCGCGCTGGGCGCGGCTTGAGGCTTTCCTCGGCGCGCTGACGCCGGCGGCGGCGGGCAAGCTCTTTGCGACGCTCGAACAGGCGCGCCTGCGCGGTCTCGACGAGGGCCTGCCGGCGGCGGCGATGCTCGCCGCCCTGCGCGCGCAGCTCAGCCTTCACCGCGCGCAGTTTCCGGCGCGGCCGCCGACGGCGCAGCGGATTTTCTTCACGCCGTTCGAGGATTTTTTCGTCTCCAGCCGGCGCGGGCGCAAACGGCGCGCGCGCATCGCGCGCTCGACGCTTGCCCCGCTCTGGCGGCTTGTAACGGAGGATGCGGCCTGTCTCGAAGCGCGCGCCGCCGCGGTGGCGCTCGACGCGGCGATCGCGCGCGGCGAGGCGGATCTCTCTGCGCTGACGGCCGCGCTTTACGCGACGGCGGCGCTTGGCCTCACACGCCTTGTCACCCATGCCGAAAACGACCCCGGCTTCCGCGCCGATCTCGGCGGCCGGCTCGCGGGCGCTGACGATCCGCAGGCGGGCGCGGCGGCGCTGCTCGATCTCGCCGAGATCAATCTGATGCTGCCGGCGCATCGCCATCTCGCCGCGGCGCGCGCGGCGTTTCCAAAGCCGGTCGCCGCGCTGACGGAAGAAAATCTTTATGAAGCGCGCGCGCTTTACGCGCGCTGCTGCGCGGACGCCAACGACGCCGCGCCCTATCTCCTCTTGTCGATCGCCGCGCGCATGGAGGCGCCGTGGCGCGCGCTGCCGCTCGTTCATCATTTCGCGGGCGCCGAGGATGAAACGCTGCCCCATGCGCGCGAGGACGCCGACATTCTCGCCGAATCCCTGTTCGACGATCTTGAAAGCCACGCGCGCCAGCTGGAGCGCGACGCCGAAGACGATCTCGATACGGAGGATGCGGCCGCGAGCCTCGATCATTTCGCCGACTATGCGAGCGGGCTGATCGGCGAGGCGCGGAGCGCCGGGGACGGCGTCACCGTCAACAGGGCGGAGGCCTGCCGCGACATCGCCGCCGGCGCGCTGGCGCGCTTCTGCGAGCAGGCGCATGCGCATGTCCGAAAGACCCAGCCCGTCCGCCACGCCGGCGGGTCGAGCCGCCTGATGGGCCTGCGGCCCGACATCGACCGTCCGCTCGAACCCGGCGCCGAAGCGCGCGCGGCCGCCTGCGCGAAATTTCTCGCCGCCGCCGGCAATATCGCGCAGCGTCTCGGCCGTCCGAACGCGGTTGCGATCCTCATCGCCGACGCCGCCGCCGAAACGCGGCGTTATGCGGGCGATCTCGTTTCGGAAATTCGCGCAGGCGAAGGCGCCGACCGGATCGCCGCGCGCCGCCGCATGGAACAGGCGCTCGGCGTCGCCGAACCGCTGATCGCCCCCGCTGAACTGGCCCTCCTCAAGGAACGCGCCGCGGCCGCGGCGGTGTCGGCGTGACCGGCGGCGACAGGCGCGCACCCTGATGCGGTCGGAGAAGGTCGCCTTCGCAAACGCCGCCGGGGAAGCGCTGGCCGGCGTCATCGATATGCCGGATGCGCGGCCCCGCGCCTTTGCGCTTTTTGCGCATTGCTTTTCCTGTTCGAAAGATATCCGCGCCGCGCGCGAGATTTCGCGCGCGCTCGGCGAACGCGGCATCGCCGCGCTGCGGTTCGATTTCGCGGGGCTCGGCGCGTCGGAGGGCGATTTCGCCGACACCAATTTCTCCACCAATGTCGACGATCTCGTCAGCGCCGCGGCCTGGCTCGACCGCGCGCATAGGCCGGCCGCGCTTCTGATCGGCCATTCGCTCGGCGGCGCGGCGGTTCTTGCCGCCGCCGCACGCCTGCCGACGGTGAAGGCGATCGCCGTTATCGGCGCGCCCGCCGACGCCGCGCATGTCGCGCACCAGTTCGAAGCGAAGACCGCGGAAATCCGCACCGCCGGCGCGGCGCAAGTGACGCTCGCCGGCCGGCCCTTCGTCATCAAGAAGCAGTTCCTCGACGACATCGCCGAAGCGGGCGTCCTCGACGCGGCGGCGACGCTCAGAAAGCCGCTGCTCATCCTTCATTCGCCGATCGACCAGACGGTCGGCGTCGACAACGCCGCCCGCCTTTTTGCCGCCGCCCGCCATCCGAAGAGTTTTGTCAGCCTCGACGACGCCGATCACTTGTTATCGACCCCGCGCGACGCCAGATACGCGGCGGACGTGATCGCCGCCTGGGCGGCCCGCTATATTGGCGGGGACGGTCATGCGGCGAACGGGTCCGATCGAGCGCCGAACGGCGCGCCGGATACCTAGAATGCCTCAGAAACGCCTCAAAGCCTTGACGAATTTTAATGCCGACGCCCACGCTTTCGCCGCCTTGCCAGCGTATCGCAAAGAGGCTTCAAACGGCGAAGCGCAAGAGGGCTCTCACGTCTCTCAGGAGTAAAATGCCGACTATGACCGGGACTTCGTTCAACGACCGCCGCCTCAAGACCAGACTTCTCGCGGGCGGCGCCGCGCTCGCCGCCGCCGCTTCGCTGGGGCTCGCCGTCATCGGCGGGGCGCAGGCGCAAGCGCCGCGTCTCGTGACGCCCCCGCCGGCCGTCGCCCTCGGCGACGGCGCCTTTTCCTTCGCCGACCTTGTCGAGCGCGTCGCGCCCGCGGTCGTCAGCGTGCTTGTCGAGCGCGAGGTCGAGCGCCCGCAGATCCCCGACGAATTGCAGCAGTTTTTCCAGTTCCGCTTCGGCCAGCCGCCGCAAGGTCAGGACGGGGGGGAGTTCGACGGCGAGCCTGATCTCGCGGAAGCGCAAGGCTCCGGCTTCTTCATCGACGCGACGGGCCATATCGTCACCAACAACCACGTCGTCGAAGGCGCCAAGGCGATCCGCGTCAGCCTCGCTGACGGCAAGGAATTGAAGGCGACGCTGGTCGGCGCCGATCCGCTCACCGATCTTGCGGTCCTCAAAGTTGAACAGCCGCCGAAGGGGCAGGCCTTTGTTCAGTTTGCGGAGGATGTGAACCTGCGCGTCGGCGACTGGGTGGTCGCGGTCGGCAATCCGTTCGGCCTCGGCGGCTCCGTCACCTCCGGCATCGTCTCGGCGATCGGCGGGGAAAGCCGCCAGGGCACGTTCCTCGATTTCATCCAGATCGACGCGCCGATCAATCGCGGCAATTCCGGCGGACCGACCTTCGATCTCGGCGGGCGCGTCGTCGGCGTCAACACGGCGATCTATTCGCCGAACGGCGGCAGCGTCGGCATCGGCTTTGCGATCCCGGCCAAGACCGCGAAGGAAACCGTCGCCTCGCTCATCAAGAACGGGTCGGTGACGCGCGGCTGGCTCGGCGTGTCGATCCAGCCGGTCGACGAGAACATCCAGAAAGCCTTGAACCTCAAAGAGGCGAAGGGCGCGCTCGTCGCCGAAGTGATCGCCGGAACCCCGGCCGCCAAGGCGGGCCTCGCCGACGGCGACCTCATCACCAAGCTCAACGGCCGCGCGCTCGCCGATCCGCGCGATCTGACGCGCTCGATCTCGGCCTTGCCGCCGGGCGAAAAGGCGCGCCTCACCGTGCTGCGCGACGGCGCTGAAAAAATCCTGACCGTCACGCTCGGCCAGCGCGACGCCGAACAGCAGGTCGCCTCGGCGCCGCAATCCTCCGAAGGCGAAGACATCCTCTCGGGCGAGGCGGGCGTTCGCGTCGCCGAACTCAACGACGCGGCGCGCCAGCAATTCCGCATTCCCGAAACCGTCACCGGCGTCCTCGTCACGGCGGTCAAGCCCGGCAGCGCCGGCGAAGAGGCGGGCCTTCAGCCCGGCGTCGTCATCTTGCAGGTCGACGGCGAGGCGGTCGCCTCGGCGGCGAGCCTCAAGAAAAAGCTCGCCGACGCCAAGACCGGCGGCAAGGACGCGGTTCTCCTGCGCCTGCAGCTCGGCGAAACGAAACAGTTCCGTGCCCTGACGATCGGCAAGAAGGCCGGCTAGTCTCAGGTTCCGGGGGCCGGGGCGGCGGCGCCCCCCGGCTCCCGGACCATCCGTATAAGGAGTATAACATGCGCATTCTCGTCATCGAGGACGATTCCGAAGCGGCGACGCATGTCTCGAAGGGCCTGCGCGAGGCCGGGCATGTCGTCGACCACGCGCTCGACGGCGAAGTCGGGCTCAACATGGCGGGCGCAGGCGACTACGACGCCTATGTGATCGACCGCATGCTGCCGAAGCTCGACGGCGTCTCGCTGCTGACGCGGCGGCGCTCCGGCGGCGACGAGACGCCGGCGCTCTTTCTCTCCGCGCTCGGCGAGGTCGACGACCGCGTCATCGGTTTCAAGGCGGGCGGCGACGACTATCTCGTCAAGCCCTACGCCCTGCCGGAGCTGCTCGCGCGCATCGAGGCGCTCGGGCGCCGGCGCACGCAAGCGCCGAACCTGACGACGCGCTACGCCGTCGGCGGGCTCGAGATTGACGTCATCACGCGCACCGTCCGCCGCGACGGCCGCAAGATCGACCTGCAGCCGCGCGAATTCCGCCTCCTTGAATATCTGATGCGCCACGCCGGCCAGGTGGTGACGCGGACAATGCTCCTCGAAAACGTCTGGGAATATCATTTCGATCCGCAGACGAACGTCATCGACGTCCACATCTCGCGGCTCCGGTCGAAGATCGATAAGGATTTCGACAAGGCGCTTTTGAAAACCATCCGCGGGTCGGGCTACACGATTTCCGATCAGGATTAGGGTCTGGTCTCCTCGACTCATCCTTCGAGACGCGGCCCAAGGCG
>CAZHUI010000054.1:0-21788 GCA_964535605.1 uncultured Caulobacterales bacterium
GATGAACTCGACGCCCTCGAGCCCTGAGTCCACCATGTTGTTGACCGCGTTGCCGCCCGCGCCGCCGACGCCGATGACGGAGATGCGGGGTTTAAGCTCGGTGAGTTCCGGCACGCTCAAATTCAATGGCATGGAAGGCTCCGCCCCAGAAATGGTTAAGCTGACGTTAAAACTTCGTTCAGAACCGTTACCAAATGGTTAACGCGCCAACTGCGCGGACCCTGTCCCGGCCCCGATTTCATTCGTTAATTGTCGCGTTCGCGCGCGCTGTCATCCCGAATTTTCGGGACGCATCGAAATAATTGGAAAGCCGGTCGGGGGTTACTTCGCCGGCGCCGGCGCAGCGGCGGGCGCCTCGCATCCGCGCTCCGCCATCAGAGTCTTCAGCCGGTCGTTTCGGAGCAGAATCGCTTCGGACTCTTTTTTGAAAGTTCCCTGCGTGTCCAAGAATATTGGCCCCGTCAAGAGATAGCCGGCGTTGTTAGTCGACGACTCTTTTCTCTCGCCCTGAAGCTCTGCGAGGCGCTTCGTGTTGTTGTCGTATTCGCCTTTGAGGTGATCGCAAGAAAGGCGGGCGTCCAGCGAGGACTCCGTCAACACCGGTTTCGCGACCCGGCCGCCGCAACCGACGACCATCAAAGCAGAAAAGACAAATAAGACTGCCGCCCGTTTCACCATAACCCCCGCCAGAAGCCGATCAAGCGTCGTATTGAATTGCCCGCAGTTTGCAACTGCCCTATGACACATTTCGGGGAACTTCACCAATCGTAAGAGGGGACTACAATGAGGATTATTTTATTGGCTGCGGCGGTACTGTCGCTTGCCGCGTGCGCGTCTGCTTCAAAGCCCGGCGCCATGGTCGCCGAGCTGACTGACTCCACGATCATTCGCGACGACTCCACGCTGCGAAACGCTTTCAACGTCGGGACCGTCACCGGCGGTAAGAAGACAAATCCGCTTTGGGTTTCCAAGGTCTCCAGCGAGGACTTCGCTGAAGCGTTGCGCCAGTCGCTGACGTCGCATGCGATGCTGTCGTCTTCGACCGGAAAATTTGTGGTCGATGCGGAGTTACTCGAAGTCAAACAGCCGCTCGCAGGATTTAATCTGACGGTAAAATCGACCGTCAAATACAAAGTGAGCGAAGTGGCGACATCAATTGTCGTTCTGGAAGAGACGGTCACCAACGAGCACACCGCCAAAATGGGGGAAGCGTTCGTCGCCGCTCAGCGCCTTCGCCTCGCCAATGAAGGATCGATGAAGGGCAACATCGCCCAGTTCATCGAAACGCTCGTCAAGAAGATGGATGCGCCGCTTCCGCTCGACACGCCTCCGGCCGACCCGGCAGCTGCGCCGCAATCCTGACGGTTCTGCTAGTTCGACGGCAAAACGCCCGCTTCCGGCGGGCGTTTTTTTCTCAAAAATTCGCCTTCAGCCACTGGCCGACGCCGCCGATGAGGCCGCGGCCTGCCCCGCCGATGGCTTGAAGGCGCGGGCGCGCCGTCGCGCGCCGGTGCTCAGACTTCAACCGGGCGGCGTGACGCAACACGCCGAACGCGACGGCGAATTGCGGCGCGGTTGCTGCTTCGGGCGCGCCTGACAATGGCGCCGGCCGGCCAAGGCGCGTCTTGACGCCGGTGAGGCGTTCGGCGGTTTCGCGCGCGCCGAGAAGGAGGCTTCCCCCGCCCGTCAGCACCGTACGGCGCATCGAGCGGCGCGCTGCCGCGCCGCCGGGGAGCGCGGAAAGCGTCATTTCGAGAATTTCCTCAAAACGCGGCGCGATCACCGCTGCAAGTTCGGCCTTTGAGTGCCTGGCGATCTCGGCGCCGTCGCCGAGCTGCGGAAAGTCGAAAAGCCGGTGTTCGTCACCCGGCCCCGTCAGCACCGAACCGTGCAGCGTTTTCATGCGTTCGGCATGCGCGATCGGCGCGCCGAAGATTTGCGCAATGTCGCGCGTGATGTGATCGCCGCCGACGCCGACGCCGCCGCAACCGACGAGCGCGCCGCGATCGAAGAGCGCGTAGCTGGTCGTTCGCGCGCCGATATCGAGGAGGAGCACGCCAAGCTCCTTCTCATCGTCGATCAGCACCGCTTCAGCCGCTGCGAAGGGCGCGGCGATAATCTCGTCAAGTTCGAGACCCGCCCGCGCCAGCATTGATTCAATGTTGGCGACGTAGCTGCTTTTGACCCCGACCCCGAGAATTTCGGCGTTAAGCGCCGAGCCGGCGAGACCCGCGGGATCCTCCGGCGCAGGCTCGCCGTCGATGGCGCAACGGATCTTGAATGCGTGCAGCGCCTGCGAGCCTTCGGGCGCGGCCGCCCGCGCGCCTTGCGCAAGGCAGTCGGCGACGTCTTCACGCGTGATGACGCCGCCCTCGATCTCAAGATCGACGCCGATACGCCGCGTCGACAGCGAACGCCCGCCGGCCGCGACATGCACATGGCGCACGCGGTCGCCCGCCATGCGCTCGGCCGCCTCGACCGCGGCGCGGATGGCGGCGTCGAAATCCGGCGTCTTGTCCCGCAAGGAAGCGCCGTGCTGGCCGACGCCGACGACATCGACCTCAAACTCGCCGTCAAACGCTTCTGTCAGTTCTGCGATGATGCAAGCGGCTTTCGAAGCGCCGATATCGAGGGCGGCGACGAGCTTTCGGTCGCCGGTGCGTTTGAAGTCTCTCGCCATGGGGCAGTCGCCCTACTCAAAATGTTCCGGCCGCGGCGGCGGCCTTCAATACTGAAATGCGACACGCCGATTTTCGAAGCTCTATCCGGCACCGGTGTCGCCGCTCCCCGGCGCAGGCGCGCTTTCATCGCCCGCCTCGCCGCGGCGGCGAATGACCGTGCGCTCCGGGTCTCGAAGGTCGATGTATTCGAGCGGCTGGTCAAGCGTCGCATGGGCCGCGTGCATCAGCGCGATATCGTCGACCGCTTTTTCAAACCCCGTTTCGGGAAGTTTGATTTCCATGTCGTTGCGCAGGCGGAGGTTCCAGCGCCGGTCGCCGACGCGAACCAGCGCATAGGTGCGCTTCTGCAGCTCTTCATGCCGGCGCAGCGACGTCAGGAGTTTTGCGGCCGCGTCCGCCGCGCCGGACCCGACGATCAGCGGCAGGTTCGAATATTCATAAGCGCCGACCGGACGGATGATCGCGCCTGCAGCGTCAATAAGACGGAGCTCGCCGTCGATCTGCCAGACGGCGGCGGGATCGCGCTCGCGAATCGAGACAACGATCGTGTCCGGCATCAACCGGGTGACCGCCGCGGCGCGGACCCAGCCGAGCGCTTCAACGCGCGCGCGCGCGTCGCTCAGCGAGACCTGCACCATCGGCAAGCCGACCATCGGCCCCAGGGCGGAGAGAATTTCTTCATGCGCGGTCTGATGCGCGCCCCTGAGGAGCACCCGGCGGACCTCTAGCCCCGCTGCGGCGGTCGCTCCACCCGCCGCGCGGTCGGCCGCGCGCGCCATCATGCCGACATAACCGCCCGCCCAAAGAACGGCCAGGAGGAGCGAGAGTATGACGCCTGCGCCGGCGACGCCGGCGATCGTGTAGTTCTCAAAGACCGCCGCGGCGCGCGCAAAGAACGACGGCGCTTTCTTTTTCGCTTTTTTCTTCACCGAAGGCATGAGGCGTCCTCGATCATCCATTCGCAAAGATCGGGAAAGGAAATGCCGCAATGCGCGGCTTGCTCGGGCGTCAGCGACGTCGCCGTCATGCCGGGCTGCGTGTTGATCTCAAGGAAATAGACCTGTTCCGTCGCGGACGTCGCGTCATAGCGGAAATCGGAGCGCGAAACGCCGCGGCAGCCAAGCGCGCGGTGCGCGATCAGCGCAAGGTCAAGACAGCGCTCCTCGATGACCGGCGAGACTTTCGCGGGCAGCACATGGCGCGAGCCGCCCGGCGCGTATTTCGCCTCATAGTCATAGAAGGCGAGTTCAGTGGTGATCTCGGTGACGCAAAGCGGCCGGTCGCCCATGACCGCAACCGTCAATTCACGCCCCGGAATGAATTTTTCAACGAGCACTTCGTCGCCGAGCGCCCACTTGTCGCTGCCGAGTTCCGCTGGCGGGCGATTGTCGCCCTGGCGGATAATGTGAACGCCGACCGAGGAGCCTTGCGCATTCGGCTTGATGACATAGGGCGGCGCCATCACATGCCCGCCTGCCGCTTCGTGGCGGGACATCACGCGGCCTTCGGGCGAGGGAACGCCCGCGCTCTTGAGGACCAGTTTCGTACGCTGTTTGTCCATCGCCAGCGAAGAAGTAAGGACGCCGGAATGAGTGTAGGGAATACCCATCATCTCAAGCAGGCCCTGCACGCAGCCGTCCTCGCCCCATTGGCCGTGAAGCGCGTTGAAGGCGGCGTCGGGCTTGATCGCGGCGAGTTGCGCCGCGAGATCGCGGCCGACATCAATTTCGACGACGTCATATCCCTTTGAGCGCAAAGCCTTCGCGCAGGCGGCGCCGGAATTGAGAGACACCTCTCTCTCCGCTGAAAGGCCGCCTTTCAAAACTGCGATTCTTTTGTACCTGGTCATGGGGATTGGGTTCTAGGGTTTGGGTTTTAGGTTTTGGGGTGAAGAAAGGCGTTGTCGGAGAACATTCAGCATTCGACTAACTTCCTCGTTAAGCGCCAGAGTAGGCTCAACTTCAGAAACGGGGGCGATCTTCGACCGCGATGTCAGCATCAACAAAGTCTCTAGTTCTGCTGACGATCCCCGCGCGATGCCGATGAAATTTGCATAGTCCTTTCGGGTGTTTCGGACATATCCTTCTGCGATGTTGGCTGGGATGGAAATGGCGGCACGAATCATTTGAGCGGTGATGCGATATTCCTCTTGTCTGGGAAAAGATTTGGTCAGTTCGTAGATGCGCGTCGCAAGGTCCATGGCGCGTTGCCAGACCACAAGGTCGCGATAGGACTTGATCGTCGCCAAATTCGTTCCCCTAAAACCTAAAACCCAAAACCTACAACCTCTCTCCGATCCGCTTGATTTCCCAGCGCAACTCAACGCCGGTCTTGTTAAGGACATCTTTACGAAGCCCTTCAACCAGCGATTCGATGTCGGCGGCGGTCGCCTTGCCGCGATTGATCATGAAATTGCAGTGCTGCTCGGAGACTTGAGCGTCGCCGACGACGCGCCCGCGCCCGCCGATCTCGTCGATAAGTTGCCACGCCTTGCGCCCGCCGGATTGAACGGGGTCGGGGTTGGCGAAGGTCGAGCCGCCGGTCTTCTCGCGGATGGGTTGAGACTTCTCGCGCCGCTCCATGATCGCGGCCATGCGCGCCTCGATAGCGGCGGGATCGTCCTTGCGGCCTTCGAACAGCGCTTGCGTGAAAATGAGACCCCCGCCCGCGCCGCAATGGCGATAGGCAAATTTCATGTCGGCGGTCTTGAGCACATGGCGGTTGCCGGATCGGTCGAAGGCGACCGCTTCGATAAGCACGGCCTTCGTCTCCTGTTCATAGGCGCCGGCGTTCATGGCAAGCGCGCCGCCGATCGTGCCAGGAACGCCACGATAAAACTCAAGGCCAGCAACGCCCGCGCGCGCCGCTTGCCGAGCAACTTGTGCGTCGAGCGCGGCGGCGCCCGCGCGGACGCGCACGCCATCAATCGAGATCTTCGCGAAGGGCGCCCCGAGCCGCACGACGACGCCTAGGACGCCGCCGTCGCGCACGAGAAGGTTTGACCCGACACCGACGGGATAGATGGGAACGCGCGCGGGCGTCGCCTTCAGGAAGGCGCCGAGGTCGTCTTCATCCGCCGGCGCGAACAGAACATCGGCCGGCCCGCCGACGCGAAACCAGGTGATCGCCGACATGTCCGCGCGTTCGACGTATCGGCCGCGGACGGGGGGGAGATTCTCAATACTGATCGATGTCGGCATCTAACGATCTCGATCCAAGATGCTCCGATAATTGTCCCACCCCCATTTATGGGTATCCGGGGCAAATCGTGTCCCGTGGCAAATAGAGGTATATAGCTTTCCATCAACCTCAGTCGCAAAAACCTCGTACTCAAACCACTTCGGAATCATTATTCCGCAGCCCCCCGATTCTCCTCGCGCATGCCGCACAAAAAGGAATTCTTTCTCTCGCGAATTGCCCTTTAACGACTCGAGCACCCTAAATTTCGTTGATTGAACCAACGCAATGGAGTCAGTCGTATCGATTACCCAATGCGTGCTCACCGCCTCGCCCCGAAAGATTTCGGCGGTCTCTTTTATATGCTCGTCAATTGAATAGAATCCGGCGCAAGAGCATGCTGCGACTTTGCTGGCCGATACCGTCAGCAAGATTGTAAGAAATAGAAATCCAACTCCTCTCATATCTAAGGCTTCATCTTTCGCAGATCAATTTCCAATTCCGCCGCATGCTTCGTAATGTCCCCCGCGCCGAGACAGACGACATAATCGCCCTTCTCGGCGATCGCGGCGATCTCCCTTGGCAAGTCGTTCAGGGACGACAACGCCCGCACGTCACGGTGGCCCTGCGCCGCCGCGCCGGCGACGAAGGCGGCCTGCGAGACGCCCTCGATCGGCGCTTCGCCTGCGGCGTAAACTTCCGTTACGAAAGCGATGTCCGCTTCATTGAGGCAGGAACAGAACTGATCCATCAGATCGCGCAGGCGCGTGTAGCGGTGCGGCTGCACGACCGCGATGATGCGCCCGCGCGTCACCTGCCGCGCCGCGCGCAGGACCGCCGCGATCTCGACCGGGTGGTGGCCGTAATCGTCGATGATGGTGACGCCGTTCCACTCGCCGGCCTTGGTGAAGCGCCGCTTGACGCCGGCGAAACCGGCGAAGCCCTTGCGGATCGCATCGTCGCTCGCCCCGACTTTCCGCGCGACGATCGCCGCGGCGATCGCGTTGGAGACGTTGTGAAGGCCGGGCATCGGCAGCCGGACGGCGTCAATGCGATTGTCCGGCTTCCCACGCGTGCGGAATACGATGTCGAAACGGGCGGCGCCGCCTTCAAACGAGATGGTCTCCGCCCGAACGTCCGCCTGCGGATTGGTTCCATAGGTGACAAGGCGCCGGTCAGTGACGCGCCCGACAAGCGCCTGCACTTCCGGGTGATCGAGACAGACGACGCCGAAGCCGTAAAAAGGTAGGTTCTCGATAAACTGGTCGAAGCCCCGCTTCAGCGCCTCGAACCCGCCCCAGTGATCAAGATGTTCAGGGTCGATATTGGTTACGATGGCGACCGTCGTCGGCAGACGAAGGAACGAGCCGTCGGATTCATCCGCCTCGACGACCATCCAGTCGCCCTCGCCGATGCGCGCGTTGGCGCCATAGGCATTGATGACGCCGCCATTGATGACAGTCGGGTCAAGCTTCGCCGCATCAAGAAGCGCGGCGACCATCGTCGTCGTCGTCGTCTTGCCGTGCGTGCCCGCGACCGAGATCGTCCATTTGAGGCGCATCAGTTCGGCGAGCATGTCAGCGCGGCGAACGACGGGAATGTGACGCGCGCGGGCGGCGAGAATTTCCGGATTGTCCCGGCGGATCGCGGTTGAGACGACAACAGCGCCCGCGCCCTCGATGTTTTTCGCGTCATGGCCGATGACGACCGGAATGCCCTTTTCGCGCAATTGCTGCACGGTCGCGCTTTCCGACACGTCGGAGCCGCGCACCTCATAGCCGAGATTTTTCATCACCGCGGCGATGCCCGACATGCCGATGCCGCCGACGCCGACGAAATGCATGACGCCGACATTGAACGGCAGGCGGACCTTGATGTTTTTCGCTTCGCTCATGCGGCGGCCTTTCGCGTCTCCACCGCGATCTTATCGGCAAGATCGGCGAGCGCCGAGGCCGCATTCGCCTTGACGCGCCCTTTGGCGGCGGCGGCCATGGCGGCGAGTTTGCTGGCGTCATCGAGAATCGGCTTCAAGGCGTCGGCGAGTTTTGCAGCCGTGAACTCGCTTTCGCTGATGCGGATGGCGGCGCCGGCGTCAGAGAGCGCGCGGGCGTTACCGGTCTGGTGGTCATCCATGGCGATAGCAAGCGGGACGAGGATCGACGGCCGACCGATCATCGAAAGTTCTGTGATCGTCGAGGCGCCGGCGCGCGCGATGACAAGATGCGCACTCGCGATGCGCGCAGGCAGATCCTTGAAGAACAGCGCCAGTTCCGCCGCAACGCTCGCTGCGCGATAGGCGCTCGTAACAGCGTCCGCCTCGCTTTCGCGCACCTGCTGCACGACCCGCAAGCGTGCGCGAACCGCCTCGGGCAAAGCGGCGATGGAGGCGGGAACGACCGTTGAAAAGAGCGCCGCGCCCTGACTGCCGCCGAATACGAGAAGGTTGACCGGTCCATCTGCGCGCGGCGGCTCGAACGGCGTTCGCGCCGCTTCACGCACTGCGTCACGTACGGGATTGCCGACTTCGATGACGCACGCCTTCGGCCGTTCCGGCGCCTTCTCCAGCACCGGAAATCCATGCGCCAGAAATGCCGCAGAGCCGATCGACATCCGGTTGGCGCGGCCGAGAACGCCGTTCTGTTCATGAACGCCGTGCGGGATATGCAGCATCGCGGCTGCGCGCATTGCCGGAAAACTCGGGTACCCGCCGAAGCCGACGACTGCCGCCGGCTTCAAACGACGGAACTCAGCCATCACCTTCATCAAACCGCCGGCGAGCGAAATTGCGGCTGCCGCCTTTGCGATCGGTCCGCCGACCGAAGGGCTCGCCGCCGAGATGAGGAATTTTTCGTCGGCGGGAAAGTTTCCCGTGTAGCGGTCGCCCCGCGCGTCGGTGACAAGAAGAACGCGCCGTCCGCGGCGCTTCAGTTCCTGCGCCAGCGCTTCGGCCGGAAACATGTGCCCGCCGGTGCCGCCGGCGGCAAGCGCGATAAGGGGCGCATCGCTCACGGCATCACATCCTTGCGCTGGCCGGCGAGCGACTGGCGCCGCGTCAAGGCGAGGATGAGGCCGACGGTCAATCCCGCCGCGACGAGCGACGAACCGCCATAGGAAATGAACGGCAAGGTCATGCCCTTCGCCGGTAGCGCGCGCAAATTGACGCCGATATTGATAAGGCACTGGAGGCCGATCAATGCGGAAAGCCCGCATACCGCCGTTTGCGCGAATACGCTCTTCAGGGCGCCCGCCTTCACGAAGGCGCGCACGACAAAAGCCGCAAAAAGCGCGATGATGATCGCACAGAACAGCATTCCGTATTCTTCCGCCGCGACAGCGAAAATGAAATCCGCATGCGCGTCGGGCAGAGAAAATTTCACCGGCGCCGCGCTCTCCGCCCGGCCGATGACGCCGCCATTCGCAATCGCTTCGAGCGCCTTGTCGATCTGATAATTCTCGCCCGCCGCCGGATTGAGGAATCCGTCTATGCGCGCGGCAAGATGCGGCGACAGAAAATATCCGGCGGTGAAAAGCCCAGCGGCTGACGCCGCGGCGACGCTGAGAAGCGCAAGTCCGCCGCCGGAGACGAAATACATGCCCATGAAAACCATCGTCAGCAGCGCCGCCTGTCCGTAGTCGGGCTGCAATGCGAGAAGACCCGCGCAGACGACGAACAACGCAAAGGCGATCGCGGCGCCCGGAAAACGCGGATTGCGCGCGCCTTCAGCCAGCATCCACGCGACGACGATGACAAACCCCGGCTTCAATATCTCCGACGGCTGAAACGACAGAGGCCCCAGCGCGAACCAGCGTTTCGATCCGTTTATCTCCGGCGCGAACAGAAGCGCGGCGAGGAGCGCAATGATGCTCGCGGCGAAAAGCACTGCGCCTGTCCGGCGCGCCTGCAGGGGCGTTAACGCCGACGCCAGAAAGATGACCGCGAGCGCAGGCGCCATGAAATAAAGCTGGCGCATCGGGAAGTGGAAACTGTCATCAATGCCGAGGCGGGCGGCCGCGCCGGGACCCGCCGCGAAGAGGAGCACGACGCCAATGGTCATCAGCGCAGCGAGGATTCCGAGCGAAGCGTGATCGACCGACCACCACCACCGCGCCATGGGCGATTCATCAAGGCGGCTGACGCCTTTCATGCCGCGGCTCCGTTTGCGATCTCAATCTGGCCGGCGAGTTTTCTGAACACGTCGCCGCGCTCCTCGAAGTTGCGGAACTGGTCGTAAGAAGCGCAGGCTGGAGAGAGCAGCACAACAGGCGCGGCGAGCCCGCTCGCATGAGCGTCGCGCGCGGCGCGGTTGACGGCGCTTGCAAGGTCGCCGCACTGGACGCATGGAACCGTTCCGTCGAGCTGCGCTTCAAAATCGCGCGCGGCCTCGCCGATGAGATAAGCGCCGCGCACCCGCGGCATCAGCGCGCGCAGGGATTCGATCCCGCCCTCCTTGGGCTTGCCACCAGCGATCCAGAAAATGTCCGTGTAGGATTTCAACGCGCGGCTTGCGGCGTCTGCGTTGGTCGCCTTGGAATCATTGACGAAGGTGACGCCGCCTCGCTTCGCGACAACTTCCATCCGGTGCGGCAGGCCGGGAAACCGCTCCATCGCGCGGACGGCGACATTGGGCGCGGCGCCCTCTGCAATTGCCGCGGCGAGGGCGGCGGCGGCGTTTTGCCAATTATGCTGGCCGCGCAGCGCCGCGATCGGTGAAATATCGCCCGCCTCGCCGGATCGCTCAGCCAGGCTGAAAAACAGCTTCGCCGCGAGCGCATAGACGCCGCGCCCCAGCGCGCCCTCGGCCGATATCGGCGTCACTTTGCGTCCGCCGGACGCCATCAGCCATGCGCAAACGCCTTGCGACCAGACGTCATCGACGCCGATGATCGCGGTATCCTCGCGCGTCTGGTTCAAAAACACGCGCCGCTTCGCCGCCACATAGCCCGCCATGTCGCCGTGCCGGTCAAGATGATCGGGCGAGATGTTGAGAAGGACGCTCGTGTTGACACGCAGCGATTTCGCGAGGTCGAGCTGGAACGACGACAATTCCAAAACATAAATGCGCGTCCGCACCGGTTCCGGCAAGGAGAGGACCGGCTTGCCGATATTGCCGCCGACGACAGCGTCGCGGCCCGTTTCCTTCAGCAAATGGCCAATCAGCGCTGTCGTTGTCGATTTGCCGTTCGAGCCGGTGATCGCAATGACGCGCGGTCGTTGAGCAGCATCAAGCGCGTTCACAGCGCGCGCGAAGAACTCGATGTCGCCGATGATCTCGACGCCCGCCTGATGGGCCTTTCTGACGATAGGATGTGGCGCCGGATGCGTCAGCGGGACGCCGGGGCTCAAGGCGAGCGAGCGAAGCTCGTTCCAGGGCCATGTTTTCGGATGCTCGGCGCGGTAGCGCGTGTTGGCGGTCTTGGCGCGCGCGGCTTCGTTCTCGTCCCAGGAGAAAACTTCAGCGCCGGAAGCGACAAGCGCCTCGCAGGTCGCGACGCCGGTCGCGCCGAGGCCATAGACGCCGATCTTCTTTTTCTGGACGCCGGGGATGATGATCATGATCTAACGAAGCTTGAGCGTTGAAAGTCCGATGAGCGCAAGGATCACCGCGATGATCCAGAAGCGAATGACGATGGTCGATTCTTTCCACCCCAATTGTTCGAAATGGTGGTGGATCGGCGCCATCTTGAAGACGCGTTTGCCGGTCAGCTTGAAGGAGGCGATCTGGATCATCACCGACAGCCCTTCGAGCACGAAGAGGCCGCCGACGATCGCCAGCACGATTTCATGTTTCGCCGCGACGGCGATTGAACCGATCGCGCCGCCGAGCGCGAGCGATCCGGTGTCGCCCATGAAGATCGCCGCCGGCGGGGCGTTGAACCAGAGAAATCCGAGCCCGGCGCCGATGATCGCGCCGCAGATGATTGCAAGTTCGCCGACGCCCGGCACGAACGGCACGCCGAGATAGCCCGCGTAATCAAACCGCCCGACGAGATAAACGATGAAACCGTAGGCGCCGGCCGCGATCATCACCGGAACGGTCGCGAGGCCGTCAAGGCCGTCCGTCAGGTTCACAGTGTTCGAGGCGCCGACGATGACGAAAGCGGCGAACGGCACCATCAGCCAGCCGATCGGAACGCCAATCGCGCCTTCGCCGAACCAGCCCTGAAAAAATTGCAATGGGACGAAGGGAACGCCGACCGAAGTCTCAATTCCCGCCGGCGCGTCAGGCGCCGCGCCAAGGGTCATCACGCAGAACAGCCCGGCAAGGATTGCGACGCCGAACTGGATGACGAGTTTCATGGAGCCGACGACGCCCGACGCCGTTTGCTTCGTCACCTTGAGAAAGTCGTCCCAGAAACCGAGGGCGCCATAGGTGAGCGTGACGCCCATCACGATCCAGACATAGGGATTGTCGAGCCGCGCCCACAAAAGCGTCGACGCCGTCAGCGAGATCAGGATGAGGACGCCCCCCATGGTCGGGGTACCCGCCTTGGAGATGATGTGGCTTTGCGGGCCGTCCTGCCGGATCGGCTGGCCGCGCCCCTGTTTGCGCCGCATCCATCGGATGAGGCCAGGTCCCATCAGGAATGCGATCAGAAGCGCAGTCATGATCGCCCCGCCCGCCCGGAAGGAGAGATATTTGAAGACGTTGAAGAGCGCGAACTGGTCGGAGAAATTGGTGAGGTAATAGAGCATCGGATTTTCAGTTAGAGGCAGGCGGCTTTGATCGCCGCCACGATTTCACTCACTTTAGAAGCGTTCGATCCTTTGACCATGACGATGTCGCCGTCCCTGATCGACGCAATAACTTCGGGGGCGAGCAAGTTGGCGGTTTCTGCGGCGGCCCCGCGCATCGGCGCGGGCGTCTTGTCCCACAGGTTCCGCATCAGGGCGCCGGCGACATAGAGACGCTCGACCCCGGCGGCAACTAACGCTTCGGAAAGACCGGCGTGGAGCGCGGGCGCGGCAGGCCCGAGTTCCAGCATTTCGCCAAGAACCGCGATTCGCCGGCCTTTCCCTTTGGGCCGAAGCTGGCCAAGGAGCGCTATCGCCGCCGCCATCGAGGTCGGGTTGGCGTTATAGCTCTCGTCAAGAATTAGGATTTCCCCGCCGGCCTTCAGGCTCGCCCGGGTTTGCGCGCCCCGGCCCGCGGCGGCGGCGAGCCCTTTGAAGCCTGAGGCGGCCTTCGCCGCCGAAACGCCGAGAGCGCAGGCGGCCGCCAGAACAGCGAGCGCATTCATCGCCTGATGCTTTCCGGGCGCGGCGAGCGAAAACTCGAACGGTTCGCCGAACACGGTCGCCGTCACATCGCCGCCGTCCTCGCGCATCGCATAACTGACAAGGCGGATGTCGGCGCTTCTGTCTTCGCCGAACGTCGTGATGCGTGTGACGCCTGCGGCGCGCGCCAATTCAGCGAGCAAGCCGAATTGGTCGCTGTCGATCGGCAGGACGGCGGTTCCGCCTCGTTCGAGCCCAAGGAAAATTTCCGCCTTTGCGCGCGCGATGTTCTCCCGGCTGCCGAGATTTTCAATATGGGCTTCGCCGATTGTCGTGATGACGGCGACATGCGGCGCGACAAGCCGGGCCAGCGGCGTAATTTCGCCGGCATGGTTCATGCCAATCTCGAAGACGCCGAAATCGGCGGTCATTGGCATCCGCGCAAGCGTCAGCGGCACGCCCCAGTGATTGTTGAAACTCTTGTCGGAAGCGTGGACGCGCCCCGCGGCAGCGAACGCCGCGCGCAGCATTTCCTTGGTCGAAGTTTTGCCGACGCTTCCCGTCACTGCGATGCGTTTGCCGAAATTCCGTTGCCGCGCGGCGCGGGCAAGATCGCGCAGGCCTTCCAGCGTGTCGCTGACGACGAGGAGCGGCGCGCCGTCCGGCGCATTTTGCGGCGCGCGCGCGACCAGCGCCGCCGCGGCGCCGCGCTCAAAAGCGCTCATGATGAAATCATGCCCGTCGCGCGCATCGACGAGCGCGACGAACATTTCCCCGGGCGTCAGCGTGCGCGTGTCGATTGAAATGCCGCCTGCGGACCATTCCTCGGCGATCCAGCGATCGGGATCGCCGCCGCGCGCGCAAAGCGCTCCGCCCGTCGCCGCCGCCGCTTCAAACGCCGTCCAGAGGCCGCCGCTCATGACCGGATCTCCGCCGCGCGTTGCGCTTCGGCGACGTCGTCAAAAGGATGGGTGACGCCGCCGATGATCTGCCCCGTTTCATGGCCCTTGCCGGCGATGAGCAGCACATCGCCTTCTTTCAGCATTGCGACGCCTGCGCCAATTGCAACGGCACGGTCGCCAATCTCGCGCGCGTCCGGGCAACCAGCCAACACTTCGCGCCTAATCGCGGCCGGATCCTCCGAACGCGGATTGTCATCGGTGACAATGACGATATCGGCGCCGGCCGCCGCACCAGCGCCCATTAGCGGACGTTTGGTGCGGTCGCGGTCGCCGCCGGCGCCGATGATTGCAATGACGCGGCCGGTCGCATGCGGGCGGATCGCGGCGAGCGCCGTCGCGATCGCGTCCGGCGTGTGCGCGTAATCGACATAGATGCCGGCGCCGTTGACGCTGGCGGCGCGCTGCATGCGGCCCGGGACGCCCGGCAAGCGATCAAGCAGCGGCAGCACCTGATCGGGGGTGAACCCCGACGCGATAACTAGGCCCACGGCGAGCGCCGCGTTTTCCGCCTGAAACGCACCGATCAACGGCAGCGACAACGGACGAACGCGCCCTTCCGCTTCGATATCGAGATCAAGACCGTGCGGCGTCGGCGTCGCCTTCACGATGCGGAGCGTCTCGCCGCGCCTTCCCGTGGTGACGACGCGCAGGCGGCGCCCTTCGGCGGCAGCGCGCACCTGCTCGCTTCGCGCGCCGTCCATGTTCACGACCGCTGTCGCTCCTGACGGCAGAAGATCCGTAAAAAGTCGAAGCTTTGCGGCGAAATAGCTGTCGAGGTCCGGGTGGAAATCAAGATGGTCTTGAGTCAGGTTGGTGAACGCCGCTGCGGAGAACTTCACGCCGTCTGCGCGGTATTGCGCAAGCGCATGGCTCGATACTTCCATCGCAAGATGCGTGACGCCCGCTTTCGCCATGGCGTCGAGCGTCTCGTGCAGCGTGACAGGTTCCGGCGTCGTGTGCGCGAGCGGGCGCTCGTATCGGGAACTCCTTGCGCCAAGCGTGCCGATACTGCCGCTTTTTTCGCCGAGCATCGCCCATAGCGCGGCGGCGAATACGGCGGTCGAGGTCTTGCCGTTAGTGCCGGTAATCCCCGCGATGATCCTTGACTGGCCGGGGTGAAAGCGCGCCGCCATATGCGACAGGCGCCGCCGCGGCTCCTCATCGGCGACGAGAGGTAGGCGCGTCTTCGCCCCGGGGCGGGCGAGAATGGCGGCGGCGCCTTGCCGCTCCGCCTGCGGAATAAACGCCTCGCCGTCCGCTTTCGCGCCCGGCAACGCGGCGAACAGGAACCCTTCGCGCACGGCGCGGCTGTCCGGCGTGATTCCGGAAATCTCCGGGTCCGGATCATAACGCTCCGCTGCGAGGGCCGAAAGTTTCACATGCCGCCCCCGGCGCTGTCGGCGTCAAGCGCCGCGCGGCGTTCCCCGGAAGCCGTCCCGAATCGCAGCGCCGCAATCTCCGGTCCCGCGGGCATGACGCCGAGAACGGGCGCAAGGCGGCTTGTGATCGACGCGAACGCCGGCGCGGCGTTCCAACCGGCCGTCGCGTAGCCGAAGGTGCCGTCGACCGCCTGCGGCTCGTCGAGCGTCACCAGCACGGCGTAACGCGGCGCAAACCCCGGAAAGGCGCCGACGAAAGTTGAAATGCGCGCGTTCGGGTCGTAGCCGCCGCGCGCCGGCTTCTCGGCTGTCGCCGTCTTGCCGATTGCAAAATAGCCTGGCGTCTCGGCGAGGCTCGCCGTGCCGCTTGTGATAACAGCTCGCATCACCCGTCGCATCGTCGCGCTGGTCTCTTCGGAAAAAACGCGCGTTCCCTCCGCCGCGCGGTCCTGGCGCAGGAAAGTCGGCGCTCTGTAGACGCCGCCGTTTACGACGCTGGCCGTCGCCGCGAGAAGATGGAGCGGCGTGATTGAAATGCCGTGGCCATACGAGATCGTCGCGGTTTCAACGGGTCCCCATTGCCAGGGCGGCTCGGGCGCGCGGCGTTCGGCGAGTTCGATCGGCAACGGATCGAGAAGACCGGTGGAGCGCAGCGCCGCCTTCAGTTTATCCGTACCGAGATCTTTCGCCATGCGCGCCGCGCCGATATTGGATGAATGTTGAATGACCTCCGCAAAGGTCAGAATTCTGTTCTCGCCGTGAAAATCGCGAATGACTTTGTCCGCGACCCGATAGGTTCCGCGCGCGTCATAGGTTGAAGTTTCGCGCGCGGTTTCCGCTTCGAGCGCCGCCGCTGCGGTGATCAGTTTCAACGCCGAGCCGAGTTCATAGCGGTCGTAGACGGCGCGATTGCGGCGGTTTTCCGCTTTCACGGCGCCCGGCCGGTTGGGATCGAATTCGGGCAGGCTGGCGAGCGCGATCACTTCGCCCGTTGCGACATCCATCACCGCGCCCATCGCCGCCCGCGCGCGGAATTTCTTCAGCGAAGCGGCCAGTTCCTGCTCGACAATCTCTTGGGCGCGCATGTCGATCGACGCCGCGAGGGGACCCTCGCCGCGAGCGCCGTTGAGGTAGCGCTCTAGGCCCATCACTCCGCCCTTGCCGGGCTCCATATGGCCGATAACGTGCGACGCCGTCTGCCCTTGGGGATAGAAACGCTCGACGCGCGCGGAAAACCTGACGCCGGGAAGTCCCAGCGCGAACACGGCTTTCTCCTGCGCCGGCGTCAGGCGCTCGCGAAATTCAACGTAGCGTTCATCGTCAAGTTTTTTTCGGATTTCTTCCGCGTCAATCCCGGGAACGATGCCGGCGATTTTGTTCGCAGTCTCGCCTGCATCCCAAACTTCGTCGCCGGCGATCTCGAGCGAACGCAAAGGCAAATTCGCCGCAAGAAGGACGCCGTTTCGATCCGTGATCTCGCGCCGGTCGCGATCAGCGTCACGGCTGGCGATGCGTTCGCGCTGCGCGTCGTCCGGTCCGAGCGCGACCGCGAAAAGCCGAAAACCCATCAGCGCGAATACCGCGCCGAAGACGACCCCGCACATCAATATGCGCCGGCGCGCCGCCGGAGCGGCCTTCGCGCGCCGTCCCGTCGCGGCGATGCGCTCAACGCCTGCATCAGCCTTTCTCACACCGTCTTCGATAAGATAGACGCGCGCCGCAGGCCGCCGCTTCCTGCCGGGGATCGAGATCTTGATCATTCAAGGCCTGCGACGGTGACAGCGGCGGGCGCCGGCGCGGCAACACTCTCCGGCGCCGCGTCGCGCGCTGAATTAAAAGCATATTCGAGATCTTCCGCCGTCATCAGCTGCGCGCCGCTAAGCGGGGCAAGGCCGGTGACGCTGCCTGCGATCTCCGCCAGGCGTTCCGGACGCTCGAGATAAGCGACCTCGGCGCGTAAAACCTGAATGGACGAAAGTTCCTGCGCTTTCTGTTGTTCAAGCGCGCGCGCTTCGCTTTTCGCATCCCTGACGGCGACTTCGGCCTTGTAACGGCCGGCCGCCGCCGCCGCGAGGATGAGACAGAGCAGAAAGGTCGTGAAACGCATCATCGTCAAGCTCCCAATCTGGTCAAGGCGCGTGAGAAATTCAAAACTGGCAGAAAAGTTGCGGGGTCGCCGCCGCGCGCGGGCGCTTCGTTGCGCGCCGCAGCGCGCATCTTCGCTGACCGTGCGCGCGGATTTGCGGCGATTTCTGCGGCGCCGGGCGCCGTCGCCCTCACGTTCAATAGCTCGAATGTCTTGTGCGCCGGCGCCAACGACGGCGCATGACGCGAGCCCGCCGGCGCCCGCCCTGACCGTTCGCTGAAGAAGTTCTTCACAATGCGGTCTTCAAGCGAGTGAAAAGTGACGACGACAAGGCGGCCCGCCGGGCGCAGCAGCCGCTCAGCGGCGATCAACGCCTTCGCTAACTGGCCGAGCTCGTCATTGACGAAAATTCGCAGCGCTTGAAAAACCCGCGTCGCCGGATGGATCTTGTCTTCCCGCTTGCCGGGCGCCGCGCGCGACACGATATCGGCGAGCCGCAAGGTCGTCGCGATTGGCGCACCGGCGCGTTCGTGAACGATCGCGCGTGCAATGCGGCCGGCGCGCTTCTCCTCGCCATAGGCGCGGAAAATCTGCGCAAGATCGTTTTCCTCCGCCGCGTTGACGACGTCGGCGGCGTCGGGTTTTCCTTTATCCATGCGCATCGACAATGGTCCGTCTCGCATGAAGGAGAAGCCGCGCCCTGCCTCGTCAAGCTGCATGGACGACACGCCAAGATCGAAAACGGCGCCGTCGATCGAAGCCACGCCGGCCTCGCCGAGCGCCTCGGCGAGATCGCCGAAGGGGCGCGGCACGAGGCGGAGGCGTCCGCCGTATCGCGCTTCGAGCGCGCGCCCGCGCTCGATCGCCGACGGATCACGGTCAAATCCGTAGACGGAGCATTCAGCGAAATCGAGGATCCGCTGGGAGTAGCCGCCGGCGCCAAACGTTGCGTCGACATAGAGGCCGCCCTTGACGGGCGTGAGCGACTCGATCGCTTCCGCCGCCATCACGGGCGCGTGCGCGTTCGTCATGCGCCGCCTCCCCCGTTCAGCGTGCGGATGCGTTTCAGCGCCTCGCGCGCCGCATCGCGCGTTTCAGCGATCCGCCGTTCGGCGCTGTCGGCGTCGAGGATCAAGAACGTGTCGCCGCGTCCCTGGAACAAGGCGCGCTCGGACAGGTTGGCGTGCGCGCGATAATCGTCTGGAAGGACGACGCGGCCCTCGGTGTCGAACTGCAGCGATCGAACGGAGCCCAGAATGTGCTCCTCGACCATTTCGCGCTCGTCGCTGAACGGCGTCATCCCGGCGATCAGCGTCTTGTAAGAAGCGATGAAATCGGCGCCGCCGCATTCGAGCCGGGGCGCGTATAGTCCCTTGAGACAGAAAAACCGGAGGTTCTTTTCGGTTTCGAGCGCCCGGCGAAAATCGGCCGGCACCGCGACCCGGCCCTTCGCATCAATTCTATTGATGTGAGACCCCAGAAATGAGGCCTCAGGCGATCGCAGATCCACGCCCGAACTCCGCCCTCGCGCTCCTCGAAACGAACCCCGTTTCAACTCGCGCTGCGGCGCCGCCAGGCGCCACTTCTCGACATTTTATGGGTTAACATGGGAAAGAGCTGGCGGTCAAACCCGAAATCGCCCCGACAGCCTTTTTCAGCCGGAACGGTTACGCGCTAGAAACGGCCGCTTCGCGCGTCGATCCGCCGGCGGCCGGCGTCGTCGAGCAGAACGCCGTCCCGCTTGTCGCGGCGTTTGCGCAAGGCGTCGGCTCTGAGATCGGCGAGATGGCTCAGTTTCCGCCGTTCGATCTCGGCGTCGGTCAGGGCTTCACGGGCCGCGGCGAGTTCGGCGTCGAGCGAGCGGCATGTCGTAATCAGCGCGGCGCGCTTCGCCCCCGCGCCCGCCAGATAGCCCGCGAGATCGCGAAAGCCGATTTCAGTCCGGCCGAGCGCGACGGCTTCTTCGGTCCGGATCGCCGCTTCAAGCTTTTCGAGGGCGTCGCCGGCGCTTTTCCGCGCGGCTTCGAGATCCGCGATGGTGCGGCCGGCGGCTTCCACTGCGCGGCGAGCGACAGCGAGCAGCTTCAAAAGCCCGCGTTGCTGGCGATCGGCGTCGTTCATGCGGCAGCGCCCCCGCCGACATCGCCGCTAATGGCGCGAAGCGCTTCGAAGGTCTCGGCGACGCTGACGGCGCGACCGTCCGGTTGCGACAGCAAGGCTTCAAGGCGGGCGTGAAAGTCGATCGCCGCGTCGGTCGCCGTGTGGGCGCCGCGCCGGTAAGCGCCGATCTTCAGCATGTCGCGCACGTCCTCGAAGTTCGATGCGAGCGCCCGCGCCTGGCGCACGAGGTCGAATTCTTCGGGCTCAAGCACCCCTTGCGCGGCCCGGGAGACGGTCTTCAGGATATCGACGGCTGGAAAGCGGCCGCGCTCCGCAATGCGCCGGTCAAGCACAATATGGCCGTCGAGAAGCGCGCGGGCGGCATCGGCGATCGGCTCGTCGTGATCGTCGCCTTCGACCAGCACGGAAAAAACGCCGGTGATCGCGCCGGCGCCGGGACGGCCGGGGCCTGCGCGTTCGAGAAGCTTGGGCAGAAGCGAAAAAACCGACGGCGTATAGCCCTTCGCGGTCGGCGGCTCGCCGGCGGCAAGACCGATCTCGCGCTGGGCGCTGGCGACCCGCGTTAAAGAGTCCATCAGGCAAAGAACATGGCCGCCGGCGTCGCGGAAGCTTTCAGCAATCGTCATGGCGAGAAACGCCGCTTCCCGCCGCATCATCGCCGGCTCGTCCGACGTCGCGATCACGACGACCGAACGCGCAAGCCCGTCGGCCCCAAGACTGTCTTCGACGAATTCCCGCAATTCGCGGCCGCGCTCGCCGATCAGGGCGATTACGTTGACGTCTGACCGCGTGTTGCGCGCGATCATCGACAGAAGCGTCGATTTCCCGATGCCTGACCCAGAAAAAACACCGAGACGCTGCCCCGCGCGCGCCGGGCAAAAGGCGTTGAGCGCCTTCACGCCAAAATCGACGCGGGCGCCGAGCCGGTTGCGCATCGCAGCCGGCGGCGGCCCCGAGCGAACATCGCGCAGCAGGCCGAATGCTGGCAAAGTGCCACGCCCGTCCGCCGGCCGGCCGAGCCCATCGACAATGCGGCCGAGCCAGGCGCGCGAGGGCGCAATCGCGGCGCTGGGTGAAGTGAAACTGACCGGCGCGCTCCGCTTGACGCCGGCGACGTCGCCGAACGGCATTGCGATCGCGCTGCCGCCCGAGACGCCGACGATTTCGGCGACCAGCTTTTCGGAGGCGGTTTCGATCTCGACACGAGCGCCGACTTCGAGCGCGCCCAGCCTGTCCTCAACCTCGATCGCAAGGTCGGTGACGGCGCTCACAGCGCCGGCAAAGGCGATGGGCCCATTCCGTCGCAGAAATGCGCGCGGCTCGATCATCGCCGCTGACCCACGCGTTTCCTGATGCAAAATTTCGGTCAACGGGCAACGCTCCGCAGGCTCCGGCTGGAGAAACGCTTAACTTGCGAGGCTTTAAGCTCGCGTAAACTCGTGAATCGCCTTAGCCGGCGAAATCCTTCGGCCAGTTAATGCGGCGCGCGGATTTACCGCCTTTTGCGGGAAAACGTGCAGGCCGCGCGTAACGAAGCTTCACCGCCGCTTAAGGCGGGCGATGAACTCGTTTCGAATTTTGCGCCGCCGTTAACCTTTATGAAAGCAAATCAACCTAACTCTGGTTAAGGCAGATCGAAAAATGCGCAGGTCCTTACGGGGGGCCGTCGCGACGACAAGGAGAACGGTCAATGCGGGTTTTGCTTATCGAGGACGACGGCGCCACCGCGCAAAGCATCGAACTGATGCTGAAGTCCGACGGCTTTAACGTCTACACGACGGATCTCGGAGAAGAGGGCGTCGATCTCGGCAAGGTCTATGATTACGATATCATACTTCTCGACCTGAACCTTCCGGACATGACGGGCTTCGACGTTTTGAAGTCCCTGCGCGTCGCCAAGGTCAACACGCCGATCCTCATTCTGACGGGTCAGGGCGACATCGAAACGAAAGTCCGCGGTCTCGGCTTCGGCGCCGACGATTACATGACGAAACCGTTCCACAAGGACGAACTGGTCGCGCGCATCCACGCCATCGTCCGCCGTTCCAAGGGCCATTCGCAATCGGTCATCACGACCGGCACCCTGACCGTCAATCTCGACGCCAAGACCGTTGAAGTGGCGGGAAGCCGCGTGCACCTGACCGGCAAGGAGTACCAGATGCTGGA
>CAZHUI010000055.1:0-21704 GCA_964535605.1 uncultured Caulobacterales bacterium
GCCCGGTTCCTGCGCGCCGAACTGGTTGCACGGAAAGCCGAGCACTTCGAGGCCCTTGTCGCGATTGGATTCGTAGAGCTTCTGAAGTCCCGCATATTGCGGCGTGAACCCGCATTTCGACGCGACATTGACGATGAGAAGCGCCTTGCCCTTATAGGCGGCGAGGCTTTCCTCGCGCCCTGCAATGGTTTTGGCGCTGAAGTCATAGACGGTCGTCATCGGGATGCGCTCCGGCGTTGCTGCGTTTGGCCAAATCTATAGGATGAACGCCGCGCGGGCGCCACGCCCGTAAGCAATTCGCGGGGGCCCCGACAGATGCGCGAATTCACGATCACCCGGCGCCGGATCGGCGCGCTCGGCGCCGGCGCGGCGATCGCCAGCGCTAGCGCCTGCGCGCCGCGCGCGGCGGCGCCGGCCGCGCTCGCCGATCGCCAGTTTCCAGCCGACTTCGTCTGGGGCGCGGCGTCGGCGGCCTATCAGACGGAAGGCTCTCTGAACGTAGACGGCCGGGGGCCGAGCATCTGGGATGCGTTCGCCGCGAAGAAGGGCGCAATCGTCGACGGTTCCGACGCCAGCCTCGCCTGCGACTCCTATCGTCGCTATGCGGAGGATGCTGACCTTCTCGCAGCGGCGAACCTTCGACATTACCGGTTTTCGATCGCCTGGCCCCGCATTCAGCCGCAGGGAAGCGGCGACGCGAACGGCGCCGGTCTCGACCATTACAGCCGTTTCGTCGATGCGCTCCTTGAACGCGGCGTCACGCCCCACGCGACGCTCTTCCACTGGGACCTGCCGCAGGCGCTGCAGGACAAGGGCGGCTGGTCCGCGCGCGACACAAGCCTGCGCTTCGCCGATTACGCGGCGATCGTCGCCAAACGTCTCGGCGACCGCGTCAAATCCTTCATCGTGCTGAACGAAGCCGCCGTCCATACGGTTCTCGGCCATGTCGTCGGCGAACATGCGCCGGGACTGAAGGACGCGGGCCTTCTTGGCCCTGTCATTCACCATCTCAATTTGGCGCAGGGCCTCGCGATCAGTGCGCTGCGCACCGCGGGCAGCGATCTCAAGATCGGCACGACGATGGCGCTGCAGCCGGCGCGGCCTGAGGGCGCGCCCCTCGCCTTCTGGAACCGTCCGGCGGCGGACGGTTTTGACGCGCTGTGGAACGGCGCCTTCCTCGATCCCCTGTTCGAAGGGTCCTATCCCGACGCAGCGCTGGCGCTCACCGAGCCCTTTATCGAAGAGGGCGACCTTGCGCTGACCCGGCAGCCGGTCGATTTCGTCGGCGTCAATTATTATTCGCCGACGACGATCCGGCTCGACCTTTCCAGTCCGTCGCGCATCGCGCCGGGCGAGCCGCCCGCATCGGCGCCGCGCGACGCCTTCGGGCGCGAGATCGATCCTTCGGGGCTCTATGAAATGCTGGACCGCCTCAGGACGCGCTACGGCAATCCGCTCGTTTACATCACCGAGAACGGGTGTTCCGATCCCTTCTCCGACGGTCCCGCCGTTCTCGACGACGGCTTCCGCATCGATTATCTGCGCGCGCATCTTGAAGCGGTGAAACTGGCGATGGAGGCCGGCGCGCGCATCGCCGGGTTCTTCCACTGGACGCTGATCGACAATTGGGAATGGGCGCTCGGCTACCGCTCCAAATTCGGGCTTGTAGCGATGGACCGGGCAAGCGGCGTCCGGACGCCGAAAGCCTCCTATCGCTGGTTCGCCAATCTCGCCGCGACTGGCCTTTTGGACGAGGCGGCGCCGCGCTGACGACTGCCAAGGCGAATTGCGGGACGCGATCCCGGCGCCTAAGGAATTCAGCGGACTTTAGTGGAGCGTTCTGCGTTGAAATTCCTTGGCACCAAAGACTATGTCGCAACCGATGACTTGAAGGTCGCCGTTAACGCCGCCGTCACGCTGGAGCGGCCCCTGCTCGTCAAGGGCGAGCCCGGCACCGGCAAGACGGTGCTGGCGATGGAGATCGCCAAGGCGCTCGGCGCGCCGCTTCTTGAATGGCACATCAAATCGACGACGAAGGCCCATCAGGGGCTTTATGAGTATGACGCGGTCGCGCGCCTGCGCGACGGCCAGCTGGGCGAAGAACGCGCGCGCGACGTCCGGAACTACATCAAGCGCGGCAAGCTGTGGGACGCGTTCACCGCGCCCGCGCGCCCCGTGCTTCTGATCGACGAGATCGACAAGGCCGACATCGAATTTCCGAACGATCTCCTCCAGGAACTCGATCGCATGGAGTTCTTCGTCTACGAGACCGGCGAGACGGTGAAGGCTGTTCGCCGGCCTGTCGTCATCATCACGTCGAACAATGAAAAGGAATTGCCGGACGCGTTCCTGCGCCGGTGCTTCTTCCACTATATCAAATTCCCCGATCCGAAGACGATGACGGAAATCGTCGAGGTGCATTTCCCGGGCGTCAAACAGCGCCTCGTCGCCGACGCGCTGAAGATTTTTTACGAAATCCGCGAGGTGCCGGGCCTGAAGAAGAAGCCGTCGACGTCGGAACTGCTCGACTGGCTGAAATTGCTGATGTCGGAGGATTTGCCGGAAGAAATCCTGCGCGAGCGCGACACCCGGAAAGCGATCCCGCCGCTTCATGGCGCGCTGCTCAAGAACGAACAGGATGTGCACCTATTTGAAAGGCTTGCATTCCTCGCGCGGCGCGAAGGCGTTTAACCCCGCCGAATGCGCTATTACTTGGCGCGGCAGCCGGCGATTCCGGCGGCGGGGATCACGGTCTTCCAGCCGTCCGCCTTCTCAATGCTGACGAGCCCGCGCTCAAGATAGGAGCCGCCTTCGAAACCGAGGCCGAACTTCACGCGCACGCTGACGGTGAGGCCGTCGCCGGAGAAATTCTGGATTTCGTAGACGCCAAAGCCCGAGCCGCCTTCAGCGCCGCTAAGCTGCAATTCAAGAAGCTTTCCGTCGATGACGATCTCGGCGCCCTTTTGCGAGACGGCGCGAAAGACCGGGATCGGCCGCTCGATATCGAGCGTCCACAAGATCATGCCGCATTCGCCTTTCGGCAGGGCGGCGTCAGGGAGCGCGCCGGCGGTCGCGCTTGATCCCGGCGATGACGGCGCGCCTGTGTTGACGCCGGCGTCTTTCGACTTCGACGTCGAGGCGCACGCAGCCAGAGACAGGACGCCGAGCCCCGCCAACAATAGTCTCGATGACATCGTCATGAGCTCAATCCCTTCAGGACGCCTGCGGCCTCGTAGGAAAGGCCGTCGCCCTTGTCTTCAAATCCGAACAGCTGGAGCGCGCGGCTGACATCCTGTCGCCGGGGCTCGGCGGCGATGCGCACGGCATAGGTGAAATCGGGCCGGATCGTCAGCCCGACGGAAGCCTTGCCGTCGGCGCTTTCGCCGTCGAGCGCGGCGACGATGGCGCCGTCGCGGCATTCGATCGCGCCGGCGATCGGAAAGGCGCCGTCCGACCATTGCCGCGTCAGCGCTTCGAAAGCGGTCGTCGACAGCGTCGCGGCCTCGGCGACGCATTCCTTCTCCGAGAGACGGAGCCGGTGCGCTTTCAGCCGCGCCAGTCCCTGATAGCGCACGCCGAAAAACGTATATTGACGAATGGCCCCGAGATTGAATTCCGCGGACAGGTCGCGAAAGCCGATCCCGCCCGTTCCGAGCGTCACGCGCGCGCCGCCGAGCAGCGCGCCGTTCGCGCTATGCGCGTCGAGCGCGATCCGCCCCATGAGGAGCGGAAGCGCGAAAAGGCGGTAATCGATATCGCCGATGAGGACGCCGTTATAGGTAACGCCGCTGAGCCGGCCCCGCCAAACGGTGCCGTCAGCGCCCGTCATGGACAAAAGCGGCGCCGAGCGTTTCAGCATCCAGGCGCCGACGCTCGCCGGCGCAAACGCGACCGCCGCGGCCGCAAAGCAGGCAAGGGCGATGAGCGTAAAGCGTCTGGCTTCCGCCGCGCTCGCCCATGACGGCCCGTCCTTCATGCCCCGCCCCGGCGCGCCAGCGTCAGCTGCGCGCGCACGCCGCCGTCTTTTTCACGCGCAATGTCCGCCGCCGCGACAGAGACGCCGTAATCGCTCTCGAGAGTCCGTAGCCAGTTGAACAGTTTTTCCGGATCGGCGGCGACCGTCGCGTCGACGCCGCCGTCCGGCCGCGCATTGCGGAACGAAATCTCGACGCCGCCGGCGCCCGCCGTATCCGTGACGACATTGATGATCGGCGTCGAAAGGTCGGCGCCCGCCGTCGCCGCTGTCCCGCCGACCGACGCGCTGGCGCTGGCGACAAGTTTGTAAAGGTCCTCGGCGCCGGTCCGTTTGGTTTTCATCGCTTCGCGCCAGCCGAGCGCCGGCGCGATGATGAGCTGCAGGAGAATGAGCGCGCCGGCGATCACGCCGCCGGCCATGACAAACATCCGCTCGCGCGGGGCGAGGCGATCCCAGAACGCCTTCATAACGCCCTCGCCGTCATCTCGCCGACCCATTGATTTCCCGTGCGCCGGTAGCCGCCATTGTCGGTCGCCTCGACGCCGAACTCGGAAAGGCCGGTGCGAAACGCCTCAATGCCCGCATCGGACGCGCTGCGGATGCTGAACGTGTACTGGCCGCGCGCCGCATCGAAACGGATCCGCTCGATCGTGACGCCGTCATGGGCTTCGAGCCCGGCCGTCAGACGCGCAGTCATTTCAAGAAATCCGGCTGTCCGCGCACCGCCCGATAAGAGGCCGCGCACATGGCTGCGAATGTCGCCGCCGGCGAATGTCGGGAAGGCCGATTTGTGCAGCGTTTCGGCCGTCGTCTCATAGCGTTCGGCGACACGCCAGTCGCGCAGACCCGACGCGGCGCCAAGAAGGACGAGCGAGACTGCAAGGCTGGCCGCCAGCGCGGCCGGGCGCCGCCAAGCCCCAAGATCGATCGCGTAGGATTTTTTCTGCTTGAACGCGCCGGTCATGAAATCGACGCGGTCGCCCTTGGCGCCAAGATTGGCGCCGAAGAGCGCGAGCAAATCGGCCTCGTTCGCCAGAGGCCGGCGCTCGACGGGCGCTGCGGCCCAGCGGCCGACCAGTTCATGCGCGCCGTAGCTGACGATCGCAGCGTCGCCCGCCGCCGTTAAAAACGCCGGCGCGACAATATCGGCGAGCGGCAGTTCGGCCGCAAAGCCCGCCGCGCCGCGAGAGGCGATCACGCGCTCGCCGTCCGCCGCGATGACGCAGACGCCGTTCGAGGCGCCGAGCGCGGCGAAATCGACCGTCATCTCGGTGACAGTAACGCCCGTCTCGGCGAAAGCGCCGAGCCAGTCTTTCATCAGCGCCGAGGAAATCGCGAAAGCGCGCGCGCCGTCCGCTCCGGCGGTGAGCGCGATATGAAGATCGTCGACATCCTCGGCGAGTTCGTCTTCGAGAAGATAGCTCGCCGCCGCTTTCAGTTTCGCCAGCTGTTTGGGCGGCGAAGGAATGTCGCGCAGCGCGACCTGTTCGCCCGGCAGAACGGCGACGACACGGACGTTTTCGGGAAGCCGCCCGGCCATCATGGCGAGCGCCGCGACGCTTTCAACGCGCCCGGCTTCCGTCAGGCGACCGGCGTCGAACGCGCCCCAGGCGACAGGGTCGCCGGGCGTCTGGCCGAGTTTTAAAATGACGAGATCGGTCAGGATCCGCCTCCAAGCACACGCGAATAGAGCGACGGTTTTCCCGAAGCGGGCGTCGCAATGATGAGCGCTTCTTCCACAAATCGCGCGTCAGCTTCAAGGAGAACCCGGGCCTCGACCCAGGTCGACTGGAGCGCCGGCGTCACGTCAGGGGGCGGCGCCCCGCTGGGGCTCGTCTGCCATAGATCTCCGGCCGCCAGCCAGCCGCCGGGCGGCGTTTCAGCGATACGCGCCCTGATCTGATCGAGCGTCCAGCCGTCTTTGCCAAGGGCGTAGATGACAGGCGCGTCTTCCGGCGTCAGGGCGTTAACATTGATCTCGATCCTCTGGCCCGCGCGGCGTGCGCACAGGTAGGGCGCAATCTGCGCGTAAGCCTCGCGCGTGATCCCTTCGATCGCCCGCAATTCGGAAATCGACGCAACCGGCCCGCCCGCCGTCCGGAAGGGGGTCGCAAGGACTGTATAAAAACTGTCTTCCGAGCCCTGCGATTCCGGCGAAGTGTTGTCATCGAGGAAATCCGTCACCGCGCTCGCGATCGCTTCGGCGTCATTGCCGCCCGCGCCGACCGCCTCAAGAAGCGCGAGGAACTCATCGTAACTGTCCTGGATCTTCTTATAGGGCGGCTGTTCGGCGATCAGGCTGTTGACGTTGAAGCAGCGCGACGCGTCCGCGAAGCGTAACGCCGCCTCGCCGCGCTCGATCGGCAAGGCGAGCTGTTGACTGAACAACCCGCCCTCCGAGGACGCCGTCTTCATGGCGCCGCCGGCGATCGCCTTGTCGAGCACCGACAGCGCGATCCGCTCCGCCGCCAGAGCGCGCCAGAGCAGCTCCGTGCGCGCGCGCTCATTGGCGCCGCGGCGCACGCCAGTCGTCACCGTCGTCGTCAGCGACAGCAGCACGAAAGAGAGCGTCGCCACCAGCAACAGCACGATGACCAGCGCCGCGCCGCGTTGTGAAGCGCGCGCGTTCACTGGCCCACCTCGCCGATATAAAAAAGCTGCTCGAACCGCCCGAGGCGCTGCGTCGTGAGCGTCAATCGGACCGCCGGCGGGATCGCCCCTTGCGCCTGCGGCGACGGCCAAAGATCCGACCACTGAATGCCGGCGCTCGTTTCGCTTGCGAAGAATCCGACCTCGGCGCCTTCTACGCCGGCGATGAGCGTGCGGTCGGTTCGGGGCTGATCGCGGGCGTCGTCGAGATAGGGCCGCGTGCGCCGCACCAGCCTGTCGCCGACAAGAACATACTCGACCGCCTGCAATGTCGACCGCGGGGCGAGATTGTCCGGATTGTCCCAGCCCGCGCGCACGAACGACATCAGCACCGCCTCGCCGTCCTTCGGAACGCGGAAAGCGAGCCCCTTGCCGCCGAGAAAGGCGCCCGGATTGGCGTTTCCGAATTCATCGCGCGTGACGCGCGGCACGGCCTGCAACAGGTCTTCCTTGATGACGAGGCGCGCGATCTGCATGTCCCTGATCGCCGCGTCGGCGAGACCGAGCTGGTCGCGCCCCTCGACGGTGAGGCGCAGCGCATAGACCGCGACGCCAGAAATCATCGCGAAGATGAGGAGCGAAATCAGCAGCTCCGGAAGCGTGACGCCGCGCTGTCCCCGCCTCATGACGCGACCTTGACCGTTTCAACGCGGGCAAGCGTCTGGGGCGAGCCTTGCAGACGCACGACATATTCGATGCGGCGCAGGTCCTCACCCGAATCCGAGACGATCGAGCTCCATTCAAAAATGCGGCCCGAGAATTCCGTCTCGCCGGTGTCCTCGCCAAGATCGGGCGCGGCCTGCCGCAACAATTCCTCGACCATCAGATTGTCGGCGACGATCGATGCGGCGAGCCGGTCGCGCTCGCTGGCCGCAAAATTCGCGCCCTGGCTGAGGAGGGCGTAAGCCGAGATCGCGACCGCCGCGAGGATCGCCATTGCGACAAGCGTTTCGACGAGGGTGAGGCCCGACTGCCGCTTCCTAAACATCGGCCTTGACCGCAATCGCGCCGTCCGCGGCGAGCGTGACGAGATAGGCGCCTTGAGGGCTGAGGAGCCGCAGCGTGAACGTCGCCGGCGGGCCGATCGGATCGAGGCGGATGATTTCCGGTTCGTCCGCGTCCTCTTCCTTCGGGGGATCCTCGCCAAGCGCGCGGGCGTTGGCGAGGGCGGCGTCTTCGATTTCAACTGTCCCAGTGACGCCCCGATCGAACTCCGTGCGCTGAAAGGCGCGGTCGATCCCGTCGGTGACCCATTCGCCGCCGGTATAGCGCTCGAAGCCATAGCCGGTCGCATCGACGACGAGCCTGTACGTCGCCCCGGTCATCACCATTTCATCGAGCGCGACTTTCACGCTTGACGCAAAACGCAGCGCGTCGCGCTCGACGACCGCCCTTGAGGGCGGCGCATTGAGCAGCACGAGCGAAGACGCAAGGCCAAGAATGACCATCACGACCAGAAGCTCGACGAGCGTCAGGCCGCGCTCGCCGCCGCGTGTCACTGGGTCTGCGTCCAATTCACAATGTCCGCATTGACGCCTTCCCCGCCTTCGACGCCGTCGGCGCCATAGGAGAAGATGTCGATCGGCCCAAACTGGCCGGGCTGCCGGTACTGGTAGGGCTTGCCCCACGGATCGACGGGCACAGAGCGGAGATAGCCGCCGGGCCGGTATTGATCCGTGCGCGGATCGTCGGCCGGCGGGGTGACGAGCGCCTGCAGTCCCTGCTCCGTCGTCGGATAGGTGAACATGTCGAGGCGATACTGGTCGAGCGCGTTCTCGATCGTGCCGAGATCGATCTTCGCCTTGCGCGAGGCCGCGCGGTCGCGCTCCGGCAGGACGTTGACGACGACAAGGGCCGAAATGAGCGCCAGAATGGTCAGAACGACCAGGAGCTCGATCAGCGTGATGCCGCGCTGCAGGCGGCGGCGATTCTTCAGGACGAACATCAGGCGTTGCTCCATTTTCTCTTCAATTTCATCACCCTGAGGCGAGACTGTTAAGCCTCAGGATTGGCAAAAGGATGGCGACGACGATCAGCATGACGACGCCGCCCATGCCGACGATGATCATCGGCTCCAGAAGGCGCAAGGCGACCGTCGACGCGGTGTCGAACTCCTCCTCCAGCTGGGCCGCAGCCTTGTCCAGCATCACCGGCACGGCGCCGGCCCGTTCGCCGGCCGCCACCATATGCGTCATCATCGGCGGAAGCACGCCCGCGCGCTTCAGACTTCCGGCCATGGAGGCGCCCTCCCTCACCTGGCCGATCACGATTTCGAGCTTTTCGCGCATATGCGCATTGCCGACCGTCCGGCTCGCGCCGCGCAGGCTGTCGAGGAGCGGCGCGCCGCCGGCGAAGAGGGTCGCCAAAGTGCGCGCAAAGCGCGCGCCGTCGAGCCCGCGCAACAGCTTGCCGAGCACCGGGATCGTCAACGTCCAGGCGTCGAAGGACTTCTTGAAGGCGGGCGCTTTCAGCCCCTGCCAGAAGGCGACGCCGCCGAGCAACGCGCCGACGAGCAGGAAGAGACCGTAATTGGCGAGAAAATCCGAAAGGCCGATGACGACCTTTGTAACGAATGGAAGGTCGGCGTCGAAGGACTGGAACTGTTCGACGATCTTCGGAACGACGCCGACCATCAGCGCCGTGACGACGCCAGCGGCGACGAGGGCGAGCGCTGCGGGATAGATAAGCGAGGCGATCGCCTTGTTCATCATCGAGCGGTTCTTTTCGAGCATGGTCGCAAGGCGGTCGAGCACGCCGGAAAGATCGCCCGACGTTTCGCCCGCCGCCACCACGGCGCGATAAAGATCCGGAAAAGATTTCTTGTCCTCGGCGAGCGCATCGGCGAAGCGCCAGCCCTCGAGCACGCGTTCGCGCACGCCGAGCATCCGCTTTCTAACCCCCGGCTTTTCGGTCTGCAGCGCGACAGCGTTCAACGCTTCTTCAAGCGGCGTTGCGGCGCCGACCAGCACCGAAAGCTGGCGCGTCATGGTGACGAGGTCATCGGGCTTCAGGCGCGCTGGCGCCTTGGAGCCGGGACCGGCGCCCTGCCCTTCGCGCGGCGCCGAGATCGACACCGGCGTTAATTCGAGGCGGCGCAGCTCCTGGCGCGCGATGCGCGGATTGTCGGCGTTGACGACGCCCTTTTTCGCGCGTCCGGCGGCGTCCAGCGCCTCATATTCAAAGGACGGCATCGTCTTCGTCCTGGCGCACGACGCGCAGGACCTCCTCAATCGACGTCTTGCCGCCGATCACATGGCGGTAGCCGGCCTCGGCGAGCGTGTCGGCGCGCCGGAAGACATGCGCGGTGAGTTCCTGTTCGCCGGCGTTCTCGTGAATGAGTTTGCGCGCATGCTCGTCGACGACCATCATTTCATAGACGCCGACGCGGCCCTCGTAACCGGTGTGCCCGCAGCGCCCGCAGCCCTTCGGACGATAGATCGTCGTTTCCGGACCGACGCCCAACAGCCTCTGTTCGGCTTCGTCGGGCGCGTGCGGTTCCTTGCAGGTCGGGCACAAGCGGCGCACGAGACGCTGCGCCAGCACCGCGGCGATCGTCGATGACAACAGGAACGGTTCGGCGCCCATGTCGCGCAGGCGCGTGATGGCGCCGACCGCCGAATTCGTGTGCACGGTCGACAGCACGAGGTGACCGGTGAGCGAGGCCTGAATGGCGATCTCCGCCGTTTCGACGTCGCGGATTTCGCCGACCATGACGACGTCGGGATCCTGACGCAGGATGGCCCTGAGGCCCGCCGCGAAGGTCATACCGACTTTCGGATTGATCTGCGTCTGGCCGACGCCGTCGATCGCATATTCGACCGGGTCCTCGACGGTGAGGATATTGCGGCTCGGATCGTTCAAGAGCTTTAGCGACGCGTAGAGCGTCGTCGTCTTGCCGGAACCCGTCGGCCCGGTGACGAGAATGATGCCGTTCGGCCGCTGCAGGGACTGCTGAAGACGTTTCAGCGTGTCGGCCGGCATGCCGAGCGCGTCAAGGTCGAAATTCGCCTCCTCCTTGTCGAGGATGCGCATGACGACCCGCTCGCCGAAGCGCGCGGGAAGAGTCGAGACGCGAACATCGATCAGCTTGCCGCCGAGCGACAGTGAAATGCGCCCGTCCTGCGGCAGTCGTTTTTCCGCGATGTCGAGGCGCGCCATGACTTTGACGCGGCTCGTCAGGACCGGCGTCATGCGCGCGGGCAGCGACAGGATTTCGCGCAGGACGCCGTCGATCCGAAGACGCACGGACAAGGTCCGCTCATAAGGCTCGATGTGGATGTCGGACGCCTTCAGCTTCACCGCCTCGGCGATGATCGCGTTGATGAGGCGAATGACCGGCGCGTCGTCGGTCGTGTCGAGGAGGTCGGCGGTCGCCGGCAGGCCTTCGGCGAGCGAGGCGAGATCGTCGGCGTCGCGGTCCATCTCGAAATCGCCGGCGCGGATGCCGTCCGCCGAATAGATTTCCGACAGGCGCCGCTCGAACGCGTCGCCGGGCATGACGTCGATCGCAATCGGCGCGTTGACGATGCGGCGCACTTCCAGAAGCGCGCGCGGATCGGGCGTGCCGCGCGCGCCGACACGCGCCGGACGCGACAAGGCGTCGAGAACGACAAGGCCGTTCTCCTTCGCAAAGGCGTAGGCGAGTTTCAGCGGCGGCGCGGGGAGTGTCTCGCTCATGGTCCGGCTTTAGAGGCCGCTATTCGGTCGGCGTCAATTCTTCGGGCGGCGCGAAAGGATCGGACGGCGGAGGGCTCTCGGCGCCGGGATCGGTTCCGCCCGTCACCTGGTCGATCAGGCGCTCGATCTCGGATTGCGGGCCGCCGCTCGATAGGAGTTCGCGCGCTTTGATATAGTCGAGTTTCTTCTGGGTTACGGCTTGGCCAGCGGCGCGGTCTCTTATGATGGTCGGCCGAAGAAAGACCACCAAATTTCGCCGGTCTCGCGTGCGCGACGACGACTTAAAGAGATTGCCGGCAATTGGGATATCGCCCAGCAATGGCACTTTCTCCTCCGTAAGGCCGTCTGTCTGATCGATAAGCCCGCCGACAACAAGAATTTCGCCGTCATCGACCAGTGCGGTTGTTTCAATCTCTCGCTTATTCGTAATGAAGTCGGTCGTCGTCGTTAAGATCATGGCGACGCTCGACGTTTCCTGACGAATCTTCATGGTTACGGTGCCGCCCTCATTAATCTGCGGCGTCACCTCCAAGATCACGCCGACCTGTTCGCGCGTGACGGTCCGAAATGCATTCTGGAAATTGTCGCCGACAGCTTCGCCGGTCGTAATTGGAATTTCCTGGCCGACAGAAAGCTTTGCTTCCTGATTGTCGAGCGTCACCACCGAAGGGAACGACAGGACGTTAGAGTTGGTATCTCGCTTCAACGCATTAAGGACGACGCCGAAGGCGACGTCGTCGCCATCCTGGCCGCCAAAAGTTCCGCCGATGCCGCCAATGAACCCGTTAGACCCTAGCAAAGACTGTACTGCCGCATCGGCCAACTCAGCGCTGATCGGAACGACTGCGTCGTCGTCATCGTCGCCGCCAGTTCCGCTATCGTCGCCCCCGAGGAGATTGGGATTCAGAAGCAGCGCCCCAGCCGCCGCAAGGATATTCGGAGTGGCGCTCGTAAAAGTCGACGCCGTGAATGGCACTGTTTTTCCGCCCGTCGGCGATAGGAAATATTCGATCCCTAACGCCCTCGCCGTCGTATCCGAAACCTCGACGATGATCGCTTCGATCTGCACCTGCGCGCGGCGGACGTCGAGCTGCTGCACGACCTTGCGCAAGGTCTGCTGAATGTCGGCGTCGCCGGAGATGATGACGGAGTTTGTCGCCTTGTGGAACGAGATGTTGGCGCGGCTAGGCCCAGACGGCGCCGGGGCAACGCCCTCGGCGGTCGCGGCTTGCGCTTGCGCCGTCGCCAATTCCTTCAGAAGCGTCGACATTTCTTCCGCATCCGAATGATTGAGCGTGATGACGGAGAGGTCGCTTTGCGTTTTGCCGATGCGGTCAAGCTCGGCGACGACGCCGATGAGGCGCGAGAGAATGACGGGCTCGGCGCGCACCAAAACCGAATTGCTGCCCGCGACGGGGACGACGCTGACGGAGCCAGCGCCCGGCGCGCCTTCTTCGGAAATCTCGCGCGCCAGATTCGTCAAGACGCGTGCCACCTCGGCGGCCGACGCGTTTTCGAGCGGAATGGTGCGGTAGACCGTGGTGTCGCGGTCAAGCTGCGCCAGAACCTGCTGCAGGCGTTTCACATTGTCCGCGACATCGACGAGGATAACCGCGTTGCCGCTGCGGACGGGCGCGACGACGCCGCGCTCCGACACGAGCTGGGCGAGGTTCGCCGCCGCTTCGCGCGAGTCGATATGGTTAAGACGGACGATCTGCGTGACGAAGTCGCCGCGCTCGCCCTCGTTGACAGGGCCGGCCGCGCGCGAGCCTTCCTGGATCGGAATGATGCGATAGCTGTCGCTATTGATCGGCGCGGCGGTGAAACCGGTGACGCGCAACGCCGCCTGAAAGAGCTCCCACGCCTCATCGGCGCAAAGCCCGCCATTCGGGCCGGACTTGATCGAGACCTGCCCCTGCACGCGCGGGTCGAGCACGAATTTCTTGCCCGTCCGGATGGCGATTTCATCGACGACCGAGCGGATGTCGGCGTTTTCGAGATTGAGCGCCTCGCCGCAGCCTTCCTGCGCGTAAGCGACCCCAAATTGCAGACAAGATGCGCCCGCCAGCAGCGCGGCGCGCGAAAACAACCCCTTAGCCGCCATTCGCCGCCAAACCCTTCAGGTTAATCTCAATCGGCGTCACGACGCCCCCGCGATCGACGTTCACCGTGACCTTGTTCCGGTTCGCGACCTTTTGCAGGTATTCAATATCTGCGCCGATATCGCGCCCGAGGGGCTCCCCGTCGACGCCGACGAGAATGTCGCCGGGACGCAATCCGGACGCCAGGAACGAAGCAAGGTCGTCGCCCGGTTCAAGGACGAGGCTGACGCCGCCGGTATTGTTGCTCTCCGGCGCGACGGAAATGAAATTGCCGAGCGTTGCGAAGACTTCTCCTTCGACGGCCTCTTCGGCCACAACCGGCGCCGGCGGCGGCGCGGCGGGATCGCGCCCCTCTAGCCGCAGGGATTCAAGGACGCCGTCGCGATTGATGACGACGAGATCGCGGAAGACGCGTTCGAGCGTCACGCCTTCCCAGACCGTGTCGCCGCGCTTGAAGCGGCCCTGCTTGTCGTCCGGGGTCTTGATGATCGCGGTGCCGCCGGCCGCATCGACCCAGGTGCCATGAAGCGTGAGGTTCAGCGTTGTTTCGGCGAGGTCGGGCCCATTGACGAGTTCCTCCGCCGTCGGCGCAACGGGCGCCGACCCATTGCGGAAGGCATTGGCGGAGCCGAGCGAGGCCGTCTGAACGGCGGGCGGGGGCGGCGCCGCGGCGACCGCCGGCGGCTCCGGCAGCGGGCCAAGGCCGACCCAGAACAGGACAGCGAACACGACGCCGATGGCGCCGACAAGGCTGTATTCGGCAAGGCGGATGAGCGAAGCGGCCGGACGCTGGCGGCCTGGACGGCGCGCGACCAGCGACGCGACGCGCGCCCTTAGCGCGCTCGCCGCCGCCCCCGTCGGCGCGAATCGATCCATTTTCAAAACCGCCACGATCCGTCAGTCCGTTCCGTTTCCGGCCCCTGAGGCCGGAGACTGTAGACGCTTTTTGCCCCGATAGGGAGCGGGTGCAAGGGAAGAACCGCTCCAATATCAAGCGTTTGTGTTAACATTTGGACCGGCCCCGAACCGGTCACCGCAACGCTCGTTCGATCCCCCCAAAAAAGGAGACGGCCGCCCCGATGAAGGGACGGCCGGCGCCAGTCGTCGGTTCCGGGACGTGATGTCCCTTAGAACGTTGCGGACAGCGAGGCCGAAACGCTTCGGCCCCGGTCATAGGTGTTGAACTCCGTGCGGCCGATGACGCTCGAGTTCTGGAACTCCTGATGCTCGGTTCCAAGGAGGTTGCGCGCCGCCAGACCGATCGTCGCGTCAGCGCCGAACAGCGTGAGGTTCTGGCGGAAGACGGCGTCGAGCTGGATGCCCGGCTTCTCAATGATGTCGGGCAGTTCCGAGCCCGGCGACGGGAAGCCGCGCTGAAGAATGCGCTCATCGACCCAGCCGAACAGAAGGGTGAACTGGTCCTTGTCGCCTTCCCAGCCGAACTGGGCGTTGACGATGTGTTCGGGCGCGCCCTGAAGCTGCGCGCCGTCGAGGCCGAAGAGCGAAGCGTCGATCAGTCCGCCAGCGCCGAAGGGGCTGAAGATCAGATCGCCGACGTCAGCCTGCACCTCGGAATTGGTGTAGGTGTAATTGAGCGAGAACAGCCATTCGCGGTTCTGGAAGAACACGCCGTCGAACGGCATGTTGAAACGCGTCCGGTATTCCGCTTCGCCGCCGAACAGGCGGGCGCTCGGCGAGTTGATGAAGGTCGTGTCGAACTGGAAGGTCGAGGTGTCGAACTGGATCTCCTCGATTGGATCCTCGATCTTCTTGTAGAAACCCGCGAGCGTGGTGAACTGGTTGCGGCCGAGGTAATATTCGATCCGCAGATCGTAGTTCGTGAGCTTCGAATCGATGAGGCCCCTGTTGCCGCGATACTGACGCTCCGACTCCGGATCGAAATAGGTCGAGGCCGCGAGTTCGCGGAACTGCGGACGCGCGATCGTCTTTGAGTAACCGAGGCGCAGCTGCAGGTCGTCGGCGAAGTTCCAGGTGACCGTCGCCGAGGGCAGCCAGTAGTCGTTGTTGAGCTGCGAGGTGTTCCCCGCGACGCCAAAGCGGCTGAACGTCGAAACGTTTTGCTCGGCCGTCTCATAGCGCACGCCGACCGTCGTGCGGATCAGCGGCAGGATTTCGACGTCGGCCATGACGAAGCCCGCATGGGTTGTCAGAACGCCCGTATAGTTGTCGTTGATCGTGCTGTTTTCCTGCAGGATGAACCGGCTCGGATCGATATTGTCCGGCGAGAACAAGAAGTCCGGGCGCGCGGCCTGCACGTCGGCGGGAAGCGAGTTGCCGCCGACGAACTGAAGCGCGAGCAGGTTGAACTCGCGATCCGTGTCCGAATAATCGTAGCCGGCGGTGATCACCGCCTCGCGAATATCCGAAATCGGAAGCGTGTAGCTCGCGCTCGCGCCGCCGCTGAGGATCGTGTCCTCAAGATCGGAGAAGTTGATGCGGTACTGGTTCGCCTGCGTGTAGAGAGGCTGGCCGGTCACCGGATCCGGGAAACGGCGCAGATTGCGCTCGTAAGGCGCGTCGCGCGTCGACTGCGCATAAGCGCCGCGCCAGTTGAACGAGAGATCGCCGAATGTATGATCGCCGGCGAGCTGGCCCATGAGCAGGTCGCGCTCATAAAAGCCGGTGAATTCATCGAACACCTGGCCGTCGCTGGTCGGCGCGTTGAAGTCGAGACCTTCGTCGATCTGGGACTGTTTCGACGAAGTATGGATATAGAGCCCGGTCGCGGCGACGGAGTGGTTCTCCCAGCCGAGCGACGCGGAAACGAGGCCGTTGACAGTGACGTCAAGCGTCGTTTCCGTGGTGTCGAAATCGTCGCCGATCTGGTTGCCCGCCGTCGTGACGCGCTCGGCGCGCTCGGTGGTCCAGTCCTGCTTGTAGCCGACCGTTCCAATAAGGCCGAAAGTTGCGCCGTCGAACACGTCGCGCGAAAAACCGCCTTCGATCCCGGCTTCGTAATTCGGCCCGAGCGAGCCTTCCTGAATGACCGAGAGCGGCGAATTCGTCAGGCTTTCGCCGACCGCTTCAATTTCGCCGGGCGTCAGCGCGTTCAGCGGCGTCGCGGTGTCGATCAGCGCCTGGAGCGGCGCCGGCGTCGAGCGCGTGCCGTCGTCATAGCCGAGCCAGTCGAGATCGCCGCCTGACACGAAAATGCCGTCGCGCGTTGTCGTCTCGAAATTGGCGCCGATGCCGGCGCGCAGCGTCAAATAGTTGTCGCCAGGATCGCGCAAGGTCGTCAGGTCGATAACGCCGCCGCCGAATTCACCCGGATAATTGGGCGAGTAGGTTTTTTGCACTGCTGCGCCGTCAAGAATGCCGGCCGGGAAGAGATCGAGCGGAACGGTGCGGCGCAGCGGCTCGGGGCTCGGCAGGGGCGAGCCATTGAGAAGCGCTGAGGAATAACGGTCGCCGAGACCGCGCACGAAGGCAAACTTGCCGGAGACAACGTTAAGTCCTGAAAGGCGCGTCAACGCGAGCGCGGCGTTATCGTCGCCGGTCCGCGCAAGGTCTTCTTTCGAGAGGAAAGTGGCGACCTGCGATGTCGCGCGTTGCGGTTCGGGAATGAACCGGCCGCGGACGACGATCTCGTCGCCGATTGCAGAAGTGTCGATTTCCGCAGCGGGCTGCGTTTCGTCTTGGGCGGCGACGAGGGTCGGCGTCAGCAGCATCGTGCTCGTCATCAGCGCGAGGCCGAATTTAAGGCGCTTTTTCATTTCAATACCCCGGAAACGTTCAACAAACGAAACGGCGACGCGGAAAACCGCGCCGCCTTCTCCCCCGATCAGCAATCGCTCGAGGCTTCGAGCCCGCAGGACCAGCCCGCCCACCAGCGGTCGGTCGAGTCGCGAACCGCGCCGATATAGGTGACCGGCGTAAAGAACGAGCCGAGCCCCGTCACGTCAAAGGGCGTGCGCGCCGTCTCGTTCGCTCCGTTGATGAAGGTGGAGATCAGCGTGTCCGCTGTCGCCGTCGAATTGTTGGCGTCGGCGGCGACCGAACCGCTCGCCGCAGCGGCGTCGGACGACGCCGTCGAAAGGCCAGCCGTGCAGTCGAACAGGACCGAGTTGAAGCGCGGATCGTTGGGCGCAAGGAAGCCTGCGACACCGTCGCCCGCCGTCGATTCCCAGCGGAAGCATTCTGGACCGTAGGACACGACGCCGTTGACGTAGCGGCCGCGCGTGCCGGTGTTGAGACGGAACGCGTTCGAGCGGGCGCCGACGAACGTGAAGTTCGAGATCCGCGCGTCGGAGAACGGCGGGCCGACATTCGGCGCGACGCTTGAGGCTTCGACGATGTTGTCGCCGATCGTCGAATTCTGGACGACGATCATGAACTGTACAGCGCCGTTCCAGCCGTTGTCGGTGTCGAACGAGTCGTCCTTGTTGCCCGTCAGCACGACATTGCGGAGGTTCGCGGTGCCGCCGAACATTTCGATGCCGTCGTCTTCGTTATTGTGCACCTGGACGTTGGCGATGTCCGTCGCGTCGCCGACACCGGCGAGCGTGATGCCGTTCAGTTCGTTGCCGGCCGAGTTGATGGCGAAGCCGGCAAAGCGGACCTGCGTGAAGCGGATCGCGCCGGAGTCGTCGTTTGCCGAAGCGCCGCCGTAAAGCGCGTCTGGGCTTGTCACCCCTTCGACGGCGTTCTGGCAGGCGACCGTACCGGGGGTCGCCCCGCCGGTATTGCAGCGGTTGATCGGCGCGCGGCCGAGAACGACAAGACCGCCCCACTCCGCCGTGTTGTTCGCGTCGTTGCGGTTCGGATCGGTGACGTCCGGAAGCGACGTCATGATGACCGGGTTGGTCGCGGTGCCGTTCGAGAAGATCTGCGAGCCGCGGTTGACGACTATGTAATCGGCGCCGCTATTGCCGAAGATGGTCACACCGGACTCGATCGTCAGCGATGCGGGATCGCCGCCGACCGCCGTGCCGTCCGCGCCGACGTCAACGCCGACGTCGATACGGCCGTTAATGCGGTAGAGGCTGCCGCGCGTCAGGCGAATGTCGGAAGTGACGATGCCCGTCAACGAGCAAACGCGCACGCCGTTGATGCTGCCGCCGGTGTCGGTCGTGCCGGTCGGGCAAGCCGTGGGCGGGAAGAGCGCGAAGGTCCAGCCGGCTGCCCAGTTGCTGGTTTCCGTTTCGGTCGGCCCGAATGCGCCGACATAAGGCGCCGCCGTGAAGAACGCTCCGAGCGTCGTCACGTCGAACGGCGTCACGCCCGCTTCGTTCGGACCCGGAAAGAACCGCGCGGCAAGCGAGTTCGCGCCTTGGGTGTTGTTGACATCCGCGGCGACGGCCGCGGTCGCTGTCGGCGTATCGGAGTTCGACGTCGTCAGGCCGGCGTTGCAATCGAAGAGAACCGAATTGAAACGCGGATCGAACGCCGCATTGAAGCCTGCCGTTCCGTCGCCCGCCGTCGATTCCCAGCGGAAACACTGCGTGCCGTAATCGACGACGCCATTGACATACTGCCCGCGCGTGCCGGTGTTGAGGCGGAAGGCGTTGGAGCGGTTGCCGACAAAAGTGAAGTTGGCGATGCGGGCGTCCGAGAACGGCGGGCCGACATTCGGCGCGACGCTCGAGGCTTCGACGATGTTGTCGCCGATATCGCTCGCCTGTGCGACAACCAGGAACTGAACGCCGCCGTTCCAGCCGTTATCGGTGTCGAACGAGTCGTCCTTGTTGCCCGTCAGCACGATGTTGCGGAGGTTCACGGTGCCGCCGAACATCTCGATGCCGTCGTCTTCGTTGTTGTGCACCTGGACGAAGTCGACTTCCGTCTCGCTGCCGACGCCGGCGAAGGTGATGCCGTTCAGTTCGTTGCCGGCGGAGTTGATGGCGAAGCCGGCGAAGCGCACCTGAACATATTCAAGCTTGCCGCTGCGGTCGTTGGCGATGGCGCCGCCGTATAGCGCGTCAGGGTTCGTCACGCCTTCGACGGCGTTCTGGCACTGGGCCGTGCCGGGGGTCGCGCCGCCGGTGTTGCAACGGTTGATCGGCGCGCGGCCGAGAATGACGAGGCCGCCCCACTCCGCCGTCAGCGAACCGCCAAGGTCGTTCGAGGGATCGCTGTCCGCCTGACGCGCGAGGTCATTGGCGCTGGTGAAGATGATCGGCGAGGCCGCTGACCCGTCAGCGACAAGCTGCGATCCGCGGTTGACGACGAGGTAATCTGCGCCGGAGCTGCCGAACACAACGGCGCCGGGCTCAACCGTCAGCGTCGCGCGTGCGCCGCCTGCCTGGTTCCCATCAGCGCCGATATCGACGCCCACATCGACGCGGCCGTTGAGGCGATAAGCGACGCCCTGAACCGCTGGGAGCGTGAGGTTGGAAAGAATGGTGCCGGCTATGGTGCAGGTCGTCAGGCCGCCAACAGGGGCGCCCGTCGCAAAGCCTGAGGGGCAGGTTCCAGCGCCACCGCCGCCGCCACCGCCACCGCCGCCACCGCCGCCCGGCGGCGTGCCGGGGTTCGTCGGGCCGGGTGAAGCGATGTTTTCGCCTTGCGTGCACGCGGCAAGCGCCAGCGCGGCGCCGGCTGAAAGAAGAATGGTTCTGGATTGACGGAAAATGCGCATGAGGAACGACCCCCGGGGGTTTGATGACGCCTGAATGACCGATATCGCGACGCCCCACGCGCCGCTGACGGCGGGCTGCTATCGGGTCGTCGTGACAGACGGGTGACCGAATCGTTGCAGTTTTGTGAAGGGCCGCAGTGCGCAATCAATGCGTAAGCGCAACCGTTGCGTCATCAATTCAAAACATTGAAGCGTTGCGATAGGTTGCATCGAACGCTTGTCGCGAACCGCGCGCATGCGAAAGAAAAATGGAGCGCGCCTGCGTGGCTGAAAGTGTCCTCTTCGCCACGGTTTTTCTGACCGGATTGACGGTCGGAAGTTTTCTCAATGTCGTCATTCATCGCGGTCCGGCAATGTGGGGCCTTGTTGACGAGCCGCCGCGCGGCGATCTTGTGGCGCCGCGCTCTTATTGTCCTGCTTGCAAGGTGCCGCTCACGGTCGCCAATCTCATTCCACTCGTGAGTTTTTTTGCGCAACGCGGACGCTGCGCGCGTTGCCAGGCGCCGATATCCGTCCGCTATCCGGTTGTCGAAGCGCTCGGCGCGGCGAGCGCGGTGTTGTCGGTCTTGATCTTTGGCTGGACGCTCGCGGCGCTCGCGGCCGCAATATTCGCGCTGGCGCTGATCGCGCTCGCCTTCATCGATTTCGAGACCGGATATTTGCCGGACGCGATCACATTCCCGTTGATTGGCGCAGGGTTGGCCGCGAACGCAGCGGCGCTCTTCACGCCGTTCCGCGACGCGCTGATCGGCGCCGTCGCCGGCTATCTGGTTTTCTGGTCCGTCAGCGCCGTCTATGCGCGCCTCAGAAAGCGCGACGGGCTCGGCCTCGGCGACGCCAAGCTTCTCTCCGCGATCGGCGCGTGGACCGGCTGGTTCTATCTGCCGCAAGTCATCCTGATCGCCGCGCTCGGCACGCTCGCCGTTATCGTTGTGCGCCGGGGCGTGAAAGCGGACGATGAAATTCCCTTCGGCCCGGGGCTTTGCGCCGCCGGCTTTGTCGTTTTGTTTTTCAGGGACCGCCTGCTCTTCAGCGGCCTTTGAAGTCCGGCTTGCGCTTTTGCATCAGCGCTAAGACGCCTTCGCGGCAGTCTTCCGAAGCGATCGCCGTTTTCTGCAGCATCGCTTCGAGCGCCATTGCGTTTTTAAGACCCGCCTGCGCCGCCGCGCGGAAGGAGCGCTTCGTCAGGTTCATCGCGATCGGCGCGCGCGTCGCAATGGAGCGCGCCCAGTCAACGGCGTTCGCGACGGCTTCACCGTCCGGTACGACGCGATTGACAAGTCCGAGCGCGAGACAGCGGTCGGCAGAAATCTTCTCGGCTTCGATCGCGAGCTGATAGGCGCGGGCATAACCGACTTCCTGCGTCAGCAGCCAGGATAGTCCGCCGTCGGGGATCAGCCCTATATTGGCGAACGCGCTCATGAGATAGGCGTCCGCCGCCATCACGCGCAGATCGCAGGTGAGCGCCAGCGTCATGCCGATCCCCGCGGCCGGTCCGTTGATGGCCGAGATCGCCGGTTTGTCGCAGCCCTGAATGATCGAAAGAAAGGCGCCATATTCGGCGTTAAGGACATCCTCGACCGTGCGCGTGCCCGTCACGTCGGTGACGTCGGCGCCGGCGGAAAAGCCCCGCCCCCCCCCGGTGATGACGAAGGCGCGCACGGCTTTGTCGGCCGACGCTCTTGCTACAGCGTCGATGAGC
>CAZHUI010000056.1:0-14130 GCA_964535605.1 uncultured Caulobacterales bacterium
TGGATCGCCGCGACCGCGCCGCGAGGGGAGGCGGTTGCGTAAGGGCGCGACAATCGTCAAACCCTTCGCCTCGCGCCGACCAACGGGAACCCTCATGGCCAAGAAGCACTATGACTGCCTCAAATGCGTCGCCTATTGCTGCACCTACACGCATATCCCGGCGAACAAGCGCGACGTCAAACGGCTTGCGCGCCATTTCGATCTGACCGAGGCGCAAGCGGCGAGAAAGTTCACCAAGCGCGGCGACAAGGAAAATCCGCGCGTCATGAAACACGCCGACGACAAGCATTTCGGTTCGGCCTGCATGTTTCTCGACCAGAAGAAACGTCAGTGCACGGTCTATGAATCGCGCCCGCAGATCTGCCGCGATTTCCCGACGCAGTCGCGTTGCGGCTATTACGAGTTCTTGAAGTTCGAGCGCGAAGTGCAGGACGACCCGAAATGGGTCGCGACGACGGACTAGATGGGCGAGGCGGTCGACGCGGTCGTCATCGGCGCGGGTGTCATCGGCCTTGCTGTCGCGCGGGCCCTGGCGCAGTCGGGCCGGGAGGTGATCGTCGTCGAGCGCAACGCGCTGTTTGGCGCGGAGACCTCCTCGCGCAATTCGGAAGTCATTCACGCCGGGATCTATTACCGGCCCGGCGGCCTCAGGGCGCGGCTCTGCGTCGAGGGCAAGAAAAAGCTCTACGCCTATTGCGGGGAACGCGGCGTCAATCACCTTCGCTGCGAGAAGCTGATCGTCGCGAACGGGGCCGATGAGATTGAGAAACTGAAGGCGCTGGAAGGCGTCGCGCGAAAGAATGGCGTTGACGACCTGACGCTGATTACCGGCGCCGAAGCGGCCGCGCTGGAACCGGGCCTTCGATGCGCGGCGGCGCTGCGCGCGCCGAGTTCCGGCATTGTCGACAGCCACGGATTGATGTTGAGCCTGCTTGGCGATCTTGAAAACGCCGGCGGGGCGATCGCCTATTCCGCGCCGGTCATAGGCGGGCGCGTGACGGAGCGGGGCGTCGATCTCGACATCGGCGGCGACGAGCCGTTGACGCTCTCCGCGCGGCTCGCCGTCAATTCGGCGGGGCTGTGGGCTGACGCGGTCGCGCGCTCGATCGGCGGTCTTGATCCCGCGCGCATTCCGGCGTTGCGCCCGGCGAAGGGGCAATATTTCACCGTGACCGGCAAGGCGCCGTTCTCCCGCCTTATCTATCCTCTGCATACGGCCGATAGTCAGGGCGTCCACTATACGCGCGATCTCGGCGGGCAGGCGCGGCTCGGGCCCGACATCCGATGGGATGCGCCGCTCGGGGACTATTCGGTCGATGAAACGCGCGCTGCGATGTTCTATAAGGAGGTCTCGAAATTCTGGCCGATGCTGGACCCCGCGCAATTGCAACCGGGCTACGCCGGTCAAAGGCCGAAAGCGACTGGGCCCGGCGAGGAAGGCGACTTCATCATCGCCGGGCCTCGCGATCACGGAACGCCCGGCTATATCGGGCTCTATGCGATGGAATCGCCGGGACTGACGTCGTGCCTTGCGATCGCCGACCATGTGGCGGCGCTCGCCCGGCCTTGCCCGCCGGGTTCGCCGTCGCTATAGCGCCGGGATTCCTGGCCGGGTAGCTCAGTTGGTGAGAGCGCAGGATTCATAACCCTGAGGTCGGCAGTTCAATTCTGCCCCCGGCTACCACATTGGTTTGAAAGAGATTTCAGTCGCCCGTCCGCTGCGCGAAAGCCGGCGGCGCCAATTTTTGCCTTGTGGTTATAACTTTAATCAACCTTGGGTTGTAGAAAGGGTCCTTCATTCGCTGAAATCCGGATCGGCCGGTGGTCGGCCTGCGGCAGAAGGAGGGATCGTGACTCAATTGGCGGCGACACAAGCATGTGACATGTCGGCGGTCCTGTCGCGCAAGCTCGCCGCCGCGCATGCCGAAGAAGCGGCGCTTGCGGACCGGCTATCCGCGCTCGAAACAGAACTGGCGCTCAATGCGGAACGCCTCTCAAACATCAGCGCGGTTGATCGCGCGACCGTGCCGCCGTCCCTCGCGCACCGTCATGCTCTCCTCAATCGAAGGATCGTCGACTTGAAGGAGCTTCGCGCATCGCTGATCGCCAATCGCGCGAAGCGGCGGCGCATGATTGACGAGTTGACGCAGCGTAAGGAAGCGATCGACGCGGCGCTCGCGGTCCTGCGTCAACAGACATCGTCGCGGGATGCCGACGCTCCTTAGAAATCCTTCTTCCAGTTGGCGGAGACGGTTTGATCGCCATCCTGTCGAAGTTCGGTTTCGACCGAGAATGATTGCCCGATTTCATATTCGATCCGCAGCGACCCGTTCTCGCCCCGCGCATTTTGAGACGCAGAAACGAACAGGCCGTCGGTGACATATTTCCCGACCGTCAAAAGCGACGCCGACGAATCCGTTTGATCGACGTCGAGATTGAGAAGATCGAGGCCCAGAGCGTCGCGCGCGGCGCCGGCGACGCCCTTGCCGCCGAAAACGCCGACGCCGCCGATCTGGGTCAGCGCGTCCGCCACCTGCAGCGATTGAAAGGCCGACAATTCGTTCGCCGGTTTGTCGAAAAGAATGAGCGCCATGACGTCTTCGCTCGGCCGCGCCGGAACTGACTCGAGCGCGACCTTCAGCGCTGAACTACGGCCGGTAATGACGACGGCGACCGTGTCGCCCTCGCGCGTTTCCCGCTCGGCGCGAAGGTCGATCGTCGGGTCGTTCGGCGCGAGCGTGTCGAACCCGATCGAGCCCCGCGTCAAGTCAAATCGGCGACCGGAAAATTCAAGGTCGCCGCGATTGAGGTTCATGGTTCCGAGAAAAAGCGGACGCTCGGACGTTCCGGAAAGCTGCGCGTTCGCGCGCCACTCGCTGTCGAGGCCCCTGCCGCTGACGACGATGTCGTCATCGGCGGAGATTCGCACAGCATAGCGAAAGCCGCCGCGCCGTTGCCGCCCGGTCGCTTTCTGCTCAAATGGCTTGCCGTCCGCGCCGACGGGAATGACTTCGATGTCAACTAGTCCGAGATTTTCGGGCGCGAAGAGCTTTGCTTCCAGAGCGTCCAAAACGACATCGCCGCTGATAAGCAGGTCGTCGAATGGCCCGGCGACGTTGAGGGACCCTGTGGCTTCTACGCGTTCCACCGGTCCGGCGGCGAAGCGTGCGCCGTCGAGCGAAATATTCGCCGACAATGACGCCCCGCCCTTGATATCGATTACGCCCTCTGCCGAGATGGTCTGCGCCGATTGTCCAGGGCCCGCCGCAGCGCCCCTAAACGTCAACGTCGTTGCGGCAGATGAGGCGGCGGCGACCGATGTAAGATCGATATCGACGATGCTGAGACCCGAGTTCGCCTCCGTAAAGGCGCCGTCCGTCATGGAAAGCTCTCCGGAGACGCGCGGGTCTTTCGTTGTGCCACCTAGAGTTCCCGAAAAGGCAAGATCGCCTTCAAGGGATTGCAGCGAAAGCGGAAGAAAGAGCGCGATCGTCTCCGCGCGCCCGTTGAAGCGCGCGCTGCCGCGTAGCGCGCCTTCCATGCTTACGTGCAATCGACCCGCGCGCCGGAGCGCTAGCGGCAGATCGAGATTAAGCCCGAGAGCGCTTGCGCCGCCGCCCGCAACGACGCTTAGTCGCCGTCCATCCCACGCATAGTTTCCGTTCAAGGCGCCGTTGTTCGGTTCAAGCCGGCCGGATCTGATTGAAAAATCGCCGGCCGCCGCAACCGGCTTTTCGGTATCCAGCGCAAGGTCGATGTCGAGCATCCCTCCATTTGCGGAAATCTGGAGGTTGCGAACTGCCGCTTCGGCGCGCCACCGGCGGGCGTCAAAAGCGCCGTTGATATCGATGGCGCCGTTATCGCCGATGCTCATGGAGAGTTGGTCGATCTTGACACCGTCGCCGGCCGAAATTTCCAACGGACGATTGAGCATCGCCGGCGCGCCCATGAAGTCAGCCGAAGCCGAAGCGATGCGAAACGACGCCTGCTCGCCAAGATTTGCAACGCCGGCGACGATTGGCCTCTCAAGTCTTACGCGGTCAGACATGTTTAGCTCCGCGGCGGAGACTTCAAAGGTCATCCGGTCGGCCGGACCGCTCGCACGCAGCGTAGCTGTTTCAAGCGATAGAGTTCTCGCCCGGAGCGATGAAACGTCCACTTCAAATCGATTGTTGAGGCTTGTTCGGGAGAACGCGCCTTTGGCGGATGCTGCGCCTGACAGCTCGACCCCCGGCCAGGGCTCTGCGCCGTCCGCTCCAGCGTAACGAAGGTCGATTACAGCCGCGCGCGTAACGGGATTGAAGCTTGCATCTCCCGACAGGGCGAAATTAGCGCCATGGTGATCGATCTGAGCAATCGAGATTGCACCTTCGGCGTTCTTGCGCACTTGAGCGGAAGATTCCATCGCGCCGTCCGCCGAGCGCAGCGACACTTCTCCCAACGGTGAACCGGGGAGGTTCGAAAGCGAGACAGAGATCGCGGACGCTGGCCAAGTTGCCGACCACAATTCAAAGGGCGTCGTCGAAAGCAAAAGCTTGAGATCGAAATCGTTCGTGGGGCCCCGCACATCGATTCGACCAGTCGCGCTTCCGCGAGGCTTCGTTGCTGGAATAAGGCCTCTAATCGCCGTTGCGCTTATGGTGATGTCGCCGACAACTTCAAAATCGTCCTCGTCAAGGCCGCGAACTGCGTCGCCGTTAAACGTCATTCCGGAATCGGTCGTCAGACTGAGGTCGCTCACCTTCACGGCTTCGCCAAACTTGAATTCGAAATCGCCGGCGCCGCGCACAGATGTCTTCAATTGAGAAGCGAGCGCGCTGGTCTCATTCAATGAGGCCGCCAGTTTTCCCGAAACGGTTGATCGAAGATCAGATTTGACGGCTAGGAGCGTAGCGCTCACTTCCGGCGACGTCGCAGAAGCTTCACCAGAATAATCGCGCCCGTTCTTCTTAATTGTAGCACCTGCTTCGACATGTGTGCCGATCGCGCGTTGAACGTCCGGGCGCCACGAGGATGAGAATTCGGCACGAAGGTCGAAGGCCGCGGCGTCCAAAGCGCGATCCTTGTTGGTCCAATCTGCGCGGCCAGAGACGATCCCAAACGCAGCGCTCAATTCCGTCAGTTCCAGTCTCCCGCCCTTTTCGGCCGGGAATAGCGCGCCTGACGTTTGTATTTGGTCGCCAAGGTCCAAACGCCAGCGGTCAAATCGCACACCGGGCGACGCGCTCGCCTTGAAGTCGATTGTCTCCAGCGATTCAATGTTCGAGCTCAGCCCGGCGGAGAGGGCGCCATAGGCGCCCGCCTCGGCGTCGATCGCAATTTGGTAATTGGCGGGCTCGCCTGATCCTCTTGCGATGAAGGTGACGGCGCCGCCTGATTTTGAAAGCGCTGAAATGACGCCGTCCGGCTTTGAAGTGACGTTGATCTTTAGGGTCGGCGCTACGCCCGGGCTTGTCCGGCTGATGATTACCTCGACATTGTCACGGTCGTCCGCGCCTTTGAGTGCCGCGAAAATCGAAACTTGCGCGCCCCCCAATTCGATTTTGCCTTCCCCGTCGAGCCTCAGCGGACTGCCTACCAATTGCTCGCTGACCTCCAGATTCCGCAATTCAATGCGATTGATCGTGATCGCCGGCAGCCGGTCTGGAAGTTCAAAACCGCTGAAAGGCTTCTTTTGCTCTCGCGCGGGCGGCGACGCCAGCAGCGATGCGTCCTCTATCAGTACGCTGCTGATTTCGAGCCGCCGTGAAAAGAGCGCTGCCGGGGACCACGCTACAGCCACGCGCTTTATTAAGGCCCAATCAGCGCCATCATCGACCAAACGAACATTTTTCAGTTCAATGCGCTCGGTGAGGTTTCCGGTCAAAGAGCCGATTTCAACCTCGCCGCCGATTTCTCGCGCAATCCTTGTTTCGACAATCGACGCCAATTGGTTGCGTCCGATCGGCGATGCCGCATAAGCGGCGATCAATGCAACGGCCGCGGCGACAATGCTTGCCGTAACGAGAGCGATGTAAGCCGCGCGGCGCATCAAAAGGGCTGCCCCAGCGAAATGTAAAACTGGAAATCGCGGTCCGATCCGCGCTTTTCCAGCGGAACCGCGAAATCGACCCTGATCGGGCCGATCGGCGTCAAATAGCGCACGCCGCCGCCGGCGCCGACGAGGTAATCCCCGACGAAGTCTGGAAAGCTCTCCGAATAAACGGCGCCTGCATCGACGAACGCAGCCAGTTGAAACGGTCCGAAAACTTTTGCGCGCGCCTCGACGGCGGCCTCGACCGCCGACCGGCCGCCGATCGGGACGCCGTCAGCGTCAAGCGGACCGACAGACTGAAAATCATACCCGCGGACGGACGAGCCCCCGCCCGAGAAGATGCGTTTGTTGACCGGCAGCGACCTCAAGGCGGATCCGGCCGTCGCCGCCACGCGGACGCGCGCAGCCAGCGTGAAGAGATCGCCCTCGCCGAACTGGCGACGGGTGCGTCCGACCAGTTCTAGCCGCGTGAACTGGTCGGTGCCGGTATAGGGGATGATAAATAGCGATGCGCGCGCGCCAGATGAGAGCAAGAGCGGGTCGTCCTCCGTATCCCAGGTAGCGGATATCGGCAGCGACACGAGGTAGGTGCGCTCGTCTGCACCGCCCGGTGCGATCCGCAGGCGACTCTCGACGCTCGAAGTCTCAAGCGCGAGACCGGCGCGCGTTTCAAGCCGGTCATCCAGCCAGCGTTTTGCGAAGCCGGCGCCGATCTCAAGCGATCGAGCGTCGAACGCATCCGTCGTGTCATTGACGAAGGTCAAATTAGCGAAAACCGAGCCTGGAAAGCGCGGCAGCGGCTTGTCGATGTCGAAATCGAACGCCTGACGCACTTCGGTCGCGTCGATCTCGGCGCGCGCCTTCTCGCCTCGCCCGGCGATATTGCGGTATTCGAGAAACAGGCGCCCGCCCGGTCCCTCGGACGTGGAATAGGAAACGCCAGCGCCAATGGTGCGCGGCTTTCGTTCTTCGATGGTCACCCGGACAGGCGCTGCGCCATTTGCGGCGATCGTTCCGGCGTCAACCTCGATCGACGTGAAAAGACCAGTCTCCGAAAGGTCGTCCCGAAATTCGACGAGGTCCTCGCGGTTGAAGTAAGCGCCGTCCTCCCAGGTCCTCATGCCTGCAATAAATTCCGAATTCGTCTTTTCGGCGCCGACAACTTCGACGCCGGCAAACGTCGCGCGGGGTCCGCTTTCGAACTCATAAATTGCATCGGCGACCCCCTCCGCGAGGCGAGCCTCGGCGCGCCGCGCAGCGATTCGCGCGCGCGGATAACCATTGATGTAGAGGTGATTGAGCAGCAGTTGCTGGTTACGTTCGAGCGTGGCGCCGTCGGACAGACTGTTGACGTCGATGCCCGCGTCTTCGAAGGTTTCAGGGCGACCGGGGGGCTGGTCATCCCTGTAATGGACGACATGGCGTCCGATCCTGAATAAAACGCCGGGCTTGATGTCGAAGGCGACTATTGTCGGCGAGGCCGCGTCGGATGACGGCTCTATCTTGAAGCGGACCTCGGGGCTGAAATATCCGGCGGCGTTCAGCGCGTTCCGGATAGCAATGCTGTCGGCGTCAGCGGCTTGCCTAAGGCTGGCCGTCGTGGGGAATGTCCGCCGTCGCAATGAAAGGTCGGTCAGGCGCTCAAGCTTTCCGCGAAGTTCGGGCGGCGCCCCGTCATAGCGAACGGCATAGTCCGCGGCGTGCGCAGAAGCAGCGACGCAATACGCGACGGCGCTGACATAGAGGTACCGCGATCTCACCAAGGACGCTCCGCCGCCGTCGCAAAGACGAACCCCCGCAAGGCGCGGACAGGTTGGGCAAAATAATGAGGGTCCATCCGTTAACCTTGCGCTTAAAATTCGACCGTTTTGCGCCGTTCTGAAGGCCGTCTTTCCAGAAGGTTAAGGCTTTGTTAAAGGCCCGCGCTGCGCCCTGAGGCGCTAGAAGGGAAGCAGGATGGCGCACCCGCTGAGCGGCGCAAACATTGGGACGCTCGCGGCGGTCATGGGGCGCGCAGGCTTGCCAAGGAACCCGCTGGCGACAGCGGCGATCACCGGCGCTGCAATCGGCCGGTGGCCTTTTTCTGCCGCTGAGAAAGTGCTGATCGAGCAAGGCCTGCAAAGGCTCGATGAGCTTCAGCCTCCCGTCTTTATTCTCGGCCATTGGCGTTCGGGAACGACGCATCTTTACAATGTGATGTGCAAGAGCGGCGAGTGGAGTTTCGTGCCGCCATTGGCGACAGGATTGCCGTGGGACATGTTCGGCATCGGACGCGCATTCAGGCCGCTTCTTGAGCGTGCCTTGCCGGAGCATCGCTACATCGACAAGATCCCGGTTACGCCGGACAGCCCGCAGGAGGACGAGATCGCGCTTGCGAATATGACGGCGCTTTCGTTTTATCACGGCATCTATTTTCCAGCCGCTTTTGACGCGTTCGTCGCCCGCGGCGTTTTCTTCGACGGCTGCACCGAAGCTGAGATCGCGGAATGGCGAAACCGATTCGCCTATCTATTGCGTAAACTGTCTAAATTGCAGAACGGCAAACGTCTCCTGATCAAAAATCCCGTCTACACGGCGCGGCTTTCCCTGCTGCGAAAAATGTTCCCCGGCGCCAAGTTCGTGCATATCGAGCGAAACCCTTATGACGTGTTTCAGTCGATGCGGAACTTCTACCGCAAGCTGCTCGCCGAATTCGCGCTGCAGCCCTATGATCATGTCGATATCGACGAGACCATTCTGTCCGTCTATGAGCGCATGATGGATACGCTCGCTGCCGAGTCAAAGGGGCTCGGCGAACCCGATTATTTTGAACTTCGTTACGAAACGCTGGACAGCGACGGCCTGAATTCCATCGAAAAGATATACGACGCTCTGGAATTGCCCGGCTTCGACCGTGCACGCGGCCGCTTCACCGAGTATCTCGCGTCAGTGCGGAACTTCGAGAAAAACCGTTTCGCCTATCCGGAGGAAGATGCGCGCAAGGTCGAGGCGCGGCTCGGCAAATTCCTGGAGCGGGGCGGCTATCGTCGTCCCGGCTCCGCGACGTGACCCCACCCAATATCTTGGCGGTGACGGCTGCGCTGCTCTTCGCCGGATGCTCGAAGAAGGATCGCGATCCCCCCGCTTTTTCGCTTGACCAGTGCGCGCGCGTGTCGCTCGTCGACGCGGCGTCGGGCGCTGAGGTCGTTGGCGCGGAAGACTTCGATATCGACCGGGAAACGGGCCGTCTATTTATCTCGGCTTATGATCGCCGGAAGGTCGAGCGCGCCGCCAAGGAGCGCGCGCCGTCGCTACCGCAAGGCGGCGTTTACGCAATTGACGTCGCCGCGCTCCTCGCCGGCGAAAGGACGTTCACGGTTCAATCGCTGCTCGATCCGGAGATGCTGGCGGGCGGGCTGAGACCGCATGGCACGTCTTTCGACGCCGGCGATGGCGCGCTTTCCTTCGTCAATCGCAGCTATGTCCGCGAAGGGCGCGACTGGCGCCTGAAACCCGAAATTGTGACGCTCAATCTCGCGGCGCCCGAAGATTTTAAAGAGTCAGAAGTAGAATGCGCGGCCAATGATCTCGTTTCGCGGGGAGGGCGTTTTCTAGTCACTCTCGATCATAGCGGGTGCGGGTGGCGCGCTACGATGGAAGACGTGTTCGGCACACGAAGTGGCCGCGTTGTCGACGGCGAAGGCGCGACTTTGCTATCCGGCATCGGGTTCGCCAATGGGATGGCGATGACGCCTGACGGCGCGATTGTCGTTGCGGCGACGCGGGAGAGGGCGCTGTTTGTCGCTTCGGTGGCGGCGGACGGCGCGACGATCACATCGACCGTCAAATTGGCGGCGGCGCCCGACAACCTGACGCTTTCCGACGAGGGCCGCATCGTCGCCGCCGTGCATCCGCGGCTGCTGGCGATCGGAATGCAACGCAAACTTGGAATCGGGCGCAGCCCCAGCCGGGCGATAGAGGTCGATCTTGAATCGGGCGACCAGACGCTGCTTTTCGACGATCCTAACGGTCAGCTGCTTTCCGCGGTGACGGCGGCCATCTTCACGCAGGGCATGCTGGTGATGGGATCGGTGAGCGAAGCGGGACTGGCGGTTTGCCGAGGCGGCGAGATCGCGAGTTGACGCGGGCGCTTGTCACAGGCGGCGCCGGCTTTGTCGGCGGTCATCTTGTTGAGGCGCTGCTTGGCGCCGGTCATGCCGTGCGCGTGCTCGATCTCAATCCTGTCGAGGGCGTTGATTCAATCGTCGGGTCGATCAATGACCGCGACTGCGTCGAGACTGCGATGAGCGGCGTCGAGGTCGTCTATCATCTTGCGGGCGACGCGCAATTGTGGGCCCGCGACCCTGACCGGTTCGACCGCATCAATCATCGCGGAACGCGCGTCGTCGTTGAAGCAGCCGCGAAGGCAGGCGTGCGGCGCTTCGTGCATTGTTCCAGCCTGACGACGCTGGTCTCCCGCTCGACGCCGGTCGGACCTTCGAGCGCCGACGAAGAAACGACTTATTCGTCAGGTGAATTGCTGGGGCCTTACCCTCGGTCAAAGGCGCTCGCCGAGGCGGCGGTGAAGGAAGCGGCAGGGCGCGGCCTCGACGTCGTCATTGCAATACCGACAGAGCCTCTCGGCGCCGGTGACAGGAACCTCACGCCTCCCTCGCGCATGATTGTCGATCTGGTGAACGGCCGAATTCCAGCGACGATCGACTGCCTATTGAATTTTGTGTCGGTCAGTAGTCTCGCGCAGGGTTTCATCGCCGCCGCGGCGACCGGCCGACGCGGGGATCGATATATTCTCGGCGGCGACAATGTGCCGATGTCCGTTCTGCTTTCCGAATTGGAAAAGCAAACGGGCCGGCCGATGCCGCGCACAAGGCTTCCTTACGCCGTCGCTCTGGCCGCGGGACTTGTCGACACCTCGATCATCGCCTCGTTGACCGGAAGGGCGCCGGCGGCGCCCCTGACGGGGGTGCGACTGGCAGGCCGGCGCGTCTCATTCTCAAGCCGCAAGGCCGAAACGGATCTTGGTTGGCGCTCAGAACCGTTCGAGACGGCGCTGGCTTCTGCGCTGCACTGGTTTCGGGAAAACGGGTATTTCTCGGGTTAGTTCTTGCGGGCGAATACGAAATCCGCTGCGCCTTTCAGCGCCTCGGCGCGCGCGCCGAACCAGTCGAGATGGCTCTTTGCGCGCTCGACGAGCGATCGGGCCTTGTCGCGCGCGCCTTCAGCTCCAAGAAGTTTGACAAAGGTCGCCTTGTCCATGTCGGCGTCCTGACCGACCGGCTTTCCAAGCGCTTCCGCGTCGCCGAACGCGTCGAGAAGATCATCGACGATCTGGAACGACAGGCCGAGATCCTCGGCGTAAAGACGGAGCGCATCGATTTCGACATCAGTGGCGCCGCCGACAATGCCGCCGGCCATGGCGGAGAACCGGATGATCGCGCCGGTTTTCAGGCGCTGCAATTCTTCTATTCCCGCCAGATCGAACGTCTTTTGCTCGGCGTAGATGTCGATCATCTGGCCGCCGACCATGCCAGCGCGGCCGGACGCGCGCGCGAGTTCCAGCGTCAGCCGGCTTCGCACCGCGCCGTCAGGATGCGTCGCCGGTTCCGCAAGAATCTCGAACGCCTGCGTCAGCAGAGCATCGCCGGCGAGAATTGCGGTCGCGTCGTCATAGGCCTTGTGCACGGACGGTCGCCCGCGCCGAAGGTCGCTGTCATCCATGGCCGGCAGATCGTCGTGGATGAGACTGTAGCAGTGGATCATTTCGACAGCGCAGCCTGCGCGCAACGAACGGTCGCGCGGGGCGCCGAACATGTCGGCGCTTGCAACGACCAGAAACGGCCGCAGCCTCTTGCCGCCGTCAAGCGCGCCGTGGCGCATGGCGTCGATGACGCGGCCAAGCGGACCGGCGCGTCGCGGCAGCATTTGATCGAGTTCCCCTTCGACGAGGCGCGCGACGTCTCTGATCGATGTCTCGAAGGGCGTCATAGGACTCCGGAGGAGAGGTGGCTCGCGCGCTCCTTAGCGGCCGCGCCTTTCCGGCTCAACGTCTCCGGCCGGCGACAAAACCGGCGCCGTTGCAGGCATGGCAGGATCGCGCCATCAATCCCGTCCGTCCCCGCCCGCTGCAATCCGGACAGACCGCCAGGCGCGCGGCGCCGGAAAGCGACCGGAACAGGGCTGCCGGATCGGCGGTGGCGCGATTGGTCGCAAAGCGCAGCGCTGTCTCCGACCTCGCAACGGGATTAGCGTCGAGGAAGGACGCCGAGCTGACGCCGTGCAGTACGACGATCAGGTCGCGCTTCCACGCTTCAAGGATCAGGCCGAACGAGCCGTCGTTGAATTCGCCGGCCGCCGCGACTCCCCCAAGGAGGTAGAGGTCCCCGTCATTGTGAAAAGTCGCGACGCTGATGTGAAGGTTGCGATTGACCGCGTCGAGCTGCGCATTGCTGAGCGCGAATCCGGAAAACCGGGCAAGGAACCCGATCTCGGCGACGCGCTCCGCACTGCCGTCAATCATGATCAGCGCGACGACGAACCGCACGTCGCCGTCGGAAACTCCATAGAGGCGCAAACCGTCCTCTTCCCCAAGTTCCTCGATCGCCTGATAGCGGTTTCGGAGGGCGGAAATGACTTTGCCCTTCGGCCAGAAAGCTCGGGCCAGACGCCCTTCGTCCGTTGTGGAAAATAACTTCATCGCGCGCCCCACCTGTCGACAAGGGAAAGCTAGATCGCGGACGCCGGTCAGGCAAACGGCGATTGGCCGCCCGCCGGACAGGTGTTGCTGCGTTGCAGCAATCTGGGCTATAGACTGGGAATAACTCGTGAAAGCGGATGCCGCCCCGGATGATTGCCGGGCCCGGAATCGCATGAAATAACGGCTGGCCTTTGAGCGGTTGCGCGCATTGGCGGGGCAGGGGAATGGAAGGAAGCGCCGGAATGGCTGAATCTCGGGCGGCGTTGAGAGTGATTCTGGCGCAGCCGCGCGGGTTTTGCGCCGGCGTCGAGCGGGCGATCGACATTGTCGAGCGCGCGCTCGAGAAATATGGCGCGCCGGTCTATGTCCGCCACGAAATCGTTCACAACAAGCGGGTCGTCGACACGCTGCGCGATCGCGGGGCGATTTTCGTCGAGGAGATTGACGAGGTGCCGACCGGCGCCGTCACGATTTTCTCCGCCCACGGCGTTTCCCAGAAGGTCGAAAGCGGCGCGAAATTGCGCGACCTCGATGTCATTGACGCGACCTGCCCGCTGGTGACGAAAGTTCACAAGGAAGGCCGGCGCTACGCCGAGAAGGGCTATGACATCGTCCTCATCGGCCATCTTGGACATCCGGAAGTCGAAGGGACGCTCGGCCAGATTCCGGGCGTCGTCCATGTCATTTCCGAACCCCATGAAGTCGCGACGCTCAGCGTTCGTGACGCGGGCCGCGTCGCTTTCGTCACGCAGACGACGCTCTCGGTCAACGACACCAAAGACGTCATCGCCGCGCTCAAAGCGCGGTTTCCGTCGATCATCGGCCCCGACACCCGCGACATCTGCTACGCGACGCAAAACCGCCAGACAGCCGTTATCGAACTTTGCAAGCAGATCGATCTTCTGCTGGTCGTCGGCGCGCATAACTCGTCGAACTCGAACCGGCTGCGCGAGATCGGCGAGAATTTCGGGCTTCCCGCCTATCTGATCGAGGACGCCAGCATGCTCAGCCTTGACTGGCTCGACGGGGTGCAAACGGTCGGCGTCACGGCGGGCGCTTCGGCTCCCGAAACGCTGGTGCAAGAAACGATCGCCAAATTGCGTTCGATCCGGACCGTGAGCGTCGAGACGCTCGACGGCGTGCGCGAAAACGTTCACTTCAAATTGCCGTCCGAACTCGCCGACGTCCCGCGCCCGAAAGACGCCATGGACGCCTGGGCCGTTGAGCCCGCCTGAAACCCGACGCAAGAACGATTTTAATTGGAGTAGAGTGGGATGGCCGTTTCGCTTCACCAGCAGGTTCGTGTCGGCGCTTACGTCCTCAAGCAGACGCTGATGGGCGCCAAGCGCTATCCGCTCGTCCTGTTCCTTGAGCCGCTGTTCCGTTGCAACCTCGCTTGCCC
>CAZHUI010000056.1:14140-21604 GCA_964535605.1 uncultured Caulobacterales bacterium
TTGCCCCGGCTGCGGCAAGATCGATTACCCCGCGCCGATCCTCAACAAGCGTCTCACGGTCGAGGAATGCCTTCAGGCTGTCGATGAGTGCGGCGCGCCCGTCGTCGCCATTCCGGGCGGCGAGCCCTTGATCCACAAGGACATCGGCGAGATCGTCGCCGGCATCGTCGCGCGCAAGAAATTCGTCTCGCTCTGCACCAATGCGCTGCTGCTTGAGAAGAAGCTCGACCTCTTCAAGCCGTCGCCGTTCCTGTTTTTCTCCGTGCACCTCGACGGGCTGGAAGAAGAGCACGACCGCGCGGTCGACCAGAAAGGGACGTTCCAGATTGCGGTGAAGGCGATCAAGGCGGCCCAGGAAAAAGGCTTCCAGGTCAACGTCAACGCGACGATCTTCAACAACATGACGGCCAAGCAGGTCGCCGATTATCTCGATTTCGCGACCGATCTCGGCGTCAACATTTCGATCTCGCCCGGCTACGCCTATGAACGCGCCGAAGACCAGCAGCACTTCCTGTCGCGCGAGCGCACGAAGAATCTCTTCCGCGACGTGTTCCGTCTCGGCAAGGAGCGCGGGCGCGAGTGGAACCTGTCGCACTCGACGCTGTTCCTCAATTTCCTCGCCGGCAACGAGGAATATATGTGCACGCCGTGGGGCTCGCCGACGCGCAACGTGTTCGGCTGGCAAAAGCCCTGTTACCTCCTCGGCGAGGGCTATGTTTCCTCGTTCAAGGAGCTGATGGAGACGACGGACTGGGACAGCTACGGCACCGGCAAATACGAGAAGTGCTCGAACTGCATGGCCCATTGCGGCTACGAGCCGACGGCGGCGATGGACGCGGTGAAGAACCCGCTGAAGCTGATGAAGCTGAAGAACATCTTCGCCATTCCGACCGAAGGGCCGATGGCGCCGGAGCTCGACCTGTCGAAGGCCCGCCCCGCCGTCAACGTGCACGAGAAGATCGTCGCGGACGAGATGTCAAAGATCGAGCGCGAGAAGAAGGGCGCGAAAAACGTCGCCGAAATCGCGGCGTAGCGTCTCCGTCGCCGCGCCGGACTCGCGCCCCAGCATCGCAATCTGTTCGAACTGCTGCGGCGCCTTCGCGCATTCAATCAGTACACTGAGCACATTGACGCCGCCCGACGGCGTCACGGCGCCGAGCGCGGCCTTGGGCAGCGCGCGTTCCGATCCGTCCGCGACGGCGCGCACGGCGATGAACGGCGCGCCGGCGCGCGAGGCCGCGCGCGCCGCGCCATGGCTTTCCATATCGACCGTGTGCGAGGCGTAGCGTCCGAACAGCGCAGCCTTCGTCGCCGCGCTGTCGATAATGTCGTCCGACCCGAAAATCGCGACCTGGCGCGCGCCCGCCGGCGCAGCGGCGAGAAGTATTCGGTCCGAGAGAATGACGTCGCCCGACGCCGAGACGACGCGCTCGCCAATGACGAGTTCGCCCGATTTGAGCGCCGGATCGAGACCGCCGCAGAGCCCCGCGCTGATGACGGCGCGCGCGCCGGCGGCGATAAGTCCTTCGGTCAGATCTTCCGCGCGCGCCGCGTTCGCGCCGGAAACCGCGATATTCGCTTTCGAGGCGTCAACGCCCGCCGCCGCAAGGCTCGCCCGGATGGCGGCAGCCTCCGACTTCAGCCCGCAGATGACGGCGATGAATCCGCTCATGCGGCTTTCCTTTTTTCCAGCGTCAGCGCGGCCGCTCTATCGCCCGACCGGATCGAGCCTTCAATGGTCGCCGGCACGCCGGTGTCGGTGTGATCGCCCGCGAGCGTCAAATTGCGCCAGCGCGTCGTCGGTTTCAGCCTTTTGGCGACGGAAGCCGGCGACTGGTCGGGCGTTGCGCGCCGCTCGCGGATGACGCGCACGGCCTCATACGGCATATCGCCAAGATCGAGCGCGATCTGCGTTTCGCGCCACATGGCGGCGGCGGCGCGATCGTTCGGAACCTCGTCCATGCCGATCGCATGGCTCGCCGAGACGGTCAGGCTGACGACGTCGCCGCGCACGAAGCACCAGTGCGCATCGGACGACAGCATGCCGATGAAGGGCGCGTCGCCGAGCGCGTCCGCAGGGACGAGATCGCGCGTTCGATAATGCACGTTGAGGATCGAGGCCTCGTCGTCCGGCGGGTCGAGGTCCGGAACCAGCTGCTTCAGGCGCGACGGGGGCACCGCGAGGATGACGCTGTCGCCGGCGTGAAGCGCGATTTTTTCGTCGCCAAGATCGATGGCGGCGATGCAATCCCCCTGAAAATCGAGCGCGCGAACGCGCGCGTTGAACCGAATGTCCGCCCCGCGTGCGGCGAGAAATTTCAGGGCGGGATCGACAAAGGCGGGCCCGAGACCTTCTTTCGCGGCCAGCGGCCGCGACGCGCCGCCGCCGCGCGCGAATGTTTCGCGAATGACGGCCCAGAGAAGGCGCGCCTGTCCCGTCTCCGGCGTGGTGTTGAGCACCGCGAGCGTCAATGGCTCCCAGAAGCGCTTGTAGAGCGGGTCGTTCCTGTCGACGAGATCGGCGACGGTCTGGTCCGCGCGCGCGAAGGCGATGCCGGCCGCTTTGAGATAGTTGATGACGCCGGTGTCCGGCACGCGCGCTTTCGCGTCGAAGATCCAGGCCGGGAAAAGCCCGTCATTGATCCTGACGCGCCAGCGCCGTCCGGTCTTGATATCGACAAAAGGGTAGGCCGCCTCGGCGGGCCCTGTCAGCGCGTCGGCGGAGCCGATCCGTTTCAGATAGTCGAGCGCCGATTTGTTGCCCGACATGATGAGGTGATTGCCGTTGTCGATTGCGCGATCGAGCGTACGGTCATGGAAAGTGCGGCAGCGCCCGCCGGCGTGACCCGCCGATTCATGCACGGTCACGCGCGCGCCCGCTTCTGCAATCCGCACCGCGGCGGCGAGTCCGGACAATCCGGCGCCGACGATATGAATATGGGGCCCCGTCATGCGCTCGCGGACCTCAAGGGCGGGGCGATGCTGTAGCGCGCCGCGATCAAAAGCTTTTCGGCTTTCGACAGGCTCACTGGTTCTCCGACACGCTCCCAGCCGCGCGCGGTCATCTTGCGCAGATAGGCTTCATAGGCGCCCATCATCAGGAGCGCGGGACGGACAGTCCGCCAGTCAAGATCGGCGAGCGCGGCGCGCGCCTCGGCGAATTTGCGGGAGGCGATGACGGAGAGGTCTTGCGCGACAGCGGCGAGGGCGGATTTCCCCTCTCCCGCTTGCGGGAGAGGGGCAAGAGGTGAAGGGGACTCCCCAGGCATTGCGCCCGATATCGACGCGCCCTCACCCCCGGCCCCTCTCCCGCCAGAGCGGGAGAGGGGGGAGGAAAGCGCCGCAACGACTTCCGCCGCATCCTTTGGCGCGCAATGTTTTTCGAGAAGCTCCGCAGGCAGATAAAGGCGGCCGATCGCCGCGTCCTCGGCGACGTCGCGCAGGATGTTCGTCAATTGCAGCGCGTCGCCGAGCGCAAGCGCGAAGCGGTCGGATGCGGCGCCCTTCGGCGCGCCGAATGTCGGCATCGACAAAAGGCCGACCGAGCCGGCGACACGGCGGGTATAGGCGAAAAGGCGTTCGAGCGCCGGCGCGACGATCGGGCCTTCGGCGTCCATCTCCATGCCTTCGATCATCATCAGGAACTCAGCCCTCGGGAGATCGAAGACGCGCATCGGTTCCATCAGCGCAATGGCAGCCGGAAAAGTCGGCGCGCCCTCGTAGAGCCGGTCGATCTCGCGGCGCCACTCGGCGAGACGCGCCCGCTTTTCAGCGACGCTCATCGCGGGATCGTCGGCGATATCGTCAACGTCGCGGCAAAAGGCGTAGATCGCGTGCATCGCTTCGCGGCGCGGCCGCGGCAGGATCGCCATGCCGGCCGCGAAGGACGTGCCGGATTTCTTGACGGATTGCGTCGCCTCGCGCGCCGCCGCGCGCGCATCGATGGCGGAAACGCTCTGCATCAAACGCCTTTCCCGGCGGCGAAATAGCCGGAGAGGGCGCCCGCGATTCCGGCGCGCGCGAAGTCGAATTTCGTCAGCGCCACGCGGCCCTTCACGGGATCGCCCGCGCGCAAGCGCGCGATGAGTCGCCCGGCGAGCCTGACAATGACGGCCGATTCCATCGCGAGGCTGCGGCTCCTGAGCGCGAAGGGCAGGCGCCGCGCATCGATCATCAGCGCATCGCAGCCGTCGAGCATGCGGTCGATCGTGCGGCGAAGCGCCGGCGTTTCCGCCGCCGCGTCAATATCGGCGAGACTGCCGCCCGCGGCCGACAGCCAAGGCTCGATGACGTAAATGCGATCGAGATTATTCTTGTCGTCTTTCATGTCCTGAAGGTGATTGACGATCTGGAGCACTGTGCAGAGGGCGTCGGAATAGCGATAGCCGCTGCGATCCTCGCCGTGGAGATCGAGGAGATAGCGACCGACCGGGTTCGCCGATTTTTCGCAATAGCCAAGCAGTTCGTCCCAGGACTGGTACCGCTTTTTCTCGCAATCCTGCACAAAGGCCGCGACGAGGTCGGATCCGTGGACTGTCGGCACGGTCGTTTGCGCCATGCTGTCGCGAAGGCGATGGGCCTTTCGATAGGCCTCGCCAAATCCCGGTTCTCCGCGGAGCGCCGCGTCGAAGGCTTTGAGGCGCTGCGTCTTTTCCGCGTCGGGCAGGGCAGGGTCATCGGCGATATCGTCGATGGCGCGGGCGAAAGCGTAAAACGCCGCGACATGGGGCCGGAGCGCCTTCGGCAGCAGGAAGGAGCCCACCGGAAAATTCTCGTCGCCGGCGCCTTTGCCCGAAGGGGTCTCGACGGCGTCCGCGTCGCTCGCAATATTCGCCATGCCGGTCATATCGGTGAAGTCAGCTTTGAGCGGTGGTTTACGGGGTTTTCGCCCGACTGCAAGGGAAGCCGCCGCGCGCCTGAAGCAGGCTGGAAGGAGACCTCACCAAAGCGATGGTTCTCCTCAGAAAAATCATGCGTGCTATCGGCTTGAACCGGGCTGGCAGTCCGGTCTGTACGAACCATCTTGCCGATTGTGCGCCCGCCGCCGCGCATTATAGGAAGCAGCAACTTAACAGGCGCGCGGCCCCGCAACGCTGCGGGGTTCCGGCAGGGGCTGACCGGTCCTCCATGACCGAACGAGGGTGACTTGAGCGACCAAGCGACCAGATTGCCGAAGGTCGCGCTGATCGGCGCGGGCGCTATGGGCGGGGCGCTCTTCAAGGGTTGGCTCGCCACGGGCGCGATCGACGGGCCCGGCTCCGCGGTTTTCGATCCCATGGTTTCTGCCCCGGTTGCGGCGTTGGCGCGTGGGGCCGGCGCCGCCGTCAATCCGGCGGTCGAGGCGCGCTTCGACGTCATTGTCCTCGCGATCAAGCCGCAAGGCCTCGGCGAGGCCGCGCGATATGCGTCGATGGCGCGGGATGCGCTTGTCATATCGGTTCTCGCCGGAAAAAGCGTCGCTTCGGTTTCATCTGTCCTCGGAACGCCGCGCGTCATCCGGGTGATGCCGAACCTGCCGTCGATGGCCGGGGCCGGCGCCGCTGGCATTTTCGCGCCCGCGGCCGCGACAGGCGCGGACAAAGACATCGCGCGCGCGCTGATGGAAGCCGCCGGCGTCGCCGTCTTCGTCGACAGCGAGGCGGCGATCGACGCCGTGACGGCGATATCAGGGTCGGGCCCTGCTTATTTCTTCCTGATGGCCGAGGCGCTTGAAGACGCCGCGCGCAGTCTCGGTCTGCCGGAGGAGGCCGCGCGCCTCCTCGCGCGCCAGACGCTGATCGGCGCCGGCGCCGTCCTTGAAACGGATCCGCGGAACGCCGCTGACTTGCGAAGAGCGGTGACCTCGCCCGGCGGCACGACCGAGGCTGCGCTCGCCGTGCTCGACGGCGAGGAGAGGATCATTCGCAGGCTGATGAAAGACGCGGCCGAAGCCGCCGTCATCCGTGCGCGGCGATTGACGAGTTAGGCCGTCGCTGGCTTCGGCGGGGTCAGTTTCGCCTGCAGGCCCGAGCGCATACCGGTGAACGCCGCGATCAGAATCACCAGGCCCACATAGCGCACCGCATAGAGACCAAGATCGTCGACGAAGGTTTTTCCCATCGCGCCGATCGAAGCGTAGATCGAATGGATATCGGCGCCCGCCATCGCCATGCCGCTGATCGGAAAGACGAGCCGGTCGATCAGGAGCGCGACCGCGCCGAGAAACCACGCCGACCGCCTTTTCTTCAGCAGAATGGCGATCGTGAAGGTGAGGAACAGCGCCTGCGCGACGTCCGTGCCCGAAAAGCCGAGCGCGATGATTTCCTTGAGGTCTTCCATGAGCCAGCCCTTTCGGCCCGATTAACGGGGCATTAGGGTTAACGGCCGGTAAAGGCGCCGCAAGAACCGGGTCGAACGGCCTCGATCGGGGCCCTAAAAATCCGGTATGAGCACCATCATGACCCTTCCCCGCCCGGCGTCCGCCCGCCCAGACGGCTACGAACCGGTGGCGCGGGCGATCGATTTTCTCGTCGCCAATTGGGAAGCGCAGCCGAGCCTTGAAGAAACGGCGGAAGTCGCCGGCCTGTCGCCGATGCATTTCCAGCGCGTTTTCAAGGAGGGGGCGGGCGTCTCGCCCAAACGCTTCCTGCAGGCGATGGCGGCGGGGGAGGCCAAGCGCGCTTTCGACGACGGCGCGAGCGTCCTTGACGCCGCTTTCGCCGCTGGCCTTTCGGGTCCCTCCCGGCTGCACGACCTTTTTCTCGTCTCGGAGGCGATGACGCCCGGCGCCTATCGCAAGAAAGGCGCGGGCGAAAAAATCCGTCATGCCGAAATTGACGGTCCCTTCGGGCGGGCGCTGATCGGCGCGACCGAAAAAGGCGTGTGCTGGCTCTCCTTTACCGAGCCCATGGGACTGCAGCGCTCGCTCGCCGAAATGAAAGGCGACTGGCCGGCGGCGACCTTTCGCGAGGACCCGGCATTTATTGGGCCCCTTGCCGCGCAGGCCTTCGCCTTTGCTTCGGGCCGCCCGCTCGACCGGCCCTTGGGCCTTTTCGTTCAGGGAACGAATTTTCAGCTGAAAGTCTGGCAGGCCCTTCTCGACATCCCCTGCGGCGGACGCGCGACCTATGGGGAAATCGCTGCGGCGGTTGGCGCGCCGAAGGCGAGCCGCGCGGTCGGGGCGGCGGTCGGGGCGAACATGATTTCGCTCCTCATCCCCTGCCACCGCGTGATTTTGGCGTCGGGCGTCATCCATAATTACCGCTGGGGCGCGAACCGGAAACGGGCGCTCCTGGCGCTGGAGGCGGCGCGAGAAGCGGCGTGAACTCTTCCGCTTCCCTCCCTTGAAAAGGGAGGGCTTTCCCGCACGATTTCGCTCGTTGCGAAATCGTTCTTGCGGGAAAGGGAGGGTTCCACGCTGGCGCCATCATTCGCAGAACGAACCCTCCCGTTCGCGCAAGACCGGCCGCAAAAGGGCGGCCGGGC
>CAZHUI010000057.1:0-21479 GCA_964535605.1 uncultured Caulobacterales bacterium
GACCGCGCATTTCTGTTCGATGTGCGGGCCGAAATTCTGCTCGATGAAAATCACGGCGGACGTGCGCGACTATGCGGACAGCCTGTCGGACAATGAGAAGAAAGCCCTCCTTCTTCATCCTGAGGAGCCGCGAAGCGGCGTCACGAAGGATGCCGTCGAAGAAGGCATGGCGGCGATGAGCGAGAAATATCGCGAGATGGGGCGGGAGCTTTATCTTGAGGCGGAGGCGGTGAGGAAGGCGAACGAAGCGCTTTGACGCGCCGTCATCTCGGGGCCGGCGAAGCCGGAACCCGGGATCCATCTCCTGAAATGCGCCATTGCGCGCGCGGGAATGGTTCAGGAGATGGACCCCGGGTTCGCGCGAAGACGCGCGCCCCGGGGTGACGTACTCAGCAGTCGCCTTCGGCGACAGCTCCCCTGCTTCGCGGGTGGAGCAGGGGCGCTCCATCTCTGCGCGAACCCCGCCCTACAAACCATTGCTCGATAGCGTTAAACAGCAGGCCGACACCGGGGCCGCCATGATCCAGCTCTTCGAAAACTTCATCCCGCCGGCGCTCGTCGCCGACATCGTCGCCGCGTTCCCGCAGATCGCCTTTCGCGACGGCAGGGCGAGCGCAGGCGCGCAAGCCCAGCTTGTGAAGGACAATCTTCAGGCCGTGCCGGGCGACCCCATCGGCGATCGCATCAAGGCGATGCTCGCCGACGCGATCATGCGCCACCCCGAGTTCCGCCTGTCGATGCGCCCGAAGCGCCTCAGCCCCATTCTGCTCAGCCGCTATGAGGCCGGCATGGAATATGGCGCGCATGTCGACCACCCGCTGTCGGGCGAGGACATGCGGCGCGACGTTTCCTTCACGCTGTTCCTGAGCGATCCGGAAACCTATGACGGGGGCGCGCTCGTCGTCATCGACGGCGGCGGCGAGCGCGCGTTCCGCCCCGCGGCCGGCACGCTTCTCGCTTATCCCGCGACCAGCATTCATCGCGTGTCAGAAGTGACGCGGGGGGCGCGCCTCGCCGCCGTCGGATGGGCGCAGAGCATGATCCGCGACGCCGCCAAGCGCGAGCTGCTCTATGATCTCAATGTCGCGCGGCTCAATCTCTTCGACCGCCACGGCAAGACGGAGGATTCCGACCGTCTCGCCAAAAGCGCGGCGAACCTTTTTCGACTGTGGGCGGAGCCGTAGGCGGCGCGCTCTCCCTCCCTTTTCAAGGGAGGGAGAGGGATCGATCAAAGATCGCTGAGCGCCTTCACTTCGATCGGCCCGAGGCCGAGCGAGGCGACGCCTGCTTCGATTTTTTCGCGGTCGCCGACGATGATCCAGACGAGGCTTTCCGGGTGCACCGTCTCCGCCGCCGCGGCGCTGATGTCGCCGAGGCTGAGGGCTTCATATTTTTCCTTCAGCGTCGCGGGATAATTCCACGGCCGCCCGAAGCGGTTGGAACTCGTCAGGCTGCCGAGAATGTCGCCCGAGGTCTCGAACGCGCCGGGCAGCGAGCGCGTGTTGTTGTCGATTGCGCGCTTCAGTTCGACCGGCGTCGCCGGGCGCGCGGTCTTGAAGCCGTTCAGCTCCTTCAGCAATTCGGCGAGCGACTCTTTCGTCTTGTCGGTCTGCACCGGGGCGTAAACGAGATAGGGGCGCTGGCCGCGCGCATCCTGCAGGAAGGTGTAGGCGCCGTAGGCCCAGCCTTTGTCTTCGCGCAGGTTCATGTTGACGCGCGCGGTGAACTGGCCGCCGAGAATGTCGTTCATCGCATTGATGGCGATGGCGTTGTCGGCGCCCGAGGGCGGCGCGACATGGCCCGCGAGAATGAGCGACTGCGGCGAGCCCGGCTTGTCGACGAGGATGACGCGGCCCTTCTGGGGCCTTGTCACCGCCGCGATATTTTTCTGCGGAACGGCGCCGGCATTGCTGCGCCAGTCGCCGAAGGCGCGCTCAAGGAGCGGCTTGATCTCCGCCATGGTCGCATCGCCGGTGACGAAGATCTTCGCGTTGTCGGGGCGCAGCCAGGTCGCGTGGAACTTTGTCAGATCGTCGCGCGTCAGCGCCTTGATGCTCTCAACCTCGCCCGACCCGGTGAAGGGAACGCCGTAAGCGTGGCCTTCGCCATACATGACCGGCGGCAGGAGGCGCAGCGCGAGTTGCACCGGCTGGGCTTTTTCCTGTTCGATCTGGGCGAGCCAGCGCCCGCGCAGCTTGTCGATCTCGCTTTGGTCGAAAGCGGGGTTCCTGACGACATCGGCCATGATGTCGAGCGAGGCGCCGAGATTGTCTTTTAGCGCCGACAGCGTGACGCCCGTCATGTCGAGATTGGAGCCGACATTCAATTGCGCGCCGAGCCCTTCAAGCTCCGAGGCGATGGCGAGCGCGGAGCGCCGTTTCGTTCCCTCGTCGAGCATGGCGCCGGCGAAGGACGCCGTGCCGAGTTTCGCGCCCGACGCGTCGGAGGCGTAGCCGGCGTCGAACTGCAGCGCGACATTGACGACCGGCACGGTCGGCCGGCTGGCGAGCACGACCTTCATGCCGTTTTTCAAGGTCGCCTCTTCGACCGCCGGAAAGACGAGGTCGGGCGAGGTCGCGACGGCGGGAAGGCCCAGTTTGCGGTCGACGGTCGAGGCCATCGTCGAATAGTCCGGGAACGGAAGAACCGTCAGCTGGTAATAGCCGGCGGTCATGACGTCGCGCGCGGCGGCCAGCACCTCGGCGGGCGTCGCGGCGCGCAGCCATTCGAGCTGCGTCAGCACGAAGTCGGGGTCGTTCGCATAAAGCGCGCCTTCGGCGAGCGCGGTCGCCTTGCCGCCGAAGCCGCCGACCTTTTCAAGACCGCGCAGAACGCCCGCCTCGATCGCGGTTTTCGACCGCTTCAGTTCCGCCGGCGTCGGGCCCTTGGCGAGGAAATCGGCGACGACCTTTTCCATCTCGGCTTCGGCTTTGGCGGGGTCCGTCTCCTTTTTCGGATCGACGGTCACCGACCAGAAGCTCATCAATTCCTGCTCCTGCAGGTTCGCCGTCGCCGCGGTCGCGATTTCAAGGTCATAGACGAGGCGCTGATAGAGCCGCGAGGTTTTGCCCCCGCCGAGAATGTCGGCCGCCAGCGTCAGCAGCACCGCGTCTTTCGTCGTCCGCCCGGGCGCGACCCAGTTGCGGTCGATTTTGACCTGCGGCACGCGGTCATACATGATTTCTTTTTTCGACTGCTCAAGCTTCGGCGCGTTCGACTGCGCGCGCACCAGCGGCGGGCCGGCCTCGATATGGCCGAAGTATTTTTCGACCTTCTCGCGCGCGGTCTTGGCGTCGATGTCGCCGGCGAGAACGAGAACCGCGTTCGCCGCGCCGTAATAATCCTTGAACCAGGTCTTCACCGTTTCGAGATCGGCGGCGGAAAGATCCTCCATCGAGCCGATGGTCGAATGGCGATAGGGGTGCCCTGCGGGCAATAATCCTTCGAGTACGGAATATTCCATGCGGCCATAAGGCTGGTTGTCGCCCTGGCGCTTCTCGTTCTGCACGACGCCGCGCTGCTCATCGAGCTTTTCCTGCGTGACGACGCCGAGAAGATGGCCCATGCGATCGGATTCCATCCAGAGCACGCGGTCGACCGCCGGCGTCGGCACGGTCTGGAAATAATTGGTGCGGTCAAACCAGGTGGTGCCGTTGAGGTCGGTGCCGCCGACTTCTTCGAGCGGCAGGAACCATTCGCCGTCGTAATTCTCGGTGCCGTTGAACATCAGATGTTCAAAAAGATGCGCAAATCCCGTGCGCCCCTCCGGCTCGTCCTTCGAGCCGACATGGTACCAGATCGATACGGCGACCAGCGGCGCCTTCCTGTCTTCATGCACGACGACGCGAAGGCCGTTGTCGAGCGTGAACGCCTCATAGGGGAGCGCGATCTCCGCGGCGGACGCGGACAGCGAGGCGAGGACGAGCGCCGCGGTGGAAGCGGCGAAAGAGAAGCTTTTCATGAAGTCCCCGGGGTTTGGACGCGAAACACCATTCGGGAAAAGACGTTAAGGAGCCATAAGCCGGGGTCAAGCGGCAGGGAACGGCTCGGCGCGCCAGGCGCGCGCCCCGTCGATTCAGGCGGCGCGAAGACGCTCCATCTCGCGCGCGAACTCGAAGCGCAGCTGCGCGGCTTCCTCCTCGGGAAGCCAGTTCGCCATGTTGGGGAACACGAGTTGCCAGTACCCTGCATCGCGCTCTGACCACGGCATTTCTGCCGCAGTGCGCACGGTGTTGAGCAATTCCCGCAGTTGCAAGCGCACTTTCTCCGGGTCGGGAAGATAGGTTTTGACCGGCTCCTGAAGCTTTCCGTCACCCTCGCCGAAGAAACTCTGCTGCGAGGGGCCAGTCGGGTTGCCGAAAAGGTCGCTGGTCATGTCTTGCGCGGGCTTTTGACGTTGCGGGGCTTGCGGGACCGCTTGGCGGCGACGGGCTTCAAGGATGGCGCCTGATTCGCCGCTTTGGAAGAAATGGTTTTCTCCATCGGCCGCAGCGCGGCTTTCAGGTTTTCCACAGCGTGCAGTTTTCCCTCGACGATGCGGCGGAGCAGATCGGCCTGCGCGGGCTCCAGCGCGACGAGCCGCGTCAGGATGTGCAGCACATTGAGGAGTTCGTCCGAGTATTCCGGCAGCCAGCCCTCCGGCTGGATGTCGCCCAGCGGCGAGGGCGGGCGCCGGTCGCCGATCAGCGGGCGCGACCGGTCGCGGCGGCGATAGCTGAACCACTGCGTCAGCACCTGCATGCCGGAAACTTCATAGGCGAAGACGGCCGGCGACACGCGGTCGAAGAAGCCTTCCCCGATGTGCAGGCGCTGCTTCCCGGCGTCGAAGCTCATCATGTTGGGAAACTTGTCCGGGGCGGCAGGAATGGCGCCGCCCTTCGGCACGGTGGGCCCGTCCGGCGCGCGCGGCGGTTTGGCGGGCCGCCCGGCGTCCGCGTCGGCGAACCGCTCCCCGAAGGTCATGAGCCAGACGACCTCGCGCCCCAGCGCGGCGGCCTCCGCGAACAGCGCAGGGTCGGCGGTCAGGGGAATGCGAAGGCCGGGCTGGCGCAGGTCGGCCGCAAAACGCTCCGTATACGCCGGATGCGCGGCGACGGCGGCGACATAAGCGAACAAATCCTCCGGCGCCACGGCGCGGCCGTAAAGCGTCGACAAGGTCTCCAGCAGCGCCGGGCGGATGTTCGGAACGGACGCCTTGGCGTTAGCCCAGAGCGGGAATACGCGGCCGCCCCGGCCGTGGTAATGGTGTAAGTCGGGGATCAGCGACGTAATAGTCAGCCCTGGTCCCTTTTCCGGCGTCCGGTCATGAGGCGCTGTCAAATAACTCTGCGAAGGAGAATGCGCGTTCCATAGCGTCGGGTTTGGCTGATTCAGCAAGCGCGCATCCGGGATAATCCATTGCCGATCAAAGGACCGGAACGAATACCGAGAGGGCTCAATATGCGCTTCAATTTCTGCGGCCACAGACGCTACTCGATGTTGGTGACCGGCCAGACCATCCTTGACGACTTTGTTGACATGCTTGTCGCCCGGCTTGCCATTTCGGATGTGCGCATGAAACAAAACCGCCTTCGTCGCCGCGTCCTTTTCTTTGACCAAACGACTCCATCGCCGTTCCAGCGATTCCCTGTCCGGCGCGATGACCCAAGTCCGGCCCGGCATGACGCCGGAGCCGTCATAATCAAACAGGCTTTCAAGCGACGGATAGCTTTCCCAGCGGTCGCGCCCTTCGGGCAGGAACGGGGCGCGCCAGCCTTTGGCGGCGTCCGTCCAGCCGCTGTCGCCAAGACCGATCCGGGCGATCGCCTCGAATTTCGCTTCCCGCGCGCCTTCCGGCAACGCCCGAAAACGCACGCGGGCAGGTTCATCGCGCGACTTGCTGCTGTCGCGCCGCGCCGCCATGACGATGCAGACGGGCTGCTGCACGCCCTGAAAAATGCGCGATGACACGGCGGGCTGATGGCCTTCCGGCGAACAGTCTATGACCCAGATTTCATCGGCGTCGCGGCGAAGCTCCGCGCGCATCTTCTGAAACCCCGGCCCGTTCAGAAATCCTGCGACGGTGATGAAGCAGACAACGCCGCGCTTTTCCGTAAAGCTCATGTCGCTCTTGTCGGCGTCGAGGCGATAAGGGTCGCCGCCAAACACCTTCCAGGCCGCCCAGCGCCAGAAATAGACGTAGAGATTGCGAAGATGCTTCGTATGCGCGCCGACGCCCCAGTCGGCCGGCGGCGTCCAGTCTTCAAGCGGCGCAAGAAGCCCCTTGCCGCGATCCTCGATCCAGCCGCCCCGGCCCTTGGCCTTTTCCTTGTACGGAGGATTGCCGATGACGACGGTGATCGGCTCCTTGCGCTTGACGGCGTTCGCGGCCTTCCGCGACTCGGCGATCGGCTTCAGCGACGCCGGAATCCACGCCGTCTCCTCATCCGGGTCGGCGAGCGTGTCGGCGATATAAAGGCGGAGCGCGGCGTCGATGGCGTCTTCGGGCTTCTTCTCCGTCAGCTCGGCGATTTCCGCCAGAAGGCGCAATTGCGCCACGGCGAACGGTCCGAACTGGATTTCAAAGCCGATCATGCGCGACAGGGCGGCTTCGACGGCGCCCGCCGCCATGCCCTCGCCGCCGTCCGCCGCCGCGGTCGCGGCGATCTTGCGCAACACGCCGAGCAGGAACGTGCCGGTGCCGACGGCGGGGTCGGCGACCTTCACCGCCGGCGAGGCGAACCCCTGATGAAGGCCGAAGCGCGTCCTCAGCGCTTCGTCGGCGAGGCGCACCATCGCCGTCACGACCTCCGGCGGCGTGTAGTAGGAGCCGGTCTTCTTCCGCAGATCGTTGTCGTATTCCTTCAGGAAGATTTCATAGAAATAGAGCCAAGCCTCGGGCTCGCCCTTCGAAATTTTCGACCAGTCGACGACATCGAGAACGCGCGTCATTGCCGCGATCGAGGTCTTCAGCGTCTGTTCCTGATCGACCTCGTCCGTCAGCACGCTGAGCGCCGTCCCGATGAGGGAGTTCGATTTCCTGAGCGCCTTCGCCGCGCGGTCGGGTCCGTCGGCCAGCGAAATGCCGCGCGCCCGCGCCATCAGCAGGCCGAAGGTCACGGACTGGGCGTAGCCGTCGGCGAACTCCTCGTCGGACGCTTCAGGGAAAAGCGTCTTGCGCCAGTCCTCGCGCAGGCTGGCGAGGCCCGCGGCGCCATGCGCCAGCTGCTCGGTCACTTCGTCGCGGAGGAGCCGGCAAAGCCGCGCGCTCATCTCCGCAAGCTGGCGCGGGGAGCGCGGCGCGACCGGGCTCCATGAAAGAAAATCGGTCAGGACGCGAATGAAATCGGGCGCAGCGGCGAGCTTGGCGCCGGCGGAACGGACATCGCCGGCAAAGTAGGCGGCGTCGATCTTCCTGCCGTCCCGCCAGAGGCTGAACCCGTTGCCATCTGTGTAGATGAGGTTCGGCAGCGCCTTCAGCTTCTCCCATTGCGTCTTGTCGTGATCGTCGGTGAAGTCGCGCGGGTTCACACCCTTGCCGGGCGCCTTCACTTCGATGAAGCCGATCAGGGCTTTGCCGCGCGTGACGGCGTAATCCGGCCGGGTCTTCAGGTCCGCCTGCGCGCTTTCGCCGACAAGCACCACATCGCCCATCGCAAGCCCCGCCTCGGCGAGCGACTTGATGAGCGTCTCCAGCGGCGCTCGAAGCTGATCCTCCGGCTGTCCTGACGCAGACGGATTTGAAAGCTTTCTCTTCACTTCGGCGCCGAAAGAGGAGACGGCCGCCGCGATAGTGTCGGCAGCGGGGTCATTACTCATTGACGCCCCGCAATTCCTTCCGTTCGCAAATATTCATGCGCCGCAGCTACCCGGATTCTGGCCAGGTATGAAAGAGCGCTACTTCGGCGCGCGCTTCGCCAGTATCCGCTGCAGCGTCCGCCTGTGCATCCCTAACCGCCGCGCCGTCTCCGAGACATTGTGGTCGCACAGCTCATAGACGCGCTGGATGTGTTCCCACCGCACGCGGTCGGCGCTCATCGGGTTTTCAGGCGGTTCGGGCCGTTCGCCGCCGCGCGCGAGCAGGGCTTTCTCAACATCGTCGGCGTCGGCGGGTTTGGAGAGATAATCGATCGCGCCGGCTTTCACGGCGGCGACGGCGGTCGCGATATTGCCGTAGCCCGTCAGCATGACGACGCGGCAGTCCTCGCGGATATCGTGAATGGCGTTGACGACTTCGATGCCGTCGCCGTCTTCAAGGCGCAGATCGACGACCGCGAAAGCGGGCGGGGTCACTTTTGCGAGGCGGATCGCTTCCTTGACGCCGGAGGCCATCGCGGTCTCAAAGCCGCGCTTTTCCATCGCGCGCGCCAGGCGCGTGCGGAAGGCCTCGTCATCGTCGACGATGAGGAGCGTGGCGTCTTCAGGGAGGTCGGCGCGGATCGAGAGGTCGTCGGTCATGGCGTTCGCTGTGTTGTCAATTTTGGTACGCGGTATGTGCGCTGTCCGATCGTCCGGGGCAACCATTGTGACGGTTTACCGCGGGCCCTATCGCGCCTCGACCGCGGCGCGGGGCCAGCGCACCGCGACCCAGGCGCCGGCCTCGCCGCCGTCGGGCCCGGCACTGGTCCAGGGGCGGTTGTCGAACACGATATCGGCGCCGGTCCGTTCGAGCAGCGTCTTGGCGATGAAAAAACCAAGGCCGAGTCCGCCGGCCCGTTCCGCGCCGCTGCGCGCTGCAACGCCGCGCCCGCGCTTTCCAAGATAGGGCTCGCCGAGGCGCCCGAGAATATCGGGGGCGAAACCGCGCCCGTCGTCGTGAACTTCAATCTCAACCTCGCTCGCCGACCAGTCCGCCGAGACCAGCACTTTCGACCGGCCATAGGCGACGGCGTTCTCGATGATGTTCCGGAGGCCATAGATGATTTCCGGGCGCCGGCGCAGCACCGGGGGCTCCTCGCCGGCGACGCCTTTCATTTCGAAAATGACGGCGGCGCCCGTGCGCGCGTCAAGGAAGGGCGCGGCGGCTTCCTTGAGGAGAAGGTCGAGCCCGATCCGGTCCATCATCGCGTCAGCCTCGGCGCCGCCCTTCGACAGGCGCCCGAGAATTTCACGGCAGCGCTGCGCCTGTTCGACGAGCAGGCGCGCATCGTCTTCAAGAAGGCCTTCGCCTTTCAATTCATTCGCCATTTCCTTGGCGGTCAGCTGGATGGTCGCGAGCGGCGTGCCGAGTTCATGCGCGGCGGCGGCGGCGAGCCCGCCGAGCGCCGCAAGGCGCTCCTCGCGCGCCAGCACCAGTTGCGAGGCGGCGAGCGCGCTGCGCATCTGCGCCGATTCGACCGCGATGCGGTGCGCATAGGCGGCGAAGAACGCGACCGCGAAAGAGAGCGCGACCCAGGCGCCGGCGTTGATCAGCGGCGGAAAAACCAGCGTCTCGCCCGCCCGCCACGGCAGCGGCAGATGCAGGACGCCGAGAAGGCCGACGCCGGCGAGCGCGAGCGCGGCGATGAGGATCGTCTGGCGCAAGGGCAGAACGCTCGCCGCAATCGTCACCGGCGCAAGGATCAGCACTGCGAACGGGTTCTGGAGCCCGCCGGTCAGGAACAAGAGCACGCAAAGCTGCACGATATCGAAGGCGATATAGCCGGTCGCTTCGGTGTCGGAGAGAAAGCGCTGCGGCGAAAACCGCAAGGCCGTGAAGATGTTGAGCCAGGCGCTCGCCGCGACCGCGCCGAGGCAGAGGCCAAGCTCGACGGGAAAGCCGAAAACAAAATGGACGACGAGGATCGCCGAAATCTGGCCGGCGACGGCGAGCCAGCGGAGCGTCGTCAGCGTGCGGATGCGGATCGGCCCGCGCAGGGATTGCGCGGCGATTTCTCTTTCGGCGGTTGAAACGGTCATGGGGGCGAGCGACGACTTGTCTCTGGCGGCGCGGCGGCCGGGCGCGTAAGGGCGAGCCTACCGGGACGCGCCGACAAAGGGAAACCGCCATGAGCAAGGGACTTTGGATCTCCGCCGCGCTTCTCCTCGCCGCCTGCGGCGACGGCGCGCCGAACGCCGGAACGCCGCCGCCCGGCGTCATCGCGCTTTCCGACCAGTTCAAATCGGACTTCGCGCTCACGGACCACAATGGCGCGGCGATGACGCAGGCCGACATCAAGGGCCGCGTCGGCGTCGTCTATTTCGGCTTCGCCTCCTGTCCCGATGTCTGTCCCCTCGCGCTCGGGCGACTCAGCGCCGCGCTCAATGAATTGAGCCCGGCGGAACTGAAAAAAGTCGCGCCGCTTTTCATCACCGTCGATCCCGACCGCGACACGCCGGAAAAACTCAAAGCCTATCTCGCCTTTGACGAACGCCTCACCGGCCTTTCCGGCGAGCGCGCCGCGGTCGAAGCGGCGAAAGCGAATTTCAAAGTCTACGCCGAAGCCGAGCCGGTCGAGGATTCGACGATCGGCTACACGATGCAGCATTCCTCGCTCTTCTATCTGATCGGCAGCGACGGCGCCTTGAAGGTCGCGCTCGAAGACACGCTGACGCCCAAGGAAATTGCGGCCGCCATTCGGCGCCTGTTGTGACCGGCCCCAGGGTCAGGGCGCGCGCGGCCATCGACACAATCAGCGGAGCGTGACTCATGCAGCTCAATCAGGACCTTTCATCAGGCGGCGCGAAGGACTTCGACTTTCTGATCGGCGACTGGCGCGTCGCGCACCGGCGCCTGAAGCGGCGTCTCGCCGGCGATCAGGACTGGGAGGCGTTCGGCGGCGCCTCGTCGACGCGCAAGATCCTTGGCGGGTTCGGCAATCTCGAAGACAACTGGATCGATCTGCCGGGCGGCGCCTATCGCGCCGTCGCGCTGCGGTCCTTCGATGCGCAAAAGGGCCGGTGGGCGATCTGGTGGCTCGACGCCCGCGCGCCGCATCAGCTTGATGTGCCCGTCATCGGCGGGTTCAAGGACGGCGTCGGCGCGTTCTTCGCCGAAGACGTGCTCGACAGCCGCCCGATCAAGGTCCGGTTCCTGTGGACGCGGACCGATACGGCCTCGCCGCAATGGGAGCAGGCTTTTTCTCCCGACGGCGGCGCCAATTGGGAAACGAACTGGGTGATGCAGTTCGATCGCGCCGCTTAACGCCGGCTGAGGAAAATTCGGTGGCGGACCCGCGACTGGCGCTGATAGGCAGCGGCGCCAGCGCGGGAGACGTTCATGGGCACCCTTCTTTACATCGGCAACAAGAACTATTCGTCCTGGTCGCTGCGGCCCTGGCTCATCCTGCGATGGGCGCGCATTCCCTTTGAGGAGCGGCTCATCCGTCTCGACCAGCCGGGATATGGCGCCGGGAAAGTCGCCGAGGTGCTGCGCGTCTCGCCGACGGGGCGCGTTCCCTGCCTCGACGCCGACGGCCTTCTCATCTGGGATTCGCTGGCGATCGCCGAATGGGCGGCGGAGACCTATCCGGGGGCGCAGCTCTGGCCGGCGGACAAGGCGCGGCGCGCTGAAGCGCGGGCCGTCACCGCGGAAATGCATTCGGGCTTTGCCAATGTCCGCCGCGACCTTTCGATGAACATTCACCGGCGCATGACGGCAGCGCCCGACTTTCCAGCCGAGACGCGCGCCGAAATCGCCCGGCTCGATCAGCTATGGTCGGGGCTTCGCGCCCGGTTCGCAAGCGAGGGGCCCTGGCTCTTCGGCGCGCGCTCGATCGCCGACGCTTTTTATGCCCCTGTCGCGTCGCGTTTTCGCAGTTATGGCGTGGCGGTATCGGGGCCTGCGCGCGACTGGTGCGCCACGGTTCTTGACGACGCGGACTTCCGCGAATGGGAATCGGAGGCGGTCCCCAACAGCTGGGACGGTTCCGGCTTCAGCGTCATCGACGGGCTCTATGCCGGCGTCAATTCCCGGTAACCATAAGAAATTCTTGGATATTTCCGCTCGATCGCGGGCGTTGACGCAACCCGGCGGTAATATTGCAGGTGCGTAATATCCCTTGCGCGCCGGAGTCGGGGCGTGTCAAAATGACGACATGAGACGGCAGGCCGGTGCGGGGATGCGGCCAGAACGCCGGAAGATGTAGGAGTACCCGCGGGGGCCCATGCTCTATTCAGCTTACGAACTCGGCTATGCCGCGTTGACGCCTGCGCGCATGGCGGCGGGCCTCGGGGCCCGCTTCTGGCGGTCCTCCTTCAATCCGATGGCGGACACCTGGGTCGCGCGCTCGGCGGCGGCGGCCCTCGACGTTTTTGAAAACGCGACGCGCCGCTACCCCAAGCCCTCCTGGGATCTGAGCGCCACGACCGTCAACGGCGCCGAGATCCCGGTCGCGCTTGAGATCGCCGTGCAAAAAGATTTCTGCGCGCTGCTGCGGTTCCGCCGCGACGAGGCCGCGCTGAAGAAAGTCCGCGGCCGCAACAGCGATGACCCGAAAGTCCTGATCGTCGCCCCGCTCTCCGGCCATTACGCGACGCTGTTGCGCGGCACGGTCGAGGCGATGCTGCCCGATCATGACGTCTACATCACCGACTGGGAAAATGCGCGCAATGTGCCCTTGTCGGCGGGGCGCTTCGATCTCAACGATTATGTCGATTACCTGATCGACTTCATGCGCGATCTCGGTCCCGGATCGCATGCGATGGCGGTCTGCCAGCCGGGCCCGGCGCTCCTTGCCGCCGCGGCCGTCATGGCGGAGGACGACGATCCCTGCCGTCCGGCGACGATGACGATCATGGGCAGCCCGATCGATGCGCGCCGCTCGCCGACCGTCCCGAACCTCCTGTCGCAGGAACGCTCCTTCGAATGGTTCGAGCGCAACATGATCTACACGACGCCCGCGCCCTATGCCGGCGCGCTCCGCCGCGTCTATCCGGGCTTCGTGCAGCTCTATTCGTTCCTGTCGATGAACCACGACCGGCACCTCAACGCGCATTACGATTATTTCCGGCATCTCGTCGCCGGCGACGGCGACAGCGCCGACAAGCACCGCAAGTTTTATGACGAGTATCTGTCGGTGCTCGATCTGACGGAGGAGTTCTATCTCCAGACGATCCGCGACGTTTTCCAGGAATTCTCCCTCGCCGAAGGAAAGTTCATGCATCGCGGCCGGCGCGTGAAGCCTGAAGCGATCACCGATATCGGGCTCCTCACCGTCGAGGGTGAGAATGACGACATTTCCGGCATCGGCCAGACGCAGGCCGCGCACGATCTCTGCGTCAACCTGCCGGACTCCATGAAATCGGATTACATCCAGCCGGGCGTCGGCCATTACGGCGTCTTCAACGGCGGACGCTGGCGCACCGAAATCCAGCCCCGCGTCGCCAAATTCATGCGCGCGCACGGCGCCGTGAACGCGCGCGCGGCGGCGGAGTAGGGCTCCTGCCTTTCCCTTCGGAGACCGTTGCGCAAACCAGCGCACGCGCGGCTCATCCTTCGTGACGCGGCCTGAAGAAGGCCGCTCCTCAGGATGAAGGTTTGCTCTTGAAACAAGGAAGGCTTCATCCTGAGGAGCCGGAGCGAAGCGGAGGCGTCACGAAGGATGAGCCGCGGGAACCCTTGTCGCGCAAAGGTCTCCTTCGGGAGCGGGGCGAGGCTATCGCAATCCCGCGGGTCTTGGTAAATACCCTGATCCGTTCCTCCCGACGCCGAGGTGTTCCGTGCAAAGATTATTGATCGCCGCCGCCGCGCTCGCCGCTACGCCGGCCTTCGCGCAGGACGCAGCGCCCGCCGAATCGGGGCGCGCGACCGGTCTTTATCTCCGCGGTGCGGCGGGCGTTTCCTTCCCGGAAAGCCTTGCTCAGGATTTCTCCTACAGCCCCAGCTATCTGCCGATTGTCGCGCCGCCGACGGCGAAGGCGACCGATCTCGGCGGCGGCGCGGCGTGGTCGGCGGCGATCGGTTTTCAATATGCGAAAACGCGCACGGAGATTGAATATCGCCGCTTCGATCTTGACGCTGACGAAGTCGCGCTGACCGGCGGCGCCGTTCCCTCGACCATCCCGGACGCCGGCGACGTCAGCGTGCAGGCGATCATGTCGAACGTCTATTTCGACCTCGTCAATTCCTCGCGACTGACGCCCTATGTCGGCGCCGGCGTCGGCGGCGCGCGCGTCGAGAATGAGCTGGGCGAGCGCGACGCGGCCTTCGCCTATCAGGGCCGCGCAGGCGTCGATTTTGCTCTGTCGGACGCACTATCGATTGGCGTTGAATTTTCCTATTTTCGCACGCTTCAGGTGGTCTACGGGCCGGAGGAATTCGACGCGTCGGTCCCGCCGACGGTGACCTTCAGCCCCGACTTCCAGCGCCTCGACGGCGATCATTTCGCGTCGTCCTCTGTGATGGCGAGCGTCAGGCTGGTGTTTTGACGGCTGTCATTCGAGGTCTCAATGCACGAAGGCGAAAGGAAGCGACGACTATTTTCGGGCGATGCCCTCGCAATTATCGGCTGGATTGTCGGGGCAATTCTCGCATTGAACGCGCGAGAATTTCCCGGGATCGAACGATGGGTTGAAGAAAAGCACATACTGATCGCTCAAGCCGTCATCTTCTTAATCTGTTGGCTCGGATTTTCTGTCGTCGGCGGACTTATCGCCGGGCGAGCAGGTCTCTTCACCTACGAAGACCAGCAGGATGAATTGCGGAGGCAGGAGCGAAAGACGAAAAAACCTCGCAAGCATTGAAGGCCCTAACCGGAACGACATTCGCATTTGGGAATGTGTTCGCCTATCCTGCAATTTCGTTCCGTTTTGTGCTTATAGGTTGATTGCCCTTCGATTTTGATTGGCATTTCGCCGCCCATTAGGACGGTTAGTTTCTGTGACCGATGGCTGTTTCCCTTGCGGGGTAAAACCCTTATAGAGCGCGCGACTTTTCACGCCTCCAAAGGAGACATCCATGGCCCGCACGAAGATCGCGCTCATCGGTTCCGGCATGATCGGCGGCACGCTTGCCCATATCGCCGCGCAGAAGGAATTGGGCGACATCGTCCTCTTCGACGTCGCCGAGGGCCTGCCGCAAGGAAAAGCGCTCGACATCGCGCAGTCGGCGCCCGTCGACGGCTACGGCTCAAAGCTAAAAGGTACGCAGGACTACAAGGATATCGCCGGCGCCGACGTCTGCATCGTCACGGCGGGCATCGCGAGGAAGCCGGGCATGAGCCGCGACGACCTCCTCGGCATTAATTTGAAAGTCATGAAGTCCGTCGGCGAGGGCATTCGTCAGCATGCCCCCAATTCCTTCGTCATCTGCGTCACCAATCCCCTCGACGCGATGGTCTGGGCGCTGCAGAAATTTTCGGGCCTGCCGACGAAAAAAGTGATCGGCATGGCCGGCATTCTAGATTCGGCGCGCTTCCGCCTGTTCCTTGCCGAGGAATTCAACGTCGCGGTCGACAGCGTCACCGCCTTCGTCCTCGGCGGGCATGGCGACACCATGGTTCCGCTGGTGCGCTATTCGACGGTCGCCGGCATCCCGCTCCCCGATCTCGTCAAAATGGGCTGGACGAGCCAGGAAAAAATCGACGCCATCGTTGACCGGACGCGCAAGGGCGGCGGCGAGATCGTCGCGCTGTTGAAAACGGGCTCGGCCTATTACGCGCCGGCGGCTTCGGCGATCCAGATGGCGGAGAGCTATCTGAAGAACAAGCGCATGGTCATTCCGTGTGCGGCGCATTTGACCGGCCAGTACGGCGTCAAGGACACCTATGTCGGCGTGCCGATCGTCGTCGGTGAAAACGGCGTCGAGAAGATCGTCGAGGTCTCCTTCACGCCGGAAGAAAAGACGATGTTCGACAACTCCGTCGCCGCCGTGCACGAACTGATGGCGGCCTGCGTGAAGCTCGATCCCTCGCTCGGCTAAAGTCCCGCCGCGATCCGGTCGGCGTAAAAGCCCTGGGTCGTGCGCCGGTTCGCCGCGCGCATCGACGCGGTGACCAGGCCGTCGCCCGACCAGAAACCCTGCTGTCGAAAGGCGCGCGCCGGCCAGACGGTCGTCGCCGCGACTTTTGCAACGGGGCATGGCGCGCGGGGCGTCGGCGCCGCCGCGGCGGCGAGCGCCGCGGGCTTGGCGCCGCGAATGACGGTGACGCCCTTCTCGCTGGCGCGCGTCGCCGATCCCGGCTTGACGAGCGTTGCCGCGCCAGCCTCGGCGGCGGCGAGCGACATCAATAATGCGGCGGCGAATGCGCGCCCGGTAAGCGACATGGCGGACCTCCCTCGCGGTGACGCCGCCATGCTGCCGCGCCGTTAATCTGTCGGCAACCACAAACGCGCCGGCTCGCGCCAGATACGCCCTTCGCGCGAATTCGGCGCCGGCGCGCGCAACCGGCGGGGGGCGAGCGCGCCCAAAAGATTAAGGGTTGTTTGCGAGAACCTCTTCGCCCCGCTGGTGAGGGAAAGGGCGATGAAGGTTGCAATTTTCGGCCTCGGCTATGTCGGGGCCGTCTCGGGCGCGTGTTTCGCCGAGCTTGGTCACGAGGTCGTCGGCGTCGACATATCCCGCGCCAAGATCGACATGATCAATCGCGGCGAGTCGCCGATCGTCGAAGAGGCGATCGCGGAACTGACCGTCGCGGCGGTGAGGACGGGTCTATTCCGCGCGACGCTCGACGGCGCGGACGCCGTGCGGTCGAGCGACGTCTCGCTCGTCTCGGTCGGCACGCCGACGGCGCGCGACGGCTCGCCCGACCTCGCCTATGTCGAGGCGGTGATCCGCGAGATCGGCGCGGCGCTCGCGGGCGGGGATCGTCCGCATACGGTGATTGTGCGCTCGACCGTGCCGCCCGGCGCGACCATGGAACGGCTGGCGCCCATCCTTGAAAACGCCTGCGGGGAAACGCTCGGCGGCCGCGTCCATCTTGTCTTCAATCCGGAGTTTTTGCGCGAGGGGAAGTCGGTCAAGGATTTCCGCCATCCGCCCTTTACCATCATCGGAGCGACGTCGGACCGCGGTTTCGACGACGCGCGCCGTCTCTTTGCGGGGATCGAATGCGAAATCATCCGCACGCAGCCCGGCGTCGCCGAATCGATCAAGCTTCTGTCGAACGCCTGGCACGGCCTCAAGGTCGCTTTCGCCAATGAGGCCGCCCGCATTCTCGCCAGCCGCGGCGTCGAGCCGCGCGCCGCGCTGGAGATTTTCACGCGCGACACCGTGCTCAACATTTCGCCAGCCTATCTGAAACCGGGCTTCGCCTTCGGCGGCTCCTGCCTGCCGAAGGACCTTCGCGCCATGATCTCGATCGCAGAGGCCAGGCAAGTCTCGGCCCCGATCATGAAGGCCGCGCTCGCTTCGAACGAAGCCCATCTTCAGGCGGCGATCGCGGCGGTCAGGGCCTGCGGGCGCCGGCCGGCCGTCTTGTTCGGTCTCGCTTTCAAGCCGGGTACGGACGATCTGCGCGAGTCGCCCTTCGTCGCGCTCGCCGAACGCCTGATCGGCAAGGGCTATCCTTTGCGCATCGTCGATCCTTATGTCGACGCCAGCCGCCTGATGGGCAAGAACAAGCAATATATCGAAGGCGAGATCCCGCATTTCGTCGAGCTGATGGCGACGGACGCGGAAGACGCCGTCGACGGCGCCGACATCATCATCTTCGGCCACGCGACCTCGATCGACAAAGGCGCGATCCTTGAACGCGGTCCCGGCAAGATCATCATCGACCTCTCGGGCGACGCCGATCTCGCCCAGTGCGGCGCCGACTATCGCGGCCTCGTCTGGTGAGGCGTCTGGCCTAATCGAAAGGCGGGCGATAAGAGGGCCCGCCATGGCCCTCGACCTCATGACCGACCGGCTCCTCCTTCGCCCGCTCGCGCCGGACGATTTCGAGGCGCATGCGGCGATGATGGGAGACCCGCGCGTCGCGCGCTATCTGGCGCTCGGCGGCAAGGTCCCCTCGCGCGAGACCATGTGGCGCACTTTCGCAACGATGCTCGGCCACTGGCGGATCCGCGGCTACGGCTTTTTCGCCGTGATCGAGCGCACCAGCGGGACATGGGTCGGGCGCGTCGGCCCATGGATGCCCGAAGGCTGGCCGGGGCTTGAATGCGGATGGGGCGTCGACGCGCGCTGGTGGGGAAAAGGCTACGCGCCGGAAGCTGCGATCGCCGCCATCCGCTGGATCTTCGCGACGAACCCCGACCTCCCCCGCATCCTGTCGCTGATCGACCCGGCGAACGAAAACAGTCAGGCGGTCGCCCGCAAGATCGGCGAGACGCTTTCCGGAGAAAAATTCCAGCACGAAGTCGCAGGGCCGCTCGACATCTGGGCCGCCCCCCGCGATGAATGGCTGAAGCGCTTCGGCTGAGGGACAAGCCTTGCTCATCGTTACGACCTATATCGCCCCGAGCGCCATCGAGGGCGTCGGCGTTTTCGCCGCCGAGCCGATTGCGAAAGGACAAAGGGTCTCGCGCTTCGAGCCCGGTTTCGACCGGCTGATCCCGCGCGGCGATTATGAGAACGCGCCCCCTTTTCTGAAGACGCTGCTCGACCGCTACGCCTTTCCGCATCCGGACAATCTCGATCTCATCGTTTATGAGGTCGACAATTCCCGCTTCATGAATCACTCGCCGGCGCCGAACACCGACTTTTCGGACTTCGCGGCCGGCGTCGCGCTGCGCGACATCGCCGCCGGGGAGGAGTTGACTTGCGACTACAACTCTTTCTTCGCGCAATACGAACTTCTCCCGCCTGAACTTGAACTTGCCGCCAAGGGCGGCTGACGCTCCCCTCCGTAGAAGGACAATCCGATGCGAACGCTTTTGCTTCTCGCCGCGCTGATGGCCGCCGCTCCCGCGAGCGCCGAACTCACCGCCCGCCAGCGCGCCGACGTCGCGACGCTGATCGAGCGCGCGATGGCGGACGATCGCGCCTATGAGATCGTCGCGAGCCTGACGACGGAGGTCGGCCCCCGGCTCGGCGGCACGCAAGCGGAGGCGCGGGCGCGCGTTTGGGGCGAAGCCAAGCTGAAGGCGATGGGCTTTGCGAATGTCCGTACAGAGACATTCGACATGCCGGTCTGGACACGGATCTCCGAAAGCGCGGCGATCGTCACGCCGTTCCCGCAGCCGCTCGCGGCGACTGCGCTTGGCAATTCGGTGTCGACGCCGGAAGGCGGCCTTGAGGGCGAGGTCGTCCGCTTCCCGACGCTGACCGCACTGAGCCTCGCGCCGATGACCGGCCTTGAAGGGAAAATCGTGTTCGTTGACGAAAAGATGACGCGCACGCAGGACGGCTCGGGCTACGGCGTCGCCGTCGCCAAGCGCTCGGGCGCGGCGAACGAAGCCTCCAAGCGCGGCGCGGCCGCGGCGATCATCCGCTCGGTCGGCACCGACAGCCATCGTTTCCCGCATACCGGCAACATGAACTACGCCGACGGCGTGACGCCGATCCCGACGGCGGCGCTGTCCAATCCCGACGCGGATCTTCTAGCGCGCGCGCTAGGCTCCCGGAAACCGGTGCGCGTGAAGCTCGACCTCAAAACGCAGCGCATCGACGCCGCGCAGTCCGGCAATGTCGTCGGCGAAATTCCGGGGCGTACGGATGAATTGATCGTCATTGGCGGCCATCTCGACAGCTGGGACCTCGGCACGGGCGCCATCGACGACGGCGCCGGGATCGCGATCACCATGGCGGCGGCCAAGCTCGTCGACGAGTTGAAGGGAAAGCCTGGCCGCACGATCCGCGTCGTGATGTGGGGCGCGGAAGAAGTCGGCATTCACGGCGGCAAGGCCTATGCCGAGCGCCACAGGGGCGATCTCGCGCGCCATGTCCTCGCCGCCGAGTCCGATTTCGGAGCGGGGCGCGTCTGGCAGCTCCGGACGCGCTTCGGTGCGGGGCGCGAAAGCTACGCAAAGGACCTCGCCGAGGCGCTGCGCCCGCTCGGCGTCGGCCCCGGCGCGGCCGAGGCCTTTGGCGGCGCCGATGTCGGCGCGCTTCGCGCGGCCGGCGTGCCGGTTCTCGATCTCGCGCAGGACGGCAGCGATTATTTCGACCTTCACCACACCGCCAATGACACGCTCGACAAGATCGACCCTGAGGCGCTGAAACAGAACGTCGCGGCCTGGGCCGTGATGCTCTATCTCGCCTCGGAGATGGAAGGCGGGTTCCGGGCGGTTGAGACGGCGGCGCCATAGTCGTCCCGCTGTCGCATTCGCCGCGTAGACCGTTGTCCTATTCGCAGGAGGAGTTGATGAAAAGAATTTCGCTGATTGCCGCGTCGCTGCTCGCGCTCGCCGCCTGCGCGACGCCGCAGGTCGCCGGGCCGGCGCCGGCGGTTGCGCCCGAGGCGCCCTCAGGCGCGATCCGCGCCGTCCCCATGATGTCGGCGCCGCTCGACGTCTCGAAGACGCTCTCGCGCATCGTCTTTGCGAGCTGCGCGCAGCAGAACGAAGACCAGTCGATGTGGGACCGTGTCGCGGCCGAGAAGGGCGACCTCGTCCTTTACATCGGCGACAATGTCTATGGCGACGTGCGCTCCAACGACGCTGCGCTCCCCGAGCTCAAAGCCGCCTATATGCGCCTTGCGGCGAGCGCGCCCTTCGCGCGCGTGCGCGCCGGCGCGCCGATGCTGACGACCTGGGACGATCATGATTACGGCCTCAACGACGCCGGCGCCGATTATCGGTACAAGGAACAATCCGAAAAGCTCTTCGAATATGTCTGGGACGTGAAGGATGCGCGCAGCGAGCGGCCCGGCGTCTATCAGTCGTGGACGATCGGCGAGGACGGAAAGCGCGTTCAGATCATCATGCTCGACACGCGCTTTTTCCGCTCGCCCTTGAAGCCGACGGATGAGCAGGGCGCGCGCGGGAAGGAACGCTGGCTCCCCGATCCCGATCCCGCCAAGACGATGCTCGGCGAGGCGCAATGGGCCTGGCTCGCGGCGGAGCTGAAAAAGCCCGCCGATCTCCGCCTCCTCGTCTCCTCCATTCAGGTCATGTCGGAAGGGCACGGCTGGGAGGCCTGGCGCGAATTTCCGCTGGAGCGCGAGAAGCTTTACGACGTCATCGACGCGTCGGGCGCGAAAGACGTGATGATCCTTTCGGGCGACCGCCATTCGGCGGCGCTCTACGAGCGCAAGGATGTCGTCGGCTACCCGCTCTTTGAGGCGACGTCTTCCTCGGTCAATCTTCCCGCCGCGACCTGGCGCGCCCAGAGCGGCGAGACCTATGTCGAGGAAGACCCCAACCGCCTCGGCGCCATGATCTATGAGGCGAATTACGGCGTCATCGACATCGACTGGTCGGCGAAGACCGCGCGGTTCTCGATTCGCGGCGCGCAGGGCGAGGACTATCTGTCAGCGACGCGCGCCTTCGGCGCGCCTTGATGGACGGCGAAACTAAAATTCGCCACCGCTGGACGCGCGAAGCGGTCGAGGCGCTGTTCGCGCTGCCTTTCGCCGATCTCGTCTTTCGCGCGCAGACGGTGTTGCGCGAAAACTTCCCAGCGAACGAGGTGCAGGCCTCGCGCCTCCTGTCGATCAAGACCGGCGGCTGCCCCGAGGATTGCGGCTATTGCAGCCAGTCGG
>CAZHUI010000058.1:0-21305 GCA_964535605.1 uncultured Caulobacterales bacterium
ACTTCTTCAAAGCACAAAACTATGTCGCAGATTAAACGCCCGATGCTCTAGCGCGCCGCGTCTTCGCGCCGCGTCTCGTTCCAGAAGGAAACGCACGGGATTTTCGACCGGTCGCAGCGGTCGGCGTATTTGCGGGCGATCTCGCGCACTTCTTCGAGCAGGCCTTCCTCAAGCGTGATCGGTTCAAGCCCGAGGCTCAAGAGGCGCTGGTTCTCGACGTTCAGATCGTTTTCCGCCGCCTCGTTGCGCGGGTTCGCGACATTGGCGATGGTCGCGCCGGTCTTTTCGGCGATCATCTTCGCAAGATCGCGCACGCGGTGGGTTTCCGTCATCTGGTTCAGAATGCGAACGCGCTCGCCCTTCTGCGGCGGGTTCTCGATCGCAAGCTCGATGCAGCGCACGGTGTCCTGGATGTGAATGAAGGCGCGCGTCTGCCCGCCGGTGCCGTGCACCGTCAGCGGATAACCGACCGCCGCCTGCATCAGGAAGCGATTGAGGACGGTGCCGTAGTCGCCGTCATAGTCGAAGCGGTTGATGAGCCGTTCGTCGAGCCGCGTTTCGCGCGTCTGCGTGCCCCAGACGATGCCTTGGTGAAGATCGGTGATCTTCAGTCGGTCGTTCTTGTTGTAGAAGGCGAAGAGCAGCTGATCCTGCGTCTTCGTCATGTGATAGATGGAGCCGGGATTGGCCGGGTAGAGAATCTCCTGCATGATTTCGCGCCCGTCGTCGGTCTCGATCTTCACCGGAAGATAGCCCTCCGGAATTTTCATCCCGGCGGTGCCGTAACCGTAAACGCCCATCGTGCCGAGGTGGACGAGATGGACGTCGACGCCGGACTCTACGATCGCCGCGAGGATGTTATTCGTCGCGTTGATATTGTTGTCGACCGTGTAGCGTTTGTGGAACGACGACTTCATCGAATAGGGCGCGGCGCGCTGTTCAGCGAAATGCACCATGGCGTCCGGGCGTTCGTTCTCGATGAGATGCAGCAGCCGCGCGTAATTTTTCGCGACATTGATGTTCTCAAAGCGGATGTCGCGGCCCGTCGCCTCTTTCCAAGCGGCGAGGCGGACCGATACCGGCCGGATCGGCGTCAGGCTTTCGACTTCAAGCTCAATGTCGATCTTCCGGCGCGAGAGGTCATCGACGATGACGATGTCATGGCCGAGGTCCGAAAGATGCAGGGCGGTCGGCCAACCGCAAAAACCGTCGCCGCCGATGACAAGAATTTTCATGCCCATAACCCATCACGACCGCGAGAGGCGGCGATCGACCCCTTTCGCGCATGGGCGGGACGATGGCAAGCGCGGCGATTAGGACTGCGCAATCTTGAGTAGGTATTGGCCGTACTGATTCTTGGCGAGCGGCAGGGCGATGCGCTGGAGCTGGTCTCGGTCGATAAAGCCAAGCCGGAAGGCGATCTCCTCCGGGCAGGCGACCTTGAGGCCCTGCCGCGTCTCGATCGTGTGGACGAACTGCGACGCTTCAAGAAGCGAGTCGTGCGTGCCGGTGTCGAGCCAGGCGTAGCCGCGCCCGAGGATCTGCGCCCTCAGCTTACGGTCATGGAGATACATGTCGTTGAGCGCGGTGATTTCCAGCTCGCCGCGATGCGAAGGCTTCACGCGCCTGGCGCGCTCGACAACGGTCTCGTCGTAGAAATAAAGGCCCGTGGCGGCGAAGTCCGACTTCGGCCGTTCCGGTTTCTCTTCAATGCTGGTGACGTTGCCGGCGGCGTCGAAGGCGACGACGCCGTAGCGCTGTGGGTCCGTGACCTGATAGGCGAAGATGACCGCGCCGTCTTCAAGCGCGGCGGCGGCCTGCAATTCTTCGGTCAGGCCGTGGCCGTAGAAAATATTATCGCCGAGAACGAGCGCGCATTTGTCGCCGGCAATGAAATCCGCGCCGATCAGGAACGCCTGCGCTAGGCCGTCGGGTTTGGGCTGCACGGCGTAAGCGAAGCGAACGCCCCAGTCTGAGCCGTCGCCGAGCAGGCGCTGAAACGCCGCTTGATCCTCCGGCGTCGTGATGATGAGAATATCGCGAATGCCGGCGAGCATCAGCACGCTGACCGGATAATAAATCATCGGCTTGTCGTAGATCGGCGTCAACTGCTTCGAGACGCCGCGCGTGATCGGATAAAGGCGCGTCCCCGAGCCGCCCGCGAGCACGATGCCTTTCATAAAAAATTCCGATCCGTTCGCTTACTGATTATCTTGCAGGCGCCGGACGGCGACCGCAAGGTCGGTGCGCCAATCCGGCTGTGAAATCCCATAACAGCGGTCGATTTTGGCGCAATTAAGGACTGTATAGAGAGGCCGAAACGCCGGTGTTTTATAGTCGCGCGTCAGGATTTTATTCACTTTAACGGTCTTGCCCACAGCGGCGAAGATCGCCTCGGCGAATTCGGCCCAGCTGGCGGCCGGCGCCCCCTGGAAATGGTAGAGCCCGCCGGGACCATCTTTCCGCGCCGCAATGTCAAGGCAGGCCTCGGCGATGGCTGACGCCGGTGTCGGGCCGCCGGTCTGATCGCCGACGATCGAAAGCGCGTCGTTGGATGCAGCGAGACGCAGCATCGTCCGGACGAAATTCGCCCCGTGTGCGGCGAAAACCCACGATGTTCGGACAATGACGGCGGCGGGCGATGCGCCGAGAACGGCGCGCTCGCCTTCGAGTTTCGTCGCGCCGTAGACGTTGACCGGCCCAGTCGGCGCCGCCTCGTCGAGCGGCGCCGAGGCGCCGCCGTCAAAGACGTAATCCGTGGACAGATGAATGAAACGCGCTCCCGCCGCCTTCGCCGCCGCCGCGAGCTCGGCCGGGGCGCCGGCGTTGAGGCGCTGCGCCGCGGCGGTCTCGGTTTCGGCTTTGTCGACGGCGGTCCACGCAGCCGCGTTGATGACGGCGTCAGGGTTGAAGCGCGCGACGGCGGCGGCTCCAGCGCCGGGGATTTCAAGATCGGCGTCGGCCCGCGACAGCGCGGTTAAGCGCAACCCTCGCCGCTGCGCGGCGTCGATCGTCTCGCGGCCGACCTGGCCCGATGCGCCAAAGAGAAGGACGTGCATTAGCGGCTGTCAGACGGTTGGCGCAGGCCCAAGCGCGCGGGGGAACAGGTCTCCGCCGCCCTTCGGGCGCCACCGCGCCAGCCGTCGCGCGCGATTTCGGCGAAGGCTGGTGGAGCTGAACGGAATCGAACCGTCGACCTCTTGAATGCCATTCAAGCGCTCTCCCAACTGAGCTACAGCCCCGATGCCAGAATGCCGATGCGCGCCGATTGGGAAGGCGGCGCGCCACGCGGCGAACGCGGTCCTCTAGACCCCCCGATTGGGGTCCGCAAGTCCGGGAAACTTGTCTCCTAGGGCTCTTCGTCCCCGCCCTGGACGATGCCGCCGATATCCTCGTCCTCGTCCTCGTCTTCTTCGAGAAGGGTATCGTCCTCTTCGTCATCGTCTATTTCGATATCTTCGATGTCGGCCAGTTCGTCGGCCGGCGCCTCGTCATCGAGCCCCGGCTTGCGCTTCGACTTCGCCGCCTTTTCGTCCTTGTCGGCCGCGTCGAGCGGCACTTCGGCCACCGGCTTAGGCTGCGGTTCGGCGCCTTCGGCCGGCTCGTCTTCGCGCCGCGGCTTGCGCGGCTTCAAGAGGGCTTCAGGGACGAAAGTCGTTTCGCATTTCGGGCAATGCGCCGGCGACTTGTTGAGATCGTAAAAGCGCGCGCCGCAGGACGGGCAGTCGCGCTTGATCCCGAGTTCGGGCTTGTTCACGTCTTGGAGGTCCTTAACCTTGGGGAATGGAATGGGCGGTCTGTTGCCACGCCCGACCGGCGCTGTCAAAACCCGGCGCGAAGCGAAATCCGGATGGTCATGAACGCGCCTGCCGCCAACGGCCTCGCCGCCCGCAGCGGGCGCGCCCTCAAGGGCGAGGCCCTCGCGCCGGGCGACAAGTCGATTTCGCATCGCGCGCTCATTTTTGGCGCGCTGGCGGAGGGCGAAACCCTCGTTTCGGGACTTCTAGAAGGCGATGACGTGCTGCGGACCGCCGCGGCCATGCGTAACCTTGGCGCAGCCGTCGAGCGTGAACTGACCGGCGCCGGCCCGCTCTGGCGCGTCACTGGCGCGCCCTGGCGGTCGCCGGGCCGCGCGCTCTATTTCGGCAATTCCGGAACCGGCTGCCGTCTCGTCCTCGGCGCAGCGGCGGGCCAGCGCGTCGGCGCCAGCTTCGACGGCGACGAAAGCCTTCGCAAAAGGCCGATGCGCCGCGTCTCGGTTCCGCTGATCGACATGGGGGCGAAAATCGCGGCGCGCGATGACAGGTTGCCGCTGTCGATCGAGGCCGCGCCTCTCAAGGGCGTCGATTATACGCTTCCTGTCGCGTCAGCGCAGGTGAAGTCCGCGGTCCTGCTGGCGGGACTTGGCGCTGCGGGAACGACAAGCGTTATTGAGCCCCAGAGGTCGCGCGATCACACTGAGCGGATGCTGGCGGCGTTTGGCGCCGCGCTGGACATGCGGGACGAGGCGGCCGGGCGGCGCATCTCGATCAAGGGCGGCCAGACTCTCAAAGCTGCGCGCGTCGATGCGCCGGGCGATCCTTCTTCGGCGGCGTTCATTGCGGCCGCGGCGGCGATCACGCCGGGGTCGGACGTGACGATCCGCAATGTGCTCGTCAATCCGCTGCGCGCCGGATTCTATGAAACGCTGCGCGAGATGGGCGGGGCCGTCGTCTATCTCAATGAACGCATATCGGGCGGCGAGCCGGTCGCCGACATTCGCGTCGCGCATGCTGCGCTGAGAGGCGTCGCGGTTCCGGCGTCGCGCGCGCCGTCGATGATCGATGAATATCCGATCCTTTCCATCGTCGCCGCCTTTGCGAAGGGCGACACCTATATGCCGGGCGTTGAAGAACTGCGCGTCAAGGAAAGCGACCGTCTCGACGCCATCGAAGCCGGCCTCAACCTCAATGGCGTCGAAACGGAGAGCGGACCCGACTGGCTCCGCGTCTTCGGGCGGAATGGCGATGTTGCGGGCGGCGGCTCTGTCCGCACCCATCTCGATCATCGCATCGCGATGAGCTTTCTCGTCATGGGCCTTGCTTCGGCCAGGCCCGTCGCGATCGACGACGCCGCGATGATCGCGACGAGCTTTCCAGGCTTCGTGGACGTCATGGCGGGACTGGGCGCTGATATCGCTGCGGCCTGACCGCAAAGCAGGCTTCAGTCAAATCTCTTGGTCGGCGGACGCATCAGGCCGATCGGCGCGGCGTCTTCCGGGAACGCGGCGGCGACCGCGGCCGGATCCTTTGACGCGTAGATCTCCCACTGAAAGCCGCGAATAACCGGTGGAACGATGATCGTCATCGTCAATCCGAATGCGGCGTAGAGATCGAGAATGAACTTGTAGTCGTAAATCGCCGCCTGCGTCGGATCGTCGAGATTCACATAAAGGGAATGCTGAAAGTCCTGCATCATCGGGAAATAGGCGCGGTCGAACAAAAACCAGGTGGCGCGGAAAATTCCGTCGGCTGCCAGCCTGTCGACGCATTGCCCGAAGGCGAATTTGAGATCGGGCTCGACAATATGCGTGAAGACGGAATGCGCATTCACGAAAGTGAATTCTCCGCGCACCGGAAATTCGACATGGGATTTCGACCCGCGCGGATTAAGGCCCGCATTGAAGACATCGTGATGAAGGAACTGATAGTTTCGATCATGCGGCGTCAGATTGTCCCGGCACCACGCGACCGCGTCCTTGTTGAGGTCGATGCCGACATAAGTGCGGGGCCGCGCGCGCGTCTGCAGCATCATCTGCCGGGCGACGCGGCCGCAGCCGCAGCCGAAATCGAAAACGCGCTCGTAAAAGGCGTCCGCCGCGCGCGGATAGACGAGGACGCCAGCCGGATTGTCATAGGCGCTGTCCTCGACCGGGCCGACGGTGCGGCGTAGGTCGATGGGCGGCAAGGGCAGTCGCGTCGGCTGGTTCATGTGTGAGTTCTCCCTCGCGTTCTCGTTACGGCCGGCTGCGCAAAAAGCAAGGAAGGCCTATTGGCCGCTGGCCGAACCGATCGCCGCCGGGGATTCTATCGGCGGCGCGGTCGCTTCCAGAACCTCCATGCCGCCGTCCCAGATCATCTTCAACGCGACATAGAGAATGATCGCAAGGCCGAGAAAGCCGATCCAGCGATGGCGTTCGAGAAGGCGGGCGATGAAGGTCGCCGCAAAGCCCATCAGCGCGATCGACAACGCAAGCCCAAAGACGAGGACGCTTGGATGTTCGTGCGCGGCCCCCGCGACGGCGAGCACATTGTCGAGCGACATCGACACGTCGGCGACAACGATTTGCGTGATCGCATCGCGGAATGTTTTCGGTTTCGCCGGTCCGCCGGTCGGCGCTTCGCCTTCGAGCACGTCGGCGCCGCGATCCGCGTGCGAGGGATTGCGCAGCTCGCGCCACATCTTCCAGGAAACCCACAGCAGCAAAATGCCGCCCGCGAGCAAAAGGCCGACAATTTGCAGAAGCGTCGTCGTCATTAGCGCAAAGACGATCCGCAAAAGAGTCGCCGCGACGATGCCGAATAAGATCGCCCGCCCGCGCTGATCTTTCGGCAGCCCCGCGGCGGCGAGACCGATGACGACGGCGTTGTCGCCGGCGAGCGCAAGATCGATCCAGACGACCTGAAAAAACGCCGCCCAAAATTCAGGCGAGAAGTCGATAAACGACCAGTCCATGAAACGCCCATACGGCGCGGTCAGGGAGCAGCCGCGCGAAGCCGCGCCTTATGCCGCGACGCGCGGCGATTGTCCAAGGCCGCCGAGACGCCAGTGGCGCTTCCGGTAAAAAAATGAAATTCCCTTCATGAAGCCTCCGGAATTCGCTTGCCCGTTTGAATGCCTGAATGAGAAAAGGATTGAAAAAGAGATTGGCGCGACAGAGCGCCGCCCCTGGACCGAGGAAACGCCGATGGATGGCTCGATCACGCCGAAGGCCAAGCCCGACCTGTCATTCTGGCGGATCTGGAACATGTCGTTCGGCTTTTTCGGCATTCAGATCGGCTTCGGTCTCCAGAACGCCAATGTCAGCCGCATCTTCCAGACGCTCGGCGCGGAGATCGACCAGATCCCGATCCTGTGGATCGCCGCGCCGCTGACGGGCCTACTTGTCCAGCCGATCATCGGCCACATGAGCGACAAGACCTGGGGCCGCTTCGGCCGGCGCCGGCCCTATTTCTTCATCGGCGCGCTGCTGACGACGCTCGCGCTCTTTTTCATGCCCCACTCGCCCTATCTCTGGATTGCGGCGGGCATGCTCTGGATCATGGACGCGTCAATCAACGTGACGATGGAGCCCTTCCGCGCTTTCGTCGGCGACATGCTGCCCGACCGTCAGCGCACATCGGGCTTTGCGATGCAGAGTTTCTTCATCGGCGCGGGCGCCGTTTTCGCCTCCGCTTTGCCGTGGATGATGACCAACTGGCTCGACGTCGCGAATTCGGCGCCGGAAGGCGTCGTGCCGGATTCGGTGCGCTATTCGTTCTATGTCGGCGCCGTCTTCGTATTTCTCGCCGTGATGTGGACGGTCTTCACGACAAAAGAATATTCGCCGGAGGACCTTGCGGCGTTCGACGCGTCGGAACGCGGCGTCGCGGCGGCCTCGCTCGCGGAGAAGTCCGCGGGCAAAAGCCCCGGCGCCTATCTGACGATCGGCGGCGCGCTTCTGATCGCGGGCGGCGTTGCAACAGTGATGCTCGCCCAGCTCTCCAGCGGCGCTTTCGGCCCCGCCGCTGAAGCGCTGAAGGTCAATGATCTCTATATCGTTAGCGTCGGTCTCGCCGCCTTCGGCCTGATGCTGGTCGCGGCGGGCCTCATCAAGCAGCGCGGGCGCGCCGACAGCGCCTTCTCCGAAATCATCGACGACATGTTCTCGATGCCGAAGACGATGCGCCAGCTGGCGATCGTTCAGTTCTTCACCTGGTTCGCGCTTTTTGCGATGTGGATCTATACGACGGGCGGCGTTGCGGCGGTTCATTTCGGCGCGACGGACGCGGCGTCCGAACGCTTCAACGAAGCGGGCAACTGGGTCGGCGTGCTGTTCGCCGTCTATAACGGCGTCGCGGCGCTGGTCGCGTTTCTCTTCATTCCGCTCGTTGCAAAGGCGATCGGGCGCAAGGCGACGCACGCCCTCAACCTTGCGCTTGGCGGGCTCGGCCTCATCTCGTTCCTGTTCATCCGCGATCCGGACTTTCTCTGGATCGGCATGATCGGCGTCGGCTTCGCCTGGGCCTCGATCGTCTCGGTGCCCTATTCCATTCTCTCCGGCGCGCTGCCGGCGAGGAAAATGGGCGTCTATATGGGCATCTTCAATTTCTTCATCGTCATCCCGCAGCTCCTTGCCGCCTCGATCCTCGGCGTCATCGTCCGCTATGCTTTCGACGGCGCGGCGATCAACGCGCTCGCCGTCGGCGGGGCGTCGCTGTTCGTAGCCGCGCTGGCGACGCTTTGGGTGAAGGACGAGGAAAAGCGGACGGCGCTTGCCTGAAACCCTCTCCTGCCGCTAAGGCGCTCGCCCGTGAGACAGCCGCTGATCATCGCGCTCGACGGACCTGCGGCCTCCGGCAAGGGGACGCTGGCGATGCTCATCGCCGACGCCTATGGGCTCGCCTATCTCGACACCGGTTCGCTCTATCGCGGCGTAGCCTGGCTGATGCTGAACGCTGGCGATGATCCGGCTGACGAGGCGGCGGCGGAGCGGACCGCGCGCGCCTTTTCCGTCGACAAGCTCAAAACCGCCGATATCCGCACGCGCGAGGTCGGGGCGGCGGCCTCTGTTGTCGCCGCGCAGCCGGGTGTCCGGCAGGCTCTTCTCGATTTTCAGCGCAATTTTGCGAAAAACCCGCCGGGGGGCGCCAATGGGGCCGTCCTCGACGGGCGGGATATCGGCACGGTTGTCTGCCCGGACGCAACGGTCAAATTCTTCGTGGTGGCGAGCCCGGAAGTGAGGGCCCACCGGCGCTGGATCGAGCTTTTGCCGTCTAAGCCGGCGCTGACCGAAGCCGAGGTTCTCGCCGACCTCACGGAACGGGACGCCCGCGACGCCGCCCGCTCCGACGCGCCGATGGTCAAGGACCCCGATGCGGAGTTGCTAGACACCACCTCTTTGACTATAGACGCGGCCTTCGCGGCGGCGCGCCGCGTGATCGACGGCGTTCTGAAGCGCTGCGAGGCCTGACAGGGGATCCCTATCCCCAATTCAAAGTCAGGTTTCCCGGGCGATGATCGAACGGTTTTTTGTGTCCGTCGCCCGCGTTCTCGCCGCCTTAATGAACCTTCAATTGGGCCAATCGTTCCGGGCGCGGGGTCGCGCAACGGACAGGATCGCCGGCTGAACCGGCGGGCAACGCCCTTCAAACACGGAACAAGGACTGAACCCTCAAGTGTCTCAAACTCAAACCTTTAGCCCTTCCCGCAAGGATTTTGCGGACATGCTCGAAGCCTCGCTGCTCGGCCGCGGCGCCTTCGAGGACAATGTCGTCACCGGTATCGTCACGGCGATTGAAAAGGACGTCGCGGTCATCGACGTCGGCCTCAAGACCGAAGGCCGTGTGGCGCTGAAAGAATTCGGCCAGGGCGGCATGCCCGGCACGCTCAAGGTCGGCGATTCCGTCGAAGTCTTTGTCGAGCGTATCGAGAACGCCAACGGCGAAGCGGTCATCAGCCGCGACAAGGCCCGCCGCGAAGAGGCCTGGGACCGTCTCGAGCAGCAGTTCATCAAGCAGGACCGCGTCGACGGCGTCATTTTCAACCGCGTCAAGGGCGGCTTCACGGTCGATCTCGGCGGCGCGGTCGCCTTCCTCCCCGGCAGCCAGGTCGACATTCGCCCCGTGCGCGACGCCGGCCCCCTCATGAACATTCCGCAGCCCTTCCGCATCCTCAAGATGGACAAGCGCCGCGGCAACATCGTCGTCTCGCGCCGCTCGATCCTCGAAGAGGACCGCGCCGAACACCGCCAGGAAGTCGTCCGTGAACTGAACGAAGGCGACACGCGCGAAGGCGTCGTCAAGAACATCACCGATTACGGCGCGTTCGTCGAACTCGCCCCGGGCGTCGACGGCCTTCTGCACGTCACCGACATGTCGTGGAGCCGCGTCAATCACCCGTCCGAAGTTCTCGGCGTCAACGACACGGTCAAGGTCAAGATCATCAAGATCAACCCGGAAACGCACCGGATTTCGCTCGGCATCAAACAGCTCCAGCCCGATCCCTGGCAGGGCGTCGCCGCGAAATACCCGGTGGGCGCGAAGTTCAGCGGCCGCGTGACGAACATCACCGACTACGGCGCCTTTGTCGAACTTGAACAGGGCATTGAAGGCCTCGTCCACGTGTCGGAGATGAGCTGGGTCAAGAAGAACGTCCATCCGGGCAAGGTCGTCTCGACCAGCCAGGAAGTCGATGTAATGGTGCTCGAGGTCGATGAGAACAAGCGGCGCGTGTCGCTGGGCCTTAAACAGTGCCTCGACAATCCGTGGGACAATTTCGCGGAGAAGCACCCGCTTGGTTCCGTCATCGAAGGCGAGATCAAGAACATCACCGAGTTCGGCCTCTTCGTCGGCATCACCGACGAAATGGACGGCATGGTCCATCTCTCCGATCTCGACTGGAACCGTCCCGGCGAGGAAGTGATCAAGGAGTACAAGAAGGGCGATGTCGTGAAGGCGAAAGTCCTCGACGTCGATCCGGAGAAAGAGCGCATTTCGCTCGGCATCAAGCAGGTCGGGTCCGATCCGATGGACTCGGTCGGCGAGATCAACCGCGGCGACGACGTCACCTGCACGGTGACGGCGATCGAATCGGGCGGCATCGAGGTTCAGGTTGGCGGCGAGGGCGGTCCCAAAGCCTTCATCCGCAAGTCCGACCTCTCGAAGGATCGCAACGAACAGCGGCCCGAGCGTTTCGCGGTCGGCGACAAGGTCGACGCCCGCGTCACCGGCTTCGACAAAGTCTCGCGCCGCATCTCGCTCTCGATCAAGGCGCGCGAAGTCGCGGAAGAAAAAGAGGCAGTCGAACAATACGGCTCAGCCGATTCGGGCGCTTCGCTCGGCGACATCCTCGGCGCCGCGCTCAAGAACCGCGACAAGCAGTAAGCTTCCGCAGCGCAAAGACAAAAAGAAACCCCGGCGGGCGACCGCCGGGGTTTTTCTCATGCGGCGAGAGGCGGCGTCAGTTGTTGCCGCCGGTGCCCCCGCCCTGGCCGTTTTGGGCGTCAGGGTCGTCAACGACGGTTTCGCTTCCTAGATCGAATCGTAAGCCGTAGCGATAGAGGACGCCGTCATCGTTGAGGTTCGTCAGAGATAACGTTCTTCCGTCGGCTGAAACCTCAAAGTCACGAAATTGATTTCCCCGAAAGGGGCCTTCCGGGCTTCCGTCCGGCCCCACATTTTTCTTGTCGACGATCCAGATGGCGTCGGTCCCTTGCGGTTTGAATTTGAGGCCGAGTCCCTGATCGTCCGCAATGACGAAGCTCCAGCGAATGACGTTGCCCGCGGCGCCTGCCTTCGAGAAATCGAAATTGCCGTCCGCATCGGCGAAAGGGGCGTCGTATTTGAAATCGAAAACGCCGGCGCCGTCGCGCGTGATGGTAAGCTTCGCCGGGACGGCGATTTCTTTGGCCTTCGGTTCAAGATAGCCGTGCTCGCAGCCCGACAAGAAGCCGACAGACAAGGTCGCCGCCGCCAGCAATATCCGACGATTCATCATAGGAATATTCCCCTGAAGTTACTGGAGCAGGATAAACCTCATTGGATGCAAATGAAATACGCAAGATTGGCAGGAGATCGCTCGCCGGCCTGATGGCATTTACCGAATCGCCGCGGTCTCAAGCCTTTGGAGCAATGCAAGCGTTTCAGGGCTTCTAACTCCGCGCGCCGCCAGCGCCGAGACAACTTCAGTAGCTCCGCGAACATCGCCGGCCTCGGCCAGCAGTTCCGCGAACAGGGTTCGAGAGCCGGCGGTCAGCTTGTTCTGACGTCGCCGCACGTCGGCGATGGCTTTTTCGACCTGCAATCTTGATCCCTCCAGATCGCCAACCGCCCTTCGATGGACGGCCAGCGCGAGCGACGCGGAAACGTAAAAATCGAGACCTTCCCCCGCTTCGGGCAGGTCAGTGGCCTCCAGAAGCGCTGAAAGTTCTTCGGCTTGCATCGCAGTGTGCGCCGGATCGGCGGAAATCTGCCTGATTAGCGCCGCACCGAAATTCATCCTGCTCGTATAGTGCGACCTATCTTGCTCGAACACCGTTCTCGCCACTTTCGCAGCCCTGAGAGCGCTTTCGATTTCGCTTTCCTTGTCACCCTCAAGGCCGCTCAAATAAGAGCGTCGCCGCTCAGTGATTGCGACATTCGCAAGCGAGTTGACGTTCTCGGGGTCGCGCGCGAGCAGCGACTCGCCGATTTTCGCCGCCCGTTCCGTCGCCGAACGCGAAGACGCAAGGTCGCCAAGCCCTAGATGCGCCTCCGCGAGACGGCGTTCGGCGGTGATGCGCTTTTCCAGGGATTCATAATTGACGCCCTCGAAATCGGCGTCGAAGGAATCGTAGATAGCCAATTGGCTTTTCAGAGTTTCGATGGCGGGCGCATAGTCTCCGACGGCCAACTGCGCGTAGGCGAGCCATGAGAGAGCGCCGGCGTGGGCAAATGCGATTCCCCTGTCGCGCGGCGCTTCTTTCGCCAGGGCGCCGCGAATTTCGGCTGACTCCTCAAAAAACGGCAAGGAAGAATCATAGGCGCCGCGCCTATACTCCAGGGCGCCGAGATTGGAGGTGGCGTAAGCGACCTCGAGGCGCCACTTCGGATTTGCAGCGTCAAAACCGACCAACTCTTGCGCCAGCGCATAGTATTTCTGAAAGGCTTTCTCTCCTTGTTCGAAATCACCGCGCTCAACGTCGATGTTCCCGACATAAAAGACGCTCTGCGCGTGATCGAAAATGCGGTCCGGATCGTTAGGCGCGCGCCGAAGATTCTCTTCGGTTGACGCAAACGCCGCCCCGAAGGCCTTCAGCGCAGCGTCGAGATCCCCGCGGCGCTGGTCGACATTGCCAAGCTGCATCAGGCCGCGCGCGCGGCGCGACAGCGCTTCGGCGTCAAGCGATTGTAGGTCCTGATTGTCGTAATAGTCGAGGACTTTTCCGCCGACTTCTTCAAGGATCGAAAGGCTGCCGACAGGCTCCAGCCGATCGGCCAGATCCGACAGCATGAACTCGATCAGGTTTTCGGCCTCGCCGCGCGCCGTTCTGGCTTCATTGCGCTGGTTGATGGCGAATCCGGCAGCGAAGGCCATCACCCCCGCGATCAAGCTAGCGCCGACGGCGACTAGACTTGTCCGCTTCGCGCGCCGCTGAGCGTCGCGGCGGACGAGGTCGTCAAGGCCGACGCCGAACATGCCGGCGGCGGTTTTGAGGAGGGCGTAGCGCTTGCCGTCGCCGCCCTCGCGCGCATCGGCGGCGAGCGGCTCGGCGGGCTCCGCCGTCGGTTCTCCGGCGGGGTCCAGCTTGAAGCGCAACGCCGGCGGAAAGCACTCGGTGTCCCCGCCGCTTCCGGGCTCGCCCGCAACGATGATCGCAAAGGACCGGCCGGGTCCGTGCAACCGGTTGAAGAGCTTGATCTCTTCATTCACCCAGCGCGACTTCGCCGCGTTGGGAGAGCACAGGACAATCTGGAATTCGCTGTCGGCGAGGGCCTGTTGGATCGCGTCGTTGAGATTGCCGGCGACGGGCAGGTCCTCGCGGTCGCGGAAGACCGGCGTCAGCCGCAACGGCCGGCCGGCCGCTTCGATGGCGCGGGCAAGCTCCTTCGGCGCGCGGAACTGCTCCAGCGATCGCTGAAGCCACGCGCCCCAGTGTTCATCAGCGTGACTGTAGCTGATGAAGGCCCTGTATTTTTTGTCGCCCAAGCCCAACTCCTGAACGGGAGGCTAGCGCCCTCGCGCGGTGATGGCAAAGGGCGATGCGATCTTGTCGAAGCCCATCGCCCGCTACCGCAAGGACGGCGATTACGGCATGAAGGCGCCGTGCCAGAATTGCCTGAAGTTGAAACTGTTCGGCGTGGCCTTGAACCGGTCCTGCGCGGCGCTCGCATCCTGTCGGTCACGACGCGCCGCCCGGACCTGCGCTTTCCGCTGCCGCTTGATTTCTGCGGGCGTCTTACTGGCGCCGCGGTGCAAGGGCTCGGCAGGCGCGGCAAATATCTGACTGCGGACCTGTCGACCGGCGAGACCCTGATCATGCATTTGGGTATGTCCGGCCGCTTTACGGTGACGGAGATCGGCGCGGAAAGCTGCCCGGGCGCGTTCCATTACGCAGGCTCAACCGACCCCGCGCATGATCATGTGATAATCGCGGTGGAAGGTCCCGCAGGGCCGGCCGCGATTGTCTACAACGACCCACGACGGTTCGGGTTCATGGACCTGTCGGCGACGGCAAGCCTTGACCGGTCGATCCATTTCGACGGCATGGGTCCTGAGCCCCTCGACGCCGGATTTACGCCCGCATTGCTGAAGGCGGCGCTGGCGCGCCGGAAAGCGCCTCTCAAGAGCGCGCTCCTTGATCAGGCGGTCGTAGCGGGCCTTGGCAATATCTATGTCTGCGAGGCCCTCTGGCGCGCCCGCTTGGCGCCGCGCCGCAAAGCGGGCCGGCTTTCAGCTGAAGCCGCTGCGCGCCTCCACGCGGCCATCCAGGCGGTGCTTCTTGAGGCGATCGAGGCGGGCGGCTCCAGCCTCCGGGACTTCGCCGCATCGGACGGCGCTCTTGGTTATTTCCAGCACCGCTTTGCAGTTTATGGCCGCGAGGGGGAGCCTTGTCCGTCTTGCGGCGCGCCCGTGCGGCGTTTTGCGCAAGGGGGGCGATCGACCTTCGCATGCGGCAAATGCCAGAAATGACAGGGCTTTTGGGCGGAATTCCCTTGTTCGCGCGATTGCGTTGACGCCTATGGGGCGCCTAGCTATAAGCCTCGCCTCCGCGCGTCAGAGGCGATGCGGAATTCCGAACGAACAGCGGCGCCCTGACGCGCCAGAGATGAGAAGAATTCATGGCGAACACGTCGTCAGCCAAAAAGATGGTGCGCAAGATCGCGCGTCGCACCGAGGTCAACAAGTCGCGCCGCTCGCGTGTGCGTTCTTTCGTGCGCAAGGTTGAGGAAGCGATCGCGTCGGGCGACAAGAAGGCCGCCGCGGAAGCGCTGCGCGCCGCGCAGCCGGAACTTCACCGGTCTGTGACCAAGGGCGTCGCGCACAAGTCGACGGTCGCCCGGAAAATTTCGCGCCTCGCCGCGCGCGTGAAGAAACTCGGCGCCTGATTTCATTCGATCGCCGTCCGGCCATGCGCCCCGCGAACATCGCGTTCGCGGGGTTTTTTATTTCCGCTTTGCGCGTTACAATCTCTCACTAAAGGCGCACGCGGGGCGTGACGCAGGGAATGCGCCGCGCGTTAATTTTCCACCGGCGCCGCCGAAGAAACTGCTAAGCGGTTGTTTTCCCGCATGACGCGTAAAGTCAATGACCGGACGAACCAAAAAATTGCGCGAATTACGAATCAGAAGCTTTACAACTTCGCGTCTCGTGCGCATTATCATTTTCTCAAATAGACAGGGTACGGACGAATTTAAGTTCAAGTATCCGGTTGCGTTCCGCGTAGATGATCAATAGAGCGATGACGGCCGCCACAGGCGGCGCGTCAGGAAATAAAACGCCGAATGGCGGATGCGAAAGGGGCGAAGCGATGCGCACGATTGATGCTGGACTTAGGTGTCAAACATTCGGCGTGCTCGTTTCGAAAAGTTCATTCCTTCTCCGCTATCAGTTCGCGCATTCCTCATGAAATAGTCAGGCGTCGCCGCGCGGGTTCAGGCGACGTTTATTCGACCGCGGCGGCGACAAGGGCGCCGTCCGGTCTCCTCGGGCGAACTTAATACTATCTTGGGGCTTCTAAGATGACCGACGACAACGCCGAGCGGGCGAATGAGAAGCTTTCGCTTTTTCGCGAGACGCTGCGCCGCAATTACGGCGACGCGGCCTACAACACTTGGTTCTTCGACGTGATGATTGTCGACGCGTCCGGCGATTGCGTCGTGCTGTCGACGGAATCGGAATTGCGGCGCGATCGCCTCGATCAGCAATACAAACACGGGCTGATGAGCGCGGCGCGGGAAGTGTTCAATGATGTCAGCCGCCTGCTGATCGTGAAACGCCAGGCCTTGAAGGAAAATTCGGCGCGCGTGAAAGCGCTTGCGCCGGCGGTTGGCGAGACCGTCGCAAACGACGCGGTTGCGCCGCGGCGCCTCGGCGTCATCGCGGGCGGGTTTGACAAGCGGCCGGAGAAAAAGGTGCGCGCCGGCTTCTCAGCGCCGAACCTTCAAGACCTTGCGACGCGTCTTGATCCTCGCATGACATTCGACACTTTTGCTGTCGACAGCTCGAACGAGGTCGCCGTCGCGGCCGTACGGCAGATTTTCGACGAAACCGCTCCGCGTGAGCTTATCTATGTTCATGGCCCGCAGGGCGTCGGCAAGTCGCATACGATTCAGGCCGCCGGCAACGAGTGGATGCGTCGCTACCCGCAAGGGCGCTGTTTGTACCTTACGCATAACAACATTCAGAACGGCTGCGTGCAAGCGCTGATGTCGAGCACGACGATGGAATTGCAGCGCGATATCCTGTCGAACGATCTCGTGATGATCGATGATATCCATCTTCTCGCCGACAAGCAGAAGACCATGCGCGAGGTCGTCAATCTCATCACCGCGATCACCAGTGCGGGGCGCCAGCTGATCGTCGGCGGCGAACCGGCGCCGGCCGCGCTGGAGGAGGCGGGAATCCTCAGCCGGCTCGCCGGACGGCTTGCGGGCGGGCTCGCGGTCGGGATTTCTCCGGGCGGCGAGGCGCTACGCCGCGCGGTCCTCACAAAGACGCGCGACGGCGCCGATCTGCGCTGCACGATCACCGACGAAGCGATCGACCTTGTTGCGCGTCTCTTTTCGTCTTCTATGCGCGAATGCATCGGCGCCTATAAGCAGCTTGCCCTCGTTTTCAAGGAAAAGCCGGTCACGGTCGGCGCCGCCGAAGCGCTCGTCACGCTTCAGTCCCGGTTTGGCGAGCGCAAGAAAATTTCAACGCTTGAGGAAGCGCTGGCCGCGGCGGCCCGGGCGTTCGGGATCACCCTTGAAGAAATCAAGGGCAGAACCCAGCCGCAGCGGATCGTCCGCGCCCGGCATGCCTTCGTTTACGTCGCCCGGACGTCGATGTCGGAAAGCTATCCCCGTATCGGGCGCGCGCTCGGCCGCGACCATACGACGGCGATGAGCTCCATGCAGCGCGCCGAAGCGCTGATTTCGAGGGACAAGCAATTCGCCGCCGCGGTGCAGTCGATCCGCGTCGAAATCGGCGCGGAATTGCCGGTTGAGACGCTCCTTGCGGCGAAGTCCTCGCGGCCCTGAAAACAGGCGGTTTTTCAGGCGGTTGGAAACGCCTCCCGCGCTGGCGTTCGGGGGCGGTTTCGGACTACAATTCAGGACCGATTCCGCGGGCGGATCGGGCGGCGCGATGAGGCGCTCGCGGGACGCCCGTTTCTTCCATGTGGCGGGGGTTTCTCGCGTTCCGAAAGGGCGCGCGGGCGGGCCCCGCCGACGCCAGGCGAGAAGAGCACGAAGAGCATGAAAGTCACCATCGAACGGTCCGCCCTCGTCAAGGCGCTCGGCCATGTGCAAAGCGTCGTTGAGCGTCGCAATACGATTCCCATTCTCGCAAACGTTCTCTTGCAGGCCGAAGGCGGCGCGCTGACGCTGACTGCGACCGACCTCGACATCGAGATTTCAGAGGCCGCGCCGGCCGACGTCGCGCGAAAAGGATCGACGACGGTGTCGGCGCTGACGCTTTACGAAATCGTCCGGCGCTTGCCCGAGGGCGCGCAAGTGCGCCTTGATCTCATCGGCGAGGAAAGCCGCCTTCAGGTTTCCGCGGGGCGCGCGCAATTCTCGCTGGCGGTGCTGCCCGAGCAGGACTTTCCGACGCTCGCCGCCGCCGATCTCGACGTCCGGTTTTCGATCCCGACCGCCGATCTTGCGCGTCTCTTCGACAAGACGCGCTTCGCCATGTCGCAGGAAGAAACGCGCTATTATCTCAACGGCGTCTATCTTCATGCGTTTGTCGACGGCGCGAAAAAACTGCTGCGCGCGGCGGCGACCGACGGCCACCGTCTGGCGCGGCTCGACGCGCCTTTGCCGGCGGGCGCAGACAAGATGCCGGGCGTCATCGTGCCGCGGAAAGCCGTCGCCGAGCTGGGCCGGCTGCTCGCCGACGCCGAGGAGACCGTCGAGATCGGCGTATCTGACACCAAGATCCGCTTCGGCTTCGGCGCGGGGCGCCTGACGTCGAAACTGATCGACGGCACTTTTCCCGATTACGAGCGCGTCATTCCGAAGAACAATCAAAGCCTGTTGCGCGCCGACACGAAAGATTTCGCGCAGGCCGTCGATCGCGTCGCGACAATTTCGGCGGACCGCACGCGCTCGATCAAGATGGCGATCGACCAGGACAAGCTGCGCCTCACCGTGAACAATCCGGAAGCGGGCAGCGCGCTTGAAGAAATTTCGGTCGACTATAGCGGCGATCCGATCGAGATCGGCTTTAACGCGCGCTATCTCCTCGATATCGCCGGGCAGATCGACGGCGGCACGGTGACGTTCCGCCTTTCCGATCCGTCGAGCCCCTCGATCGCGCAGGACGATGACGATCCGCGCGCGCTCTACGTCTTGATGCCGCTCAGGGTGTAGGGGAGCCGCCATTGCGCGAAGCCGCCCTCCGCATCGTCGAGCCCGACGCGCCGCCCGCGCGCGGCGACGGCGCGCGTCTAACGCGGCTGACTCTGTCTGACTTCCGCTCCTATGAGCGCCTTGACCTGACGCTGGACGGACGCCCCGTCGCGCTCTCGGGCCCGAACGGCGCAGGCAAGACCAATCTCCTCGAAGCGATTTCGCTTCTGGGGCCCGGCCGCGGCTTGCGCGGCGCCCGTCTTGAGGAGATCGCGCGCAAGGATGGGCCGGGCGGCTGGGCGGTTTCGGCGCGCCTTTCCGATGGCGAGGACGATCGCGCGATCGGCGTCGGCGCGCATGCGAGCGACGAGCACCGCCGGATTGTCCGCATCGACGGCGCGCCGGCGCCGGGTCCCGCCACGCTTGCCGGCATGCTGCGCCTCTTGTGGCTGACGCCGGCGCAGGACCGGCTCTTCATGGAAAGCGCCGGCGAGCGGCGCAGGTTCCTCGACCGCATGACGCTCGCACATGATCCGGCGCATGCGCGAGCGGGGAATGATTACGAAACCGCGATGCGCCAGCGCCAGCGCCTCCTCGACGAGGGCTGCCGCGACGACCGCTGGCTCGCCGCGCTCGAAACGCAGATGGCGGAGACGGGCGTCGCCCTCGCCGCCGCCCGCCGCGACATGGCGGGCGCGCTCGCCGCCGCCGCGGTGACGGCCGACGAGGGGCCGTTCCCGGCCGCCGACATCGCGCTCGACGGCGAGATCGAAGCCATGCTCGCTTATGCGCCGGCGGCCGAGGTCGAGGACGATTTCGCCGCGCGGCTGAAGGCCAGCCGGCCGGCCTGCGCCAATGCGGGGCGCGCGCTTGTCGGGCCCCATCGCAGCGATTTTCTCGTCACCCACCGCGCCAAGGGCGCGCCTGCGCGCCTTTGCTCGACCGGCGAGCAGAAAGCGCTTCTCATCGGTCTCGTGCTCGCCAATGCGCGCGCCCTGTCGCTGCGAGCCGGCGGCCCGCCCTTGATCCTGCTCCTCGACGAAATCGCCGCCCATCTCGACGAGGCGCGGCGCGAGAGCCTTTACGACATTCTCGGCGCGCTCGGCCTCCAATGCGTGATGACCGGAACCGACGCTTCCCTCTTCTCCGCGTGGCGCGGCCGCGCGCAATCCTTCGCCGTCGAAGGCGGCGTCATCTGCGAACTTTAAATTTGTCAGGATACGAATAAAATGGCGACACCCGCCGCAAGAACGGACGACGGCGACGACTACGGCGCCGACTCGATTAAGGTTCTCAAAGGTCTGGACGCCGTCAGGAAGCGTCCCGGCATGTATATCGGCGACACCGACGACGGCTCGGGTCTCCATCACATGGTTTATGAGGTCGTCGACAACGCGATTGACGAAGCGCTCGCGGGCTATTGCGACGACATCCGCGTCATCCTCAATGAGGACGGGTCCGTCACCGTTTCGGACAACGGCCGCGGCATCCCGACGGACATTCACGCCGGCGAAGGCGTCTCCGCCGCGGAAGTCATCATGACGCAACTGCACGCCGGCGGTAAATTCGACCAGAACTCCTACAAGGTCTCCGGCGGCCTTCACGGCGTCGGCGTTTCCGTCGTCAACGCCCTGTCGGAATGGCTCGACCTCCGGATCAAGCGCGGCGGCAAGGAACATTTCATGCGCTTCCGGCACGGCGTGCCGGAAGCGCCGCTGAAAATTGTCGGCGACACGACCGAGAAGGGGACCGAAGTCACGTTCCTTCCTTCGTCGAAAACCTTCACCCAGCTCGTCTTCGATTTCGACACGCTCGAACATCGCCTGCGCGAACTCGCCTTTCTGAATTCCGGCGTGTCGATCCGGCTGAAAGACGCGCGCCATGTCGAAACGCGGGAGGAGCACCTCTATTACGAAGGCGGCCTCATCGCTTTCGCGCGCTATCTCGACAAGTCGAAGACCCCGCTGCTCGCCGAGCCGATCAATTTCACGATGGAGCGCGACGGCGTCACGGTCGATGTCGCCATGTGGTGGAACGACAGCTATCACGAGAAGGTCCTCTGCTTCACCAACAACATTCCGCAGCGCGACGGCGGCACGCACCTTGCGGGCTTCCGCGCGGCGCTGACGCGCATCATCAACAATTACGCCGCGGAGTCGGGGATCGCGAAGAAAGAGAAAATCGCGCTCACCGGCGACGATGCGCGCGAGGGGCTCACCTGCATTCTCTCCGTCAAGGTGCCGGACCCGAAATTCTCCTCGCAGACGAAAGACAAGCTCGTCTCCTCCGAAGTGAGGCCTGTCGTCGAAGGCGTCGTCGCGGAAAAACTCGGCGAATGGTTCGAGGAAAATCCCGGCGAAGCGCGCAAGATCGTCGGCAAGATCGTCGAAGCCGCGATGGCGCGCGAGGCCGCGCGCAAGGCCCGCGAACTGACTCGCCGGAAATCCGCGCTCGACATCTCCTCGCTCCCCGGCAAGCTAGCCGACTGCCAGGAGCGCGATCCGTCGAAATCGGAAATTTTCATCGTCG
>CAZHUI010000059.1:0-21252 GCA_964535605.1 uncultured Caulobacterales bacterium
GCCCTCGAGAAGCGCGGCGATTTCGGGGTGCGTCTTGAATTTCTGAAACTCCGCATACGGATAAATATACGGGTTCTTGTAGTTCAGGTGGACGACGAAGCCGAGCGCGATCGTGTTGTCGCTGTAGTGATAGAGGAATGAGCCGCCGCCCGTCTGATTGTCGAGCGGCCAGCCGAAGCTGTGCTGCACGTGGCCGGGCCGCGACTTGTCCGGCGTAATTTCCCAGAGTTCCTTAAGCCCGATGCCGTATTTCTGCGGCTCTGAATTTTCCTCAAGCCCGAAGCGCTCGATGAGCATTTTGGCGAGCGAGCCGCGCGCGCCTTCGGCGATCAGCACATATTTGCCGCAAAGCTCCATGCCGGGCTGGTAGAGGTCGGTCTTCGCGCCGTCCTTGCCGACGCCGACCTCGCCGACGACGACGCCCTTGAGCGATCCGTCATTGCGCCACAAAGGCTTCGACGCCGCCATGCCGGGATAAATCTCGACGCCGAGCGCTTCGGCCTCTTTCGCGAGCCAGCGGCAGACATTGCCCATCGAGACGATGTAGTTGCCGTGGTTCTTGACCATCGGCGGCATCGCAAAAACGGGAAGGGGCAGCGAGCCCGACGGCCCGAAAATCTTGAAACTCTCGGATGCGACCGGGGTATCGACGGGGGCGCCGTCACGTTCGCGCCAGTCGGGCAGGAGCGCGTCGAGGCCCGAGGGGTCAAGCACGGCGCCGGACAGAATATGCGCGCCGACTTCCGAGCCCTTTTCGATGACAACGACGGTCAGATCAGTCCCGGCTTCGGCCGCACGTTGCTTGAAGCGGATCGCGGCCGAAAGGCCCGCCGGCCCCGCCCCGACGATCACCACGTCGAATTCCATGCTCTCGCGTTCTTCGGCGTCGGCGGCCATGCCCGCTCCTCTAAGGGTCTGTCTGATAACCGGCGTTGATGACGGCAGGGTTTGCCTTTTGGCGCAATTTACCTGCAAAGGCCAATGAGAGGGCGCCGCACCCTGGCGTCTGCCGGAGCACGCGGTTCTTGACCCCTATTGTCTTCGTCATCCTGTGCGCGGCCGCCGTCACCGGTCTTCTCTGGTCCGAGCGTATCGATAGCCCGCGGCTAAAGCGGATTTTCAAGCCGGCCGCCTCGCTCGCCTTCGTCCTCGCCGGGGTGACCGCCGGCGCCATGGAAAGCCCCATGGGGATCGCCATTCTCGCCGGTCTTGTCCTGTCGGCCCTCGGCGACGTGCTCCTTATCCCGCGAACGGAGCGCCTTTTTCTGGCGGGGATGGCGGCGTTCGGGCTTGGGCATATCGCCTATTCCTGGGGGTTCACGATCGGCGGCATCCGCTTCGGCTATGAGGCGGCGGTCGCCGGCGGGCTGACCCTGGCTGCGGGGCTGTTTTTCCTGCGCCCGATGCGGGGGCGCATGGGCGCGATGGCGGCGCCGGTCGGCGTCTATGTCCTCATCATTTCAGCGATGGTCGCCCTCAGCGTTGCGCATTTCATGGCAGCCGGCACCCCGGACGCCGCGCGGCTCGCGGCCGGCGCAATCGCTTTCGCCGCCTCCGACCTTGCGGTCGCGCGCGATCAATTCATGATGCGCGCGTTTCTCAACAAGGCTTGGGGTCTGCCGCTCTATTACGGCGCCCAATGCCTGATCGCGACGGCGGTTTGACACGCGCTTCCGTCTGTGGCGCTGTTTTCCGGTGACGCCCGATCAAACCCTCGCCGCGCGCGCGCTGCTCCGCTGGTACGCGGACTCCGGCGTCGACGACGCCGTCGGCGAAAACCCTCGCGATTTATTCATCCCCCCGCCTGCCAAAGCGGCGCCCGGACCGGCGCGCGTTCCGGTGACGGTCACACCGATTTCGGCAGGCGCAAATGCGGCGGCGATCAGCGCTGATGAAGCCGCGGCGGCGGCGCGCAGGGTGGCGGCCGCCTGCCGCAGCGTTGAGGACCTTGCGCATGCCGTCGCTGCTTTCGATGGCTGCCCCCTGAAGGCTGGCGCGCGCACCACCGTCTTCGCCGACGGCGTCTTCGGCGCATCTCTCCTCGTCATCGGCGAGGCGCCGGGCAAGGACGAAGATCAGATCGGGAAACCCTTTGTCGGACGCGCGGGCCAGTTGCTCGACCGCATGCTGGCGGCGATCGGCCGGAGCCGGAAAGAAAATACGCTGATCAGCAACGTCATCTACTGGCGCCCGCCCGGCAACCGCACGCCGACGCAAGCCGAGATCGCGGTCTGCAAGCCTTTCGTCGAGCGCCTCATCGAACTGACCGCCCCGAAGGCGATCATGCTTGCCGGCGGCGTCCCGGCGCAGGCGCTGCTTGGTGTCACGGGCATTATGCGCGCACGCGGTTTATGGCGCGAAATCGAGACTGCGTCGGGGGCGAAATTCCCGGCGCTTCCCGCTTTTCATCCGGCCTTTCTCTTGCGTCAGCCGGCGCAGAAGCGTCTCGCCTGGCGCGATTTGCAGTCGCTTGCCGCCAGGTTAACGACAGATTAACGCTGCCGGGCCTAGGCTGGCGGTTTCTCACCAAGGGGTATGCCGACCGATGCGATTGATCGTCCTTTTGGCGGCCCTCTTCGCCCTCCTGTCGCCCGCGACCGCCGAAACAACGCCGGTGCGCGTTCTGTCGGCGCAGGACGCCGCGCTCTACGCCGAGATTTTCGACCTGCAAGCGGACGGGCGCTGGCGCGAGGCCGACGCGCGCATCGCCGCCGTCGGCGATCCGGTCCTGATGGGCTATGTCAAGCTGGAGCGCCTTCTTCATCCGACCGCCTATCGCGCGAAATATGAGGAGCTGCGCGAATGGATGGCCTACTACGCCGATCATCCGGATGCGGACAGAATTTACGCGCTGGCGCTGAAGCGCCGTCCGAAATCGGCGAGCCCGCCGCTGGCGCCCGTGCGCCGCAAATGGCGCGCAGAGTATGAGCCGCCGCTTCATCCGGACCTTGAAAGGGATTACGCCAATACAAGCCGCCCGCGGCTGAAACAGATCGAAGGCCGCGCGCGCCATCTCGCCAAGAAAGAGCAAGCGAGCCTCGCGCTCGACGAGATCACGCGCCATCTGCAACAAGGAACGATCACCGAACGCCAGTTCGACCGCATGCGCTCCTGGATCGCCGCAAGCCTTTATTATCAGGGCTATCAGGCGCGCGCGCGCGACATCGCGGACGCGGTCGTCGCCCGCAACGGCGACAGCGCCGTTCTCGCCTACTGGGTCTCGGGCCTCATTCACTACCGCGAGAACGACATCGCCGGCGCCCACGAGCGCTTCATCGCTATGGCGCGCGTCAGCGAACAGGAAGACGCGCTGCGCGCCGCCGCCGGATTCTGGGCCGCGCGCTCGGCCCTCGCGGCGAACAAGCCCGAAGCGGTCGCCGAAGGCCTTGAGATCGCCGCCGCCTTTCCGCTGACTTTTTACGGCCAGCTGGCGCTCGCCCAATTGGGGCGCCGATACGAGTTCGCCTGGGAGACCGCGCCGGCGACAAACGAGACATTCGCGCGACTGACGGCGGCGGAGCCTGCGATCAGGCGCGCCGTCGCGCTCGTTGAAGCGGGCCGCGTAACCGAAGGCGATCTCGAATTCCGCTGGATCAACGGACGCATCGACGATGCGCTGGCGGAGGATTTGCTGGCGCTCGAACACGCGCTCGGCCTTCCCGCGGCGCAGCTTGACCTTGCGCTCCATTATCGCGGGCGGGCGTTCGAGGCGGGGCTTTACCCGCTGCCGGACTTCGAGCCGGAAAACGGATTCACCGCCGATCCCGCGCTCATCTACGCGCTGATGCGTCAGGAATCGAAATTCAAGATCGAGGCGACGAGCCGCGTCGGCGCGCGCGGCTTGCTGCAATTGATGCCGCGTACCGCGAGCTTCATGGCGAAAGACAAATCGCTTCAGCGCGGCAAGGGACGCGACAAGCTTTACGATCCCGCGCTCAATCTCTCGATTGGCCAGGACTATGTGAACCACCTCATCGAGACGGCCGCCGACGGCGATCTCTTCGATATGGCGGTCGCCTATAATGGCGGGCCGGGCAATCTCCGCAAATGGAAGCGAGAAGTTGCGATCGACGATCCGCTCCTCTTCATCGAGAGCATTCCCAATCCCGAAAGCCGCGATTTTGTCGAGAAGGTGCTGACAAATTACTGGATCTACCGCCAGCGCCTCGGCCTGACGCCCACGAGCCGCGACCGCGTAGCCGCGGGGCAATTGCCGCTCTACGACGCGCTCGACGAAATTTCAGGCGCGAGCGCCGGCGGAAAGTGACGCGTCTGCTTTCCCTACCCTGAAAGGGCGACGGCGTCGGCGATTCGCGCACGTCTTTACAGTTAGGATTTCGCCTTAGTGACCTTTTTAATTTGCGAAGGGATTTTGCCCCCTCGTCGGGTCAACTTGCCGATCTTAAGGTCGCGCGAGGCTGCTGGCGCGCGAATTTGCTCCACCCGCTTGCGGGGGAGCTGGCGAGCGCAGCGAGCCTGAGGGGGCGCTCCTGCAACGAAGGCACGCGCTTGTGAAAAGAGAGCCCCCTCAGTCGCCTTCGGCGACAGCTCCCCCACAAATGGGTTGGAGCGAAGAAAGGTGACGCTTTCGCGGTAAAAGCCCGATCCTTCCGAACTCTCCGAAGGAGAAAGCCGGCGCTGAAACGGCGCCTACTTCTCAAGGCCCATGATGCCCATGATCGCCGGCCCGAGAATGACGGCGAAGAGGACCGGCAGGAAGAAGCCGATCATCGGCACGGTGAGTTTCGGCGGCAGGGCAGCGGCTTTGCGCTCGGCTTCCTGCATGCGGTGTTCGCGGTTTTCCTGCGCCATGACGCGCAAGCTCTGGCCAAGCGGCGTGCCGTATTTTTCCGACTGTATGAGCGCGGTCGTCACGCCCTTGACGCCGTCGAGGCCGGTGCGCTCGGCGAGGTTCGAGTAGGCGGCCTTGCGTTCCTGCAGGTAAGAGAGTTCGGCGACGGTGAGGCCAAGTTCCTCGGCGAGTTCGGGCGCGCTGCCGCCAAGTTCCTGCCCGACCTTCTGCAACGCGACTTCGATCGACATGCCGGCCTCGACGCAGATCAGCAGAAGGTCGAGCGCGTCGGGCCAGGCAAGCTGGATCTTCTGCTTGCGTTTGGTGATCGCGTTGTTGACGTAGAGATTGGGCAGATAAAAGCCGGCGAAGAATGCAAAGGCGCAGGCGCATAGGCGGCCGAGACTGTCGAGCTCGGTCGCTTTGAGGACATAGACATAAATGCCGGTGACGGCGGCCGCCACAAACGGCATGCCGAGCCGCGCCGCCATGAAAATGAAGACCGGGCGCGGGCCGCGGAACCCGGCCATCATCAACTGCTTGCGCGCCTCGTTGGAATCGAAGATTTCGAGCAGCTTCAGATTCTCGACGATTTCCTTGAGGACGCCCTTCGCCGACGCCGCCCTGAGCGAGGTGTTCGTCTTGCGCGCGAAGGAATCGCGCTGCTGCTGGCGCAGCCGCTCGCGATAATCGCTGACATTTTTCATCCGCTCTTTAAGGCGGTCGGTGACAAAGAAGGGCTCGGCGACCGTGTAGATCGTGCCGATCGCCGCCAGCGCCACCAGAAGCGAGATCTGGAACTGGCGGTCGGTGACGGTGCTGATGAAGGCGTCCATATCGCGCTCTAAACCTTGATCTTCATCATCGACTTCATGACGAAGATGCCCATCGCCATCCAGGTTCCTGCGCCCAGAAGGATGAAATTGCCGTTCTGCGTCGTGAAGAGGGGCGTCAGATAATCGGGCGAAGCGACGCTGACCGCGGCCATGACGAGAAAGGGCAGCGCGCCGATGATCATTGCGGAGGCCTTGGCTTCCGATGACAGCGCCCTGATCTTGCCTTCCATCAGCTTGCGGCCGCGCAAGACGCCCGCCAGGTTCGACAGCGCTTCGGCGAGGTTGCCGCCCGTCTTCTGCTGGATCATCAAGACGATGCCGAAGAACGAAACTTCCTGAAGCGGCATGCGTTCATGCATGCGCGCCATGCCCTGTTCGAGCGACAGGCCGATACGGAACCCCTCGACGAGCTGATGAAACTCCTCATTAACGGGCTTGGGCGCCTCGGCGGCGATGATCTTCAGGCACTCGTTGACGGGCAGGCCCGATTTGACGCCGCGCACGATGACGTCGATCGCATTTGAAAATTCATCGACAAATTTCTTCTGGCGGCGCGTGATCGCAAAGCCGACGAACCACTGCGGCAATCCGAAACCGCCGACAAAGATGAGGCCGGCGGTCACCGCAAGCTGCTGGCCCGAGATGAAGCCGATAAAGCCGAGAAACACCGCGCAAACCGCTGATCCGATGTAGAACTCGCGCACGCCGAACGACAGGCCGGCCTGTTCCAGCTTTTGCGTGAGCGTGATTTTTTTCTTTTTCTTGAGCTCTTTGCTCTTCTCGTCGACCTTGGCGAGCGCGTCCGTAACCTTCTTGCGCCGGTCTTTGGCGACGTTGTCGTTGTCCCGCGCGGCGCCCGCCCGCTTGGCGTTTTTCTTTGTCTCAAGCGTCGAGAGCCGTTTTTTGGTCTTGTCGTTCTGGGTCGGGGCCATGACGAAGAAGGCGAGCGCGCCGAATCCGACGAGCCCCAGAACGGCGGTGATGATCAGCTGTTGATCCATCGCGCGCGCTTACTCCGCCGCCGCGTCGAGCGCTTCGGCGAGCTCTTGTTCCTTGCCGTAATATTTCGCGCGGTCCCAGAAGGCGGGGCGCGCGATGCCGGTCGAGCGGTGCTTGCCGACGAGCTTGCCGTTCTCATTCTCGCCGCTGATCTCGTAGACGAAGAGATCCTGCGTGATGATGGTGTCGCCCTCCGTGCCGAGCACTTCGGTGACATGGGTGATGCGGCGCGAACCGTCGCGCAGGCGCGCGGCCTGAATAATGATGTCGATCGAACCGACCATCATTTCGCGGATGGTCTTCGAGGGAAGGCCGTAGCCGCCCATCGTGATCATCGATTCAATACGCTGCAGGGCCTCGCGCGGGCTGTTGGCGTGAAGCGTGCCCATCGAGCCGTCATGGCCCGTGTTCATCGCCTGCAGAAGGTCGAACGCTTCGGGGCCGCGGACCTCGCCGACGATGATGCGTTCAGGGCGCATACGAAGGCAGTTCTTGACGAGATCGCGCATCGTCACTTCGCCCTGGCCTTCAAGATTCGGCGGGCGCGTTTCGAGACGAACGACGTGCGGTTGCTGCAACTGAAGTTCGGCGGCGTCTTCGCAGGTGATGACCCGCTCGTCGAGTTCGATGAAGCCGGTCATGCAGTTCAGCAGCGTCGTCTTGCCGGAACCCGTGCCGCCGGAGATAAGCGTGTTGATCCGGCAGGCGCCGATCACTTCGAGCACCTTCGCGCCTTCCGGCGAGATCGACCCGAAATTGACAAGATCCTGGATGCGGAGCTTGTCCTTCTTAAACTTACGAATGGTGAGCGCGGCGCCGTCGATGGAGAGCGGCGGAGCGATGACATTGACGCGGGAGCCGTCGGGCAAGCGCGCGTCGCAGATCGGCGAGGCTTCATCGACGCGGCGGCCGACCTGGCTGACGATCCGCTGGCAGATGTTCATCAGCTGGCCGTTGTCGCGGAAGCGCACATTGGTCAGCTGAATCTTGCCGCCAACTTCGATGAAGACGCGGTTGGCGCCGTTGACCATGATGTCGGCGATGTCGTCGCGGGCGAGCAGCGGCTCGAGGGGCCCATAGCCGAGCACGTCGTTGCAGATGTCCTGAAGCAGGCTTTCCTGCTCGGCGATCGACATCTGCACGTTTTTGATCGAGATGATCTCATTGACGATGTCGCGGATTTCTTCCGCTGCCGACTTCGCGTCGAGCTGCGCAAGCTGCGACAGATCGATTGTGTCGATCAGCGCGTTGAAGATCGCGGTCTTCGTCTGGAAATATTCGTCCGACCGGCCGCCGATCTCGATCGGCTGCACTTTCGCCGACGCCGCGGGGATTCGCGGCGGCGCGGACGGCGCGCCGCCCTTCTTCGCAGGCGCGGCCGGCGCCGGCGCGGACGGCTTCGGGGCGGGCGCGGCCGCTTTGGGCTTTGGCGCTTCCTTGGCCGGCTGGTCGGCTTCTGCGGTTCTGCGTCCGAACATCGCTTAACCTACTTCTTTTTCTTGACGAGACCCGCCAGGCTGAACTTGGCCTTTTTCGAAGCGGCGGGCGTGCGCCCCAACACAAAAGACGTCAGCTCACGGATCGACTGGGCGGTCTTTGATTTGGCGCCGACCTGCACGATCGGCGCGGCGTTGGTCGCGGCGGTATGGAAGAGCTGCGGCTCCCATCCGAACACGACCGTCGGCTTCAGCCCGACATGCTCTTCATATTGCTTCGGCTGCACTGAGGAGAGCTTGGCGTCGAACTGGTTTATGACGAGGATCGGCGGCGAATCGTTCGGGCGCGCGCCGGAAATGATGTCGACGAGGTTTTTGGTGTTGCGGAACGAGGCGAGGTCCGCGGTCGCGGTGATGACGATGTGATCAGCCGACTGCAGGAGACGCTTCGACCAGCCCGTCCACACATGCGGCACGTCGACGATGATCGTGGGGGCCGCGCCGCGGACGACGTCGATCACCGTCTCGAAAGCTTGGTCGTCGATATCGTAATCGCGATCGAGAAGGTTCGGCGCGGTGAAGAGGCTCAACCGTTCGGTGTGCTTTTGCAGTAGGCGGTCGAGCAGGACATCGTCGAGACGTTCGGGCGAGCTCAAGGCTTCGATGAGGCCCGACGTCGGGTCCTGTTCGAAATCGAGGCTCGCCGTGCCGAACGGCAGGTCGAGGTCGAGAATGACAGTGTCGCTCTGCAGTTCTTCGGCGGCGCACCAGGCGACATTGTGCGCGAGCGTCGAGGAGCCCGAACCGCCGCGCGCGCCGACAAAGGCGATCGTCTTGCCGATCGGCGGCGCTGCAGGATCGATGTAGAGCGTTGCGATCGACTTGATGATCTGCAGCGGCGAGCGCGGGCGCACGATGTAATCGCTGATGCCCTGGCGCATCAGCTCGCGGTAAAGCCCGATGTCGTTCGCGCGTCCGAGGACGATGACCTTGGTCGACGGATCGCAGACCTCCGCAAGCTCGCCGAGCTGGGCGAACAGGGATTCCCCGCCTTCAAGCGCTTCGATGATGATGAGATTGGGAGTCGAGGCCGACTGGAAATGATCGACCGCTTTCGGCAGGCCGCCCATATGCATCGTCATGTGCGTCTTCGACAGGCGCCGGTCGACGGCCGCGCCTTCGAGCAGCGCCGTCATCTCGGGCGTCTCGCAGAAGGCGTGAATCGAAATGCGCGGCACGGGACGATGATCGTCGTCGTTTGAACCGTATTCCGTCAGTTCGTCGCCAGCGCCGGCCGATAGGGGCTGAGTGCGCGCGACGGCGACGGCGGTGGCGACGAGCGGCGCCGGGTCGGGTGCCTTTGCGGCGCCTGGCTTCCTGGCCGCCGGCCTTTCGATGACCTGCGCCGTCTCTTTCGGATCGAAGCTGAAATCTTCCGCGTCATCGGCGCCGAGCTCGGCGGCGAGAAGCTCGTCGTCGAAGTCCTCGTCGCCGAGCGCGGCGAGTTCTTCGTCGGTCAGCTCATCGTCAAGCCACGCTTCGTCCGCGGCTTGCGGGCCGCCCGGTTTTGCGTAGCGAACGTTCGCTGACAGCAGCGGGCCGCCATCGGGGCCGAGGCTCGCCGCGCCGGACGCGACGCCCTCTTCGTCGTCGGCGAAATCGATCGTTTCTTCTGCGGCCTTCCTCATTCTCAACTCCTTGCGGGCGCTCGCGCCCTATCCCCTTGCGGCGGCGTTAGTTCGCAACCTGTTGTTCAATGTCGCCATTGGTCTGGCTTGAGCTGTCCTGCCCCTGACGGAACAGGTCGACGCCGCGAATGCGGATCGTCGCATCCGGATCGGTCATCGTCGCCGGCTCAACGAGTTCGCGCGGATCGCCGATCATCGCCGCGAGATTGTTGCGCGCGGAGCAGCCGAAATTCGGCGACCGCATGTTGCGGAAATCGCGTTCGCGCGCGCCTTCCCAGATGCCGCAGGCGCTCGGCGTCGCGACATAGTGCGTATAGGACAGAATGAGGTCTGTCGTTGATCCCTCGCCCGCGCGATAGCTCGACGCCGCGACCGAATCCGACGGCACGCCGAATTCGTGAAGCGCGGCGCGGATGTCTTCCGCCCGGCCCTCATCGGCGCCGCCGGGGCTGGTCAGCGTGAGCGACCCATGACCGTCGCGCATATAGGCGTTTGCGAACGCCCGGAGCCGCGCGCGATCAAGCGAGGTCATCGCCGAGCCGCGCGCCATCGTCATGGTGACCGTCTGGCTGTCGACGGAGATCGGATGTTCTTCTTCAACCGACAACGCGTGTTCGGCGCTGTTGAACTTCGTTGCGCAACCGGTGACGGAAACGACCGCCGCGGCCGACAAGAGGAGTTTGGTCAGGGTGCTGGTCATCGCGATTGTCCTTTTTAGTCGAGGATGAAGCCCATCGGGCCCTGAAGCGTTTTCTCCTGCACGCCGGCGCCGGAGACACCGTATTGCGCGGCGACCTGGCCAAGGAGGATCGTCTGCATGTCGCTCGCCGAGACGAAGCCTTTCGCGGGGTCCGTCAGCTTCGATTCATGCGTCGGATCGACAAGGTAAGGCGTGACGATGATGACGAGCTCTGATTCCGAGTTCTGGTAATCGCGGCTGCGGAACAGTTGCCCGAGGACGGCGACGTCCTTGAGATAGGGAACGCCGGAAACCGTCTGCCGCATGTTCTCCTGCAGGAGGCCCGCCATGACGAGGCTGCCGCCCGAAGGAAGTTCGACGGTCGTTTTCGCACGGCGCACGGTCAGCGACGGGACAGTAAGACCGCTTGATGAAATGACCGTCGGTTCGGTGCCTTCAAGCGTTTCGCCCGCTGTTTCCGTGACGTTGAAGACCGCGTCCGGAATTCCATCGCCGTCGGTGTCGATCGGGATGAGTTCGTCGGCTGGCGCCGGCGTGCCGGGGAAGGTGATGGTCGAACCTGACAGCGAGAAGTTGTTGAGCGAGGAGATTTCGCTGACTTCCGTCGAGACCTTGATGTTGATCCGGCCCTTGTCGAGGACGAGCGGCGTAAAGCCGAGACCGACGCCGAATTCCTTGAATTCGATCGAGATGACGCCGTCATTCTGGCCGATCGGAATTGGAAACTCGCCGCCGGCGAGGAAGCTCGCCGTTTCGCCGGAGACGGCGGTCAAGGTCGGCTCGGCGAGCGTCTTGACGAGGCCGACGCGCTCGAGCGCCTGGAACGACAGGTTGAAGCCCGACTGTCCGCCGCCGAAGAAGCGGTTGATCGATCCCGACAGGCCCGCGCCGGCGCCGGCGGTGAGCGTCGACGTTGTCGCATCGATGACGGTATTCGAAATCGCGGTGAATCCGGACGGATCGACGCCGAGCTGCTTGATCAGCGAACGCTGCATCTCGACGACCCGCACCTTCAGCATCACCTGCTCGCGATCGCGGATCGACACCATGCTGATGACTTTTTGCGGGTCGCCGATGAAGCGGCCGGCGATGTCGGACGCATTGGCCGCCTGCACGCCTGACGGGACCGACCCGCGCAAGACGACATTGTCATTGATCGCTTCGACCGTGATCCGGGAATCGGGCATCAGGCGCGAAAGTAGGCTCGACAGGGCGTCGACATCGCGTTCGACCTGGATTTCGAGATTGAGAATCTGGCGGCCGTCGCCGTCGAAGAAGAAGGCGTTGGTCTGGCCGACCTGGAGGCCCAGAAGATAAACGCGCTGCGACGAGCGGATGACAGCGTCGACGATCGAGGGCTGCGAAACGAGAACGTCCGACGCCGCCGTCGGCAGTTCGACAATCGCCGCCTTGTTGAGCGGCAGGACAATGCTTCGCGACGACGCGCCGCCGCCAAGATCGACGCGCGCCTCCGCGCTCGCGCGCTGCGCCAAAGCAGGGCCCGCCGCGACAGCGAGGGCCGCAGCCAGGGCCGCGATCGCGCGGACGGCCGGCATCGGGGTCGATCGTGTTTTTGTTGCAGACATTGTGGTCCCCTCAAATCCTCGATTATGACCGGCCATAACGGATCACTCTGACGCTCTGATTGCGTCGCTCGGCGGTTTCGTCGGCAGGCGTGAAGACGCTGCGAAGCGCGAAGCTCATCTGCCCGCGCGAAGAGCGCGTGTTGATGAAATATTCCGCGTCGGCGGGCGACAATTCGACCGTGGCGTTCGACCCTTCGATCGTCGGCGCTTCCGGATTCTCGGCGTAGACCGTGTTGATCGCGAGCACGCGGACGTTGTCGAAGAGAAGTTCGGTCTGCGTTTTCGATCCGCCGGACTCGGAGTAATAGATGTCGACGCGGTCGCCGGGCAGGATAAAGCCGTTGACGCCAGTTTCCGGCGTGATGCGCATGGTGACGGCGCGCATGCCAGGATCAAGGACCGCGGCGAGGAGGCCCGACGAGCCGGCGCGCACGATCTTCGCTTCGATGATCGGCTCGCCCTTAACCATGCCGGTGCGCGCCACAGCCTGTTCGAGCTCGGCCGGGTCGCCGCCCGCTTTTTCGGTGATGTAGGATTCCGACAGCGCTTTTTCCGGCCAATCGACCCACTTCGTCGCGTCCGCGCCGAGGCGCTCGCCGCGCTGGAAATCCTTGTCCGCGACGAGCACGCGCACCGTCTTTTCCTGCACGGGCTGCACGACGTCGACGGACGAAGGCTGACGCCCCGTCATCATCATGAAGAAGGCGCCGACGCCCGCAAGGAGAGCCACGCCCAACACAGCCATTCGCGTCACGTTCATGCTTGTCCTCGCCCGATACTCAGAGCGGCCGCGCTCTGGAACTGCCGTACATTTTGTAGAAACAAGTCCTCAAAACTGTATTAACCGCGTCCATTAACCGCCGAAGGCCAATTGAAAGAGCGGCGTTTGCGAAAAGCTAAGAAGTCCGCCGGCGGCGATCGCGACGCCGTAGGGAATGTCTTTCGGCCGCTGATGCAGGCGAAGCAGCCACGGCGCCTGCGCGTAGACCGGCAGAGCCGGCATGCGGCGGAAAACGAGGAGCGCGATAGCGAGCGCGCCGCCCGCGAGCGCGACGTTCACCATAAAGACGCCGAGCGCCGAAAGTCCGATCCAGGGCGCGCTTGCAGCGAGCAGCTTGGCGTCACCGCCGCCGATGATACGCAAGGCGAACAGCGCAAAGCCGATGGCGAGCGCCGCGCAGCCGAGCAGCAGGCCCTCGATCAACACGCCGGCGCTCGCGCCGAGGCCCGCGCCGGCCACAAGATACGCGGCGAAGAGTACGATCGACACCCAGTTCGGGATCTTGAATTCGTAGATGTCGTTAAGCGCCGCGATGATCAGCGCCGCAGGAAACGCAGAAAGGAAAATCAAAGGAATCATCGCGCCGACGCCCCGAACAATACCAGCGTCGGAAGGCTAATAGCGGCGGCTTAAGATAGGGTTAGACTTAACGGCCGAAGGCGACAAAAAAAAAGGAGGCCGAAGCCTCCTTTTTCGTCGTAACCGTAATTCCAGCGAATCGTCGCTGTTTACTGAACCGCGCTCGCGACTTCAGAGAAGGTCGTGTTGAGGTTCGTGCCGATGGCGCCGACCGCGCCGATGATCGCCACGGAAATGAGCGCCGCGATGAGGCCGTATTCGATGGCCGTCGCGCCGTCTTCGTCCTTCAGAAACTTGATAAGCGTTTTCATGAGTCGACTCCTGCTTGCTTACTCTTGCACCGCTGAACGGGGCATGCCCCCTCAGACCGTCGCCATATTGCCGGGCGGGCGTAAATTTTCTCTAAACAGACGGTAATTCCGGAAAATTAATTCGCTTACTGATGATCATGGTTAACGCGGCGTGAACGGACGACCGCGCGCCTTCCATCGCGCCCGTCAGCGCGCCAGCCGGTTTAGCTGGGCCATGTCTTCGATGACGAGGCCCGGATAGTCGCGGCGCGCGACGCCGCTCGCGATGAGATGCGCGACCGCGTTCGCCGCTTCGTTTTCCGCGACATGGGCGAGGTCGGCGAGGTCGCGGTGCTTCGGCATCTTCGCGATGCGCCATGTCGCCTCGACGGCGTCGCGGCGGACGAGCGAAGCGATGGCGGCGAACACGCGCCGGTCCGGCGCGGCCTCCGACGCGGAAGCGCCGGCCCCGATCGACGCATTCGCGAAATGAAGGAGGAGCGCGCGCGCGAGCAAGGGACGCTGGGCGACCAGCGTGCGAAAGGCCTCGGCGTCGATGAAAGCGATTTCCGACGCCGATTCAGCGGAGATCGTCACGCCGGCGTAGCGGACGGCGTCGAGAGGAAGCACGCCGAGTTCGAGCGCGTAGAACACGCCCGCGGCGATCGTCTCGACGACCATTGATCCGTTCGCCGGATCAGCGCGCGTCACTTTCAACACTCCGGCCGCCACAAAGAGCAGCTCCGCGCCGTCGAATTGCCCGGGAGAGACGATGGTTTCGCCGCGCTCGAAGCGGCGAATGCTCGTGTGTTCGCCGATCTGGTCGACGATCGCGCCGGAAAGGCCCTGAAAGAGCGCGCAGCTTGTCAGCGCGTCACGCGCGGCGGCGGAGACTTCTGAAATGTCGCTCAAGTCGGTCGCTCGCGGGCTGCTGTCCGGGGACGATGCGTTCGGAACTTTTAAACGCGGGTAAAAGCTAAATTTGAAACTAATGAAAGCAGGACAGCCTCGCGCCCTTAAGCATTTCTTGACGGCGCGGGGATAGGGTCGGCGGCATCAATCACAGCGAGTTCGCTTCATGCGCATTTTTCTTTTCGCCCTCGTAGCAACCGCCGCCGCGACGACCGCCGCCCGCGCCGAACAGGTCTGGGTGACGATGGATCAGGTCGCGCCCTATGCGTTCAAGCAGGACGTCGATCAGATCGTGGTCGGCAATCCCGGCATCGCAGATGTGACGGTGCGCGACAAGTCGAAGGTCCTGATCTTCGGCAAGGCGCCTGGCGTGACGAACCTCTTCTTGTTCGACGCCGACGGAAAAGAGATCGACAACCTGATCGTGCGCGTGCGCGCGACCAGCGCGGAAATGCTGACCTATCATCGCGGCGGCCTGCGTGCGACCTATAACTGCATGACTATTTGCGAGCCGACCATCACCGTCGGCGATAATGTCGAAACCTTCGGCGTCGTCACGCAGCAGGTTCAACAGAAATATCAGCAGGCGACGTCGGGTTCGAACTCGAGCGAGTAGCGTTCGCGTCCTGTCGCGGGAAAGAAAGCGCGGTCCTTCGGGCCGCGTTTTTCATTTCGAAGCGTGCTCGAAATTATAGACGCGCGGTCGCTCATGGGGGCGCAGATTCGCGCGGCACCAGGCGTCGATCGAGCGCGCGACGGGTTCGCTGACGGGCCCTTTCTTCAAGACGACATGCGCGATCAGGCGGTCCATACCGCCGGGGTGGCGGGAAAGCCCGACGACGCAGCGCGCGACGGCCGGATGCGCGCTGATGCGCGCGGCGATCTCTTCCGGAAAAGCGTTGACGCCGCCGATCTGCACCGCGCCGTCGCGTCTTCCGCTCAACCGGAACCGTCTATCGCTCTCCCAGCCGAGAAAATCCATCGGGGCGACAGCGATCGCCTCGCCTGACGGCGCGATCCGAACCAGCGCGTCGCCGTCGCGGCGCCAGAACTCGAACAGGGCGAAAGGATCGCTCGGCGTGTCGCGCCAACCGACGAGGCCGCTTTCGGTCGAGCCGTATATTTCCCGCTGCGCGCCATAACCGGCCTTTCTGATTTCCGCCGACAATTCCGCCGAGAGCGCCTCGCCGAAAGTGACGGCCATCGCATTGTCCGGCGCCGTCACCCCTTGCGCGATCAGATAGCGCCACAGACTTGGCGTCGCGACAACGGCGTCGCCGAAGGCAAGCGCCGTTTTCAGTCCCTCCGGCGCCAAACCGCGGGCGTCGAGCGATGGAAGGCCCAGAAGATTGGGCGCCAGCACCGATAGCGAAAAGCCGATCAGGCTATGCGGCGCCACGAGCGACAGGATGCGCCGGCGCCCATAGAGAAGATTGGCGAGCGCGGCGGCGTCGCCGAAAATGCGATCGGCCGGATGATCGAATTCCCGTCCAAGCCCGCCAGCAGCGGCGAACCGAAACGAGCGCAATTCCTGGCGTATTTTGTCGCCGATGAAGTCCGCGGCTTCGCCAAGCGTCGCCGGCGATCGACCTTCAAAGAGCGCAGGCGCGCCGAAAAAACCGGCGGCGCGCGCTAGACAGGCCCGGCGCTCTTCGGGGGAAAGATCAAGGCCGCCTTCGCCCAGCGGCTCCGCGCCGGTCCACGCCGTCCGCGACGATCCGCCGAGCTGGCGCTGAAAGTCGTTTGAGAGCAGCTCAACGAATAGCGCGCCGATCACGGCGACGATCTGGTCGCGGGAAAACTCAAAGGCTTTCATGACGAGCAACCGGCGAGTTCCAGAGCGAGTTTGCGCTCATAGGCTTCGGCAAGCGCGGCCATAACAGGATTCTTTGCGGGAACAGCGCCCGGCGGCGAAGCGGGCGCGGCGCCGATGAGACTGTTCGACAGCAGGACCGGATTGGAAAACAACACTTCCGGACTGACTGGCTGGACGCAAATCTCGACGCCGATCTCGACGGCCACTTCAAGCAGCAGCGCCCGCGTCGTTCCGGGCATCGCCCCTTCATCCTCCGGCGGCGTCACGATGCAATCGCCGGACAAGACGAAAATATTGGCCGCGCTGGCGCAGGCGACGCGGCCATGTTCGTTCAGCATGATTGCTTCGTCCGCGCCGGCGCGCGCCGCTTCAAAACGAGCAAGCATGTTCGGCGCATAGGCGCCGATACATTTGAACGCGTTCGTCTCGGCAGCCGAGAAGCGTCGCGTTCGCGCCAGCGCGAAAGTGAGCGGCGCCTGCGGCGGCGTTTCGTTCAGCGTAATCACGGTCCGTATACGGGCATCGGGAGACGGCCTGAGCCCGCGCGTGCCGCCGGCGCGTGTCAGAGTCACGCGGCAGGCCGCGCGCCCTTCAATGCCGAGAGCGCCAGAAAGGCGGCGAACTGCATCGAGGATCATCCGGTCGTCCGGCGTCGCGCCGAATTCAAGCGCAGCCGCGCCGCGCCGAAGCCGCGCCATATGCGCATCGAGAAACGCCGGCTTGCCGTTTTTGACCAGCATTGTCTCAAAGAGACCGTCGCCGACGAGGAAGCCGCGATCCGCCGCCGAAACGGCGGTTTCTGCGTCCACGAGTTCGCCGTCGCGCCAGACGATCATGATCTTACCGTGTCGATCAGACGCAGAAAATTCGCAAGGAGCCCGCGTCCATCGGGCGTCAGGATCGACTCTGGGTGAAACTGGACGCCATGCCAGGGCGCCGACCGGCGCCGCGCCGCCATCAACTCGCCGGCGCCGGACCACGCGCAGCCGACGAGTTCCCCGGAATCCCCAAGCTCGCCGATCAGCGAGTGATAGCGGCCGGCCGGAAAGGGGTTGGGCAGACCTTCGAATAGGCCGGCGCCGTCATGGCGGATCAGGCTCGCCTCTCCGTGCAGCGGTTCACGGGCACGCTTCACCTCGCCGCCGAAGAACTCGACAAGGCACTGATGGCCGAGACACACGCCAAGCAATGGCAAGTGCTCCGGTATGAGGCCGATCAATTGCATCGAGACGCCGGCATCGTCCGGCGCGTTCGGACCCGGCGAGAGAATGATCGCCTCCGGCGCCGTCGCCAGCATCGCCGCCGCGCTCATCGAATCGTTCCGGCATACCAGCGTTTCAATTCCCGCCTCCCGGACATAGCGCGCGAGGTTATGGACGAAGGAATCGTAATTATCGACAATGAGGATCATGCGAGCAAAGCCCGGTCAACGCCGGCAAGCTTTAGAAACCACGCCGCCTTGTCGAGCGTTTCCTGATATTCCGCCTCCGGATGGGAGCGCAGCGTCACGCCGCCGCCGATCGGAAGATCGACGCGCCGTCCCGAGACGATCGCTGTTCTGATCGCCACTGAAAAATCAGCGCCGCCCCGATCGTCGATATAGCCGATGGCCCCGCAATAAGGACCCCGCCCGGTCCCTTCGACGGCGGCGATGGTGCGCATCGCCTCGATCTTCGGCGCGCCGGTGATAGAGCCGCACGGAAAGAGGCTGGCGAGCGCTACCGCGGCGTCGATGCCGGGGCGCAGCGTTCCGCTGATCCGTGAGACAAGGTGATGAACCGTCGCATGCGTTTGCAACTCGGCGATCGCCTCTTCCCGGATCGAACCATCGGCGCAAATGCGCGACAGGTCGTTGCGGGTCAGGTCGGCGATCATCACATTCTCGGCGCGATCCTTGGCGCTGGCCTCCAAGTCGCGCGCGAGCGCTTCATCTTCGGCCGGGGTCGCCCCGCGCGGCCGCGTGCCCTTGATCGGCTCGGCCCGAATGACAAAGGCGTCGCCGTCCGGCGCGACGGAGAAGAACCGCTCCGGCGATAGCGAAACAATCTGCGCCTCGCCGACGTTCAGAAACGCCGCATGCGCCGCGCTCGACCGCGCGATCGCGCGCGCAAAAATCGAAAAGGCGTCGACCGGTTCATCCGACTTGAACTGCAGACGGTGCGAGATATTCGCCTGATAAATGGCGCCGCCGGCGATCCGGCGAATGACGTCCTTGACCGCCTCTCGATACCGCCCGGCCGAAAATGTCGATCCTGCGAAATGAAGCGGCGCGAGGTCCGCCGACGGCGCGGTCTCGCCAAGATCAACGGCAAGAGAGGCGGCGGCGGCTTCGTCTGGCGCGGAAATGAAGGCGCGGCGCTCCTGAAGATCAAAGGCGATGGCGCCGTCATAAGCGGCGAACAGAAAATCCGGGGCCGGACCGCCGGCCGCGGGGCCGACTGCGGACGGCTCAATCAGCGCGCCGCATTCATAGCCCGCAAAACCGGCGAGACCGGAGAGAAAAGGCGGCGCGTGATCGTTCAAAGGCCGGCGGCGCTTCTTGTGAAGGTTGGCGAGCGCCTCAAAGGGCGAAAGCGGCGAAGAAATTCCATCGACAAATGTTGCGCCGCTCCGGCTCTCGATTGTCGAAGATGGCCGCACGCATATGAATGACCATCGCGCCCCGCGCGCCGACGCGCCGGCATGCAGGAGGATTGAGCGCGGCGTTCGGGCGAAAGGCTCGAATGCCGCCAGCGGATCGCGCCACCTGATTTCCTTGACGATCATGTCTTCGCTTTTGCGCCCGCTGCGCCTGATTTCGCCCGGCGATATCCGGGCGAAGTTGGTTTCCGTCGGCAAATCAGCCTAGCCGAAGGCGAGGCAATTGCCACGAGGCGCGCGTGACGGCGGCAACCGATATCGAGACGGCGGCGACGGAGGGTCCGCTGCCCGTCAGCGCGCGCGGCGCGGCGCGGCTCTTCTACGGTCTCGGCCTTGCGACGCTGATCGGGGCGATCGCCTATATCGGCCGTTCGGTCTTCATTCCGATCATCATCGCCTGTTTCCTGAGCTTCATCATCTACACGCTGAAGGAGACGATAAGGCGGGGACCGATGATCGGGCGCTATTTGCCGCACTGGCTCTGTTACATTTTCGCTTTCGCGCTGATCATCTCGATTTTCGTGCTGCTGATCGACATCGTCCGGAACAATATCGACGCCCTGATCGCCGCGGCGCCCGATTATGAGCGCCGGTTGCGCGACATCAGCCGCGACGCGATCGGGGCGCTTCAGGAGACGGGCTTGCTTCCCGCCGAGCTCGCCGGCGGCGTCGATCAGCTGCGGACGGCCGCGCTGTCGATGATCAATCCCGTTCTCAGCCAGGCGGGCGCCGCGGCGCGTGCGATCAGCGGCAACTCAGTGACAATTTTTCTGTACACGGTCTTTCTGCTGCTGGAGCGCGGGCGCATTTTCAAGAAGATCAATCTTCTAAGCGCAGACCGCGAACAGCGGCACGCCGTCAACGAGACGATGCGCGACATTGCGGCGCTGGTGCGGCAGTACATCACCGTCAAAACGGTCATGAATCTCATCACGGCCGCGATCAGCTATGCCATCATGCAGGGCGTCGGCGTCGATTTCGCCGGTTTCTGGGCGCTCCTAATTTTTCTTTTCAATTTCATCCCGATCGTCGGCGCGATCAGCGCGATCAGCCTGCCGGTGATCCTGTCGCTGGTTCAGCCGGCGGGCGGCGGCGTCGAGACCGCCCTTTTAACCCTTGCGCTGCTGGTCGGCGCCGAGCAGGCGATGAGTTCCGGGATCGAGCCGAGGCTGGTCGGCAAAAGCCTCAATCTCTCGCCCTTGGTGATCCTCATCTCGCTGGCGGTCTGGGGCTCGCTCTGGGGCTTTGCCGGCATGCTGCTCGCCGTGCCGATCACCGTCACCATCATGATCATCCTGACGCAGTTTCAGTCGACGCGGCCGATTGCGATTCTGCTTTCCGACAGCGGCGAGATCGCGCCGATTAATCACGCGCCGATCAAGCCCGCCGCTTGACGCCGCCCGCCGCACGCGCCGGCGCGGCCGACCCGGACGCCGGCGCATCGAGTTCGGCCTTGATCGCCTTGGCGAGAAGTTCGCAGTCCTCCTTCCGTCCCGACCCCTTGCGCCAGGCGATCCCGATTGTCCGGATCGCATCGCGCGCGGCGAGCGGGCGCACCATCAGGTCCGACGCCGCCGCGAGTCCGGCGTCGACCGCCATTTTCGGCAGTAAAGTGGCGCCGAGGCCAGCCCGCACCATTTGCGTCAAAGTGAAGAGGCTCGTCGCGCTGAACGATCCGTAGACGTCGGAATCGCGGAGGCGGCAAGCGTCGAGCGCATGCTCGCGAAGGCAGTGGCCGTCTTCGAGGAGCAGAAGCGGCGCCGATTTCAGGTCGCCGGGCTCGACCGACTTTTTCGCCGCGAGAGGGTTCCCGGCGGCAGCCGCGAAGAAAAAGGGATCCTCGCCGACGGCGATCCATTCAAGGCCCGGCAGGTCGTAAGGGAGCGCGATCAGCGCCGCGTCGATCGAGCCGTCGGCGAGCCGTTCAGCGAGAGACGCAGTCAAATCCTCGCGCAGGAAAAGCTCAAGCCGGGGAAAGAGACGGCGCAGCGCCGGCGCCAGCCGCGGCAGGAGAAAGGGCGCAATCGTCGGAATGACCCCGAGTTGGAAGGCGCCCTCGAGCGGCTTTCGCGCGGCGGCGGCGCGGACAAGGTCTTCGGCCTCGGCGAGAATGGTCGCCGCGCGGCGCGCCGCATCCCGCCCGGCCGGGGTGACCGCGAAACGCCGGGTCGAACGATCGACAAGGTGACAGTCGAGG
>CAZHUI010000060.1:0-20334 GCA_964535605.1 uncultured Caulobacterales bacterium
CGCCGAGGCCCTTTTCATAAATGCGCCCGAGCGCGACGCGCGCGGCGTCATCGCCCTTGGCGGCCAGCGGCTCGGCGAGTACGCGCGCTTTCGTGGGATCGTTCGCGGCGAGGGCTGCAAAGACGGCGTCGGCCGGCCGGTCATGCGCGCCTGTTAACGCTGTTTCCGCGCGCGCGGGCGCCGCGATGAAACAGGCGGCGCTCAAGGCGGCGAGAAGGGTGCGCATCGGGGCTGAAACCATTGCTAGATTTCAGCGGCCGAGCATCATTCGTGCCGGGCCCTGTCAATCGCCGCGGCCAGACGCGCAACCGCGCTGGCGGGCCCGTCCGGGGCGTCCCAGACCGCGCCGGAGGCCGCCAGAAAATCAGCGCCCGCGCGCACGAGGGCGCCGCAATTTTCCGGCGCGATGCCGCCGATGGCGACGCAAGGGACGGTCGTCATCGCCGACCAATCTTCGATAAGCGAAATATCAGCCTGCGCCGGCGCCTCTTTCGTCCGTGTCGGGAAGAACGCGCCGAAAGCGACATAGTCGGCGCCCGCCTCCCCCGCCTCGATCGCGAGATGATAGGAGGCGTGACAGGTGACGCCGACCGTCCTGTCGGCGCCGAGAATTTTGCGTGCTTCGGCGTAGCTTGCATCGCTCTGGCCGATATGAACGCCGTCGGCGCCCGCGCGAAGGGCGAGATCGGGCCTGTCGTTGATCAGGAAATACACGTCATGGCGCCGCGCCACGGGCAGCAGCGCCTTCGCGGCGGCGAGCACGTCGCCGTCGCTGACGTTCTTCAGGCGCAACTGGAGACAGGCGACAGCGCCGCCCGACAACGCGGCGTCGAGCAGCGGCGTGAAGCGCTGAAGGTCCAATATCGCCGGCGGCGTGATGAGATAAATCTTGGAGGCGTCCGTCATCGCGCGGTCATAGACGGACCAGTTACGCGAAATCTAGGGTCCACACCTAATCGGAATGGCGGATAAACACCGATTTGCTTTGCGGGTGCTTGCCCTCCTGCAAACAGCAATCGACAATCGCATCATGAGAAAAGCGGACGGCAGCGCAGGCGATGCGGACTATGGCGTCATCGGGAAAACCTATGCCCGTTTCCGTCAGCCGGACCCACGCATCGGCGCTGCGATTCATGCAGCCCTCGGCGATGCCCGTCGCATTATCAATGTCGGCGCCGGCGCCGGTTCCTATGAGCCTGTTGATCGCGATGTCACGGCGGTTGAACCATCGGCGACGATGCGCGCGCAGCGCCCGCCTCACCTCACAACCGCGATCGACGCGACCGCGGAAAATCTGCCCTTTCCGGACAAATCGTTCGACGCCGCGCTGGCGTCTGTAACCATTCACCAGTGGTCAGACCTGCCGCGCGGCCTTTCAGAATTGCGGCGGGTTACGCGTGGACGGATCGTTCTGGTGGTGGCCGATCCGGAGCGTCTGCGCGACTTCTGGCTCAACCACTATGCGCCGGAAGCGCTGGCTGAGGAATCGCGCAGGTTCCCGGCAATCGCCACGGTCAGCGCGCTGCTTGGGGGCGTTGTTCGCGTGCAGGCCGTGCCTATCCCGTTCGACTGCAAAGACGGCTTCAACGAGGCCTATTACGGCCGCCCCGAAATGCTGCTCGACAGGGACGCGCGTGTGGCGTGCTCATCGTGGAGTTTCGTGTCGCCGGAAGTCGTGGCGCGGTTCGAACGCGATCTGAGCAGCGATCTGGAGAACGGCGTATGGGATACCCGCTGGGGCGCCTTACGCACGCAAGCGAGCTACGATGGATCGCTGAGGCTAGTGATTGCGGATTCGCTTTAACCGGGCCTGTCTTGGAGCGCGGTGCGATTAAACTGATCTCTTCATGCTTCGTGACGCCTACGCTGCGCGACGAACGCGCAAGCCGGGTGCGCGCATCCTAAAAATTCGCTGTCAGTTTGCGAAAGAGGCTGGCGAAACTTTTGATCAGTTCGAAAATCGCCATTGCGCCAAATAGGAGCGGAATAATCGCTTCGGGTCTGCCGCCGGCCGCCAGCGCCGCGCCGACGCCCGTCATCATCAGGCCGATAATTGCAAGCCCAAACAGACGGATCGCATCCGAAATCCAGCCGAGCATTTTTGACGCCGAGTCCAACAAATTTCACTCCCCGCGCACCGGCGAAATTTGCGCCCCGGACAGTTCAGCCCACTTGGGTTAAGGCTTGCTTGCGGAGACCGAGAAAACCTGTTCCCGCGGCATTTCGCTGAAGCGCGGCCGCCCCCGCGGGTCAGTGTTAGGCCGCCTGCGGCACGCCGCGCTCTTCTTCGCGTTCGGTCTGGGTTGTCTTCACCTTCGGGCGCAGCACCGAATTTTTCACGTCATGGGGGATGGCGTTGTAGATTTCCGGCGTGAAGATGCCGAGGCGCTGGCGAACATCGGCGAGCGGCACCTCCAGCATCGCTTGGACGTCGTGCTGCAAAAGGAAATCAACCGCCTCGCCCATGCGGCGCGCTTCCGCCGCCGCCTTCAGCGCCGGGAAGGACCAGCGCTCAACCTTGATCGCGGCAAGGCCCATGCGAATGACAAGCTTGAGGCCGGGATTGCGGGTCTGGGCTCGTGTGAAGACGAGGTTGCAGATCTCGCCCATGGGGTCGCGGCCATAGCCCGTCAGCACATGCCAGAGGTCATGATTGACTTCGAGATGGCGGAAGGCGCGCGCGAATTCTTTCAGCTCCGGAAATTCCTTGAGGCCGACGCCCGCTTCGTCGGCGGCGTCGATGAGGCCCTGCGGCGTGAAGCCGGCCTCGTCCATGAAATCGACATAGGCGCGGCCAAGCGTGCCTGGCGCCATCGCGCGAAGGCGCGGGAAGTCGCCAAGGATGGTCTCAATTTCCACCGGCTCGCTGACCACCCGCCGGCCATAGGGCGTCGCGATAAACCGTTTGAACAGGCGGCGCGCCGAGTCGCGCGACAGCGCGGTGACGATCTCGAACACCTGCCGCGTGTCGTCCTTGTTGAGGATCAGTTTGATCGACGAGACAAAGGCATGCAGCGGCCGGTATTTGGCGGCCGGCGGCGTCGCAAAACCGTCGACGACGACAAAATCTTCGGGCTTCAGGTCGTAACGGGGACGCGGCGGCATGGACGGCATCCTTGGGGCGGCGATCTGGCTGGTCCGGACTTTTTACACTGACCGGTTTACTTTTAGATAACGACCGCCAGCGGCCGGATCAAGGGGCCGCTTCCTTTTCTTTCGCCAGTTTCGACCGGACCTTGGAGACTGCCCTCTGAAAGGCCGACCGGATGCGGTGGGCCGCCACCGCCTGCAGCCGGTTTTCAGGGTTCGCCGCCGGGTCGATGGCGACGCCGACCGTCGCGGTCCGGCCCGCCTCGTCGAGCGAATGGACGATGAGATCGATGTCGCCGATCGACAAGCGGTCGCCCGGCTTCGGCGGGCTTGAATATTGCGCCTCGATGAAGGTCCCGATCTCGATCGCGGGATCGTCCGTGAACGGCGCAAGCCCGTATTCGCGCGCAAGATCGCCCGCCTTCGTTTCGCGCCGAATGATGAAGTCGCCATATATGTCCGGGTCATCGCTGTCGCTGGCGCGCGCATAGATCCGGTCGAGGCTCTCGATCGCGCGCGGCCGGGCGAAGAGGTAAACCTGATCGCCCTCCTGCAATGCGCCGGCGCTGTGAATGGTGTGCATGACGCCGCCGCGCATGATGAGGACGGGCCGCGCCCAGCGGGGAATGCGCTCGCCTTTGGCGACCGCGCTATCCGCGTCGATGCGGTAACCTAGGAGTTCAAGCTCGCCCTCGCCCGGCAGTTCAAACTCGATGCGATTGACATGCGCGCGCTCGGGCGCGGCGACCATGTTGAGGACGCGCGCCGATACGCCGATCGTCCAGCCCTGCACGATCAGCGAGGCGACGACCATGACAAAGACGATGTTGAAGAAGAGCTGGCCGTTCTCGACGCCGTTAAGACCGGGAAGAATCGCCAGCATGATCGAGACCGCGCCGCGAAGGCCCACCCAGCCGACGAACATTTTCTCGCGCCATTTGAAGCGAAAGGGCGTCAGGCACAGCCACACCGCGACAGGGCGCGCGATCAGAATAAGGATGAGCGACAGCGCAACCCCGGGAAGGATCGCGCTTCCCATTTCGGACGGCGTCGCCAGAAGCCCGAGCGTCAGGAACATGCCGATCTGCGCCAGCCATGTCATGCCGACCTGAAAGCGCCGGATGCGGTGCGCGAAGCGAACGCGCCGGTTGCCGGCGACGACGCCGGCGACATAAGCGGAGAGAAACCCGCTGCCGCCAAGGAGACCGCTCAGCGCAAAGACAATGAGCGCCGCCGAGAGCCCGGTGATCGGATAGAGCCCGGCGTCAAGGTCCTTAAGGCGCCCGAGCAGCGCGGTGATCGCGACGCCCCCGATAAGACCGAAGAGAAGGCCGAGCCCGATCTGGGCGATGAAAACGCCGAGAAACTGAAATCCGGCGCCGGCGGTGAGGCCCGCCCCGCTCGCGGCAAGCTCCACCAACGCGATCGTCAGGAAAATCGCCATCGGATCGTTGGCGCCCGATTCAACTTCCAATGTCGCCTTGACGCGGTCGCGCAGATTGAGCCCGCCGGCGCGCAACAGGAAAAAGACCGCCGCCGCGTCGGTCGAGGCGATGATGGCGCCGAGCATCATCGCCTCGGTCCAGCCGACGCCGAAAAGATAGTGCGCGCTAGCCCCGACGATGGCGGCGGTGAGGACGACGCCAACCGTCGCGAGCGTCAGCGCCGGGCGCGCGGCGAGGCGATAGCTTGCGAGCGGGGTTTCGAACCCGCTGTCGAAGAGGATGATGGCGAGGGCGAGCGAGCCGATGAAATAGGCGACGCCGCCCGAGTCAAAATCAATGCCGAGGAGACCGTCCTCGCCCGCCAGAAGTCCGATCGCCAGAAAAATGAGGAGGAGCGGAGCGCCGAGCCTTCTTGAGATGAGGCTTGTCAGCGTCGAGAACGCGACAAGGCCTGCTCCAATCAATATGGCGAGGTTGATCGTCTCCGTCAGCGCTTCCTCCTTTCTTCAGAAGGGATCATAAGGGCGCAGCGCCGCTCGGGCGCAAGGGAAAGTTTCAGAGCCCGCTGCGATCAATCGGACCTTCCTCCTTCATCCTGAGGAGCCGAAGCGAAGCGAAGGCGTCACGAAGGATGCGTCGCGAGAACCGGGCTGACGGCGCTTGCGGTCATCCTTCGTGACGCGGCCTGAAGAGGGCCGCTCCTCAGGATGAAGAGGTCAGGGTGATCGCAACGCGCTTCAAATGGCGCGGCGCCCGCGCGTCTCGCCGGCGCTTGCGCGCTCGAAGGCTTCGACGAAGACATGGCGCTGCGCGTGGCTGCCGCCGGCAAGATGAAGCTCGGGCAACGCGCGCGCGAGCGAACCCGCGGCGCGTTCGCAGTCGCCCTTCGCGAAGGCGAGAACGCCTTCGGCGGCCGGAAAGCCGACGCCGCGCCAGAAGTCCTTGCAGCGGTCAGGCGCGGCTTCGGCATGGGCTTTGAGCGATTCCATGAAGGCGCAAGCCTCGCCCTCGGCGCCGGCGCGCGCGAGCGCATAGAGATAATGAAGATCGTGGAACGGCAGAATATGCTCACCGGCGCGGCGGCGCACCTGCGCGACGACCGGCGCCCAGCGGGCTCCGACATCGAGTCCTCGCATTTCAAGCCGCCACAGCATCGACACTGCGCCAATCTGTTCCTGCGGGAATTCAGGCCATGCGCCCCACAGGCGGTCGTCGTAGATTTTAAGGGCCTCGTCCTCGCGGCCGAGCGCAAGACGGAAGAGCGCGGCGTGCCACCAATTATGGTCGCGGATGAAAACGCCCTTTTTCTCCCAGGTGTGCGAACAGTGATCGAGCCAGCGCGCACCGTCCCGGCCGCGCCCTTGCGTTTCCATCACATGCGCGACGGCGTGGTGGGCCCACGCGTCGTCGATCGCGAGTTCAGTCGCGTAAAGGCCGGCGTCCTCGGCTTCTTCAAGGCGATGGTTCTGCTCGAGCCCGAAAGCGAGAAGGCCGTTGGCGTAGGGCTCGTTCTCGAACACGATGCGCGCGCGCTCGCCGAACCGCAAAAGTGCGGCCGCGTCGCCGAGATTGAAGGCGTGATACTGCCCCCATTTGATGGCGCAAAGATCCGCCGGCCAGCGCACGGTCAACGCGTCGAGAAGGTCGCGCGCGCGCCAGTAATCGCGCGCGAACCAGGCTTCGACAGCCGCGCAGAAATGCTGTTCGCGCTCGCTCGCGCCAGACGCGCCGGCGCGCATGCGCTCAAGATAAGGCCGGGCGTGCGTCCAGCCTTCCGCGCCCTCAAAGGCAAGATGGAGCGCAGCGGCGTGCGCGTTGAGAAGGGCTGCATCCGGGGATGCGTCAGCGACGGCGAACAGATCGCGCAGCTTCGATCCGTAGGAAAGAAACTCGCGCACATAGGCGTCATAGCCGATGGCGGCGTCAGTGCTGGCGTTGGCGATGGAAAGGCCGAAGCGGTCTTTGGAGGTCATAGAATCGGCTTTGAGCACGCGTCAGGCCGAGGCGGAAGCCGCGCGGCGGTCACACCCCATCACGTTCCGTTGCCAAGTCTTCAGTCGATCTTCGCCCGAAACCCCAAAATGAAACCGCCCGCGTTTTGGCGCGGGCGGTTCCGGAAGGCTGAGCGATGAAGCGCTACTCGCTGCGCATGATCCCGAGGATGTTCAGGATATGCGTAAAGAGCGTCACGAAGGAGCCGTAAAGGGCGAAGGCGCCGAAGATCGACGCGCGATCGTTCGAGGCGCTGCCTTCGCGATACATCTCCTTGATCATCTGCGTCTCATAGGCGGTGACCGCCGAGAAAATGAGAACGACCGCGCCTGACGTCACGAGACTCATGATCGTCGACTTGAAGATCAGAACGTTCAGCACCATCGCGATGATGAGGCCGATCGAGGCCATGAACAGGAACGTGCCCATGCCCGACAGGTCGCGCTTGGCCGTATAGCCGTAAAGGCTCGTCGCGCCGAAGGTCGCGGCGGTGATGAAGAACGCCTTGTAGATCTCCTGCGCCATGCCGGCCTGATTGAAGAAATAGAGCATCGGCGCGATGGCGAGGCCCCACAGCGCGGCATAGACCCAGAAGAGCCCATGCGCGGCGACTTTGGATCCCGAGAAGATCACGCGCGGCGCAATGAAGCCGATGCCGAGAATGCCGATGAACGGCAGCCAGCGCATGATGCCGCCGCCCGCCATCGTTTGAATAAATGCCGGGTTCGACGCGATGGCGAGCGAGACAATGCCCGTCCCGGCGACGGCCAGCGCCATATAGTTATAGACCCCGAGCATGTACTGCCGGAGGCCCTGGTCGATGGCGAGACCGCCGGCGCCGGCGGTTGTCGCGGCATAGTTCCTGCGGGTGTCGTTCATGGGGTCGTTGTCCTCATGGTTGCAAAATTGAGCCCCGAATATCGGGATTTCCGCGCCCGGATACAAGGCCTGAAACGGCGATCCAAGGGTTAACGGCGGATCAACCGGGCGGCGAAAAACCCGTCAATTCCGCCCTGTTCGGCCAGCATTGAGGGAAGAGTGCGCAAATCGCCGTCGCGGCTGATCGCCGACAGGGCGCCGATCTCTTCGGGTTGCACGGGCTTGCGTTCAAGATCCCGATGCCGTGCGAGCGCGGCGGCGATCTGTTTCTCGCCCTCCTCCGGCTGCAGCGAGCAGACGCAGTAGACGATCGTTCCACCGGGCTCGGTGATCGCGCGCGCCCGGTCGATCATCCTGGACTGCAGCGCTGTCGTCTCTTTGAGCGACTCGTCGCTTTTCGCCCATAGAACATCCGGATGGCGCCGGATTGTTCCCGTCGCCGTGCAGGGCGCGTCGAGGAGGACGGCATCGGCCGGCGAGGCCGGTTCCCAGCTTTCGACTTCAGCTTTCACCGTCAGGGCGCTCAGTTTCGTGCGCGCGAGATTTTCCGCGACGCGTTTCAGCCGGTCGCCGGAAATATCGACGGCGATGACGTCGGCGCCGGCCGCTGCAAGCTGCATCGTCTTGCCGCCGGGCGCAGCGCAAAGGTCGAAGACGCGCTTGCCGCGAATGTCGCCGAGAAGGCGCGCCGGGATCGCGGCGGCCGCGTCCTGCACCCAGAAGCGCCCGTCGTCGAAACCTGCAAGCGCGGCGACTCTCGTCCCGGCCGGAACGCGCACGGAGCCCGTCGGCAACAATTGGCCCTCAACGTCGCGGGCAAGCATCTCGGCGTCGGCGGGATCGCGCGGCGTCAGATCGATCGGCGCTTCCTTCGTGTGCGCCAACGCGATCGCGCGCGTCTTTTCAGCGCCGTAAACGCGCTCCCAGCTGCGCCACATCCAGCCGGGCGTGTCGATGCGCTCAGGCAGCTTGGCGAGCGCATCGGGACCGATGGCGGAAATCTTGCGCGCAACTGCGTTCACAAGGCCCGCATAATTGGCCGTCTCGCGAAACTGCTCCGTCAGCGCGACGGCTGTCGAAACGGCGGCGTGCGCCGGGGTGCCGAGGATCAAGGTCTGGACGGCCGCGAGCCGCAAGATGTCGGTCGCCCGCGCCGAGCGTTTGGGAAGCGGCTTGTCGATATAAAGGCCGATGAAATGATCGAGCGCGCCGCGCCGCCTCAAAACGCCGGCGGCGAGCGCATGAGCGAACCCCCGGTCCGGCCCTTCAAGCGCATTGAACGAGCGGCATTCTTCAAGCGCGTCGTCGATCGTCCGTCCGGCATTCACGAGAATGAGCACGTCGAGCGCCGCCCGCCGCGCGGCAAGCCCCGGAATCTCCGCAGCTTTCCGGGGCGCGGGGCGCGCCGGTTTCGCCGATTTGGGGCGGGGCTTTTCCATGGCGCGGGGGTTGACCATGGCCGAAAGATAAAGTCACGCGGCATTTGCGGAATCGAGGTTTGCGGTTAGGATGAATCTCGAGTTCGGCGGGGTCGGCCCAACGCCTGTCAAAGTGGGGCCGGACGAAACGGTGGGGATATCGATGAAAAATTCTTTCGGCCGCATGGCCGTAATGGCGGCGGTTTTCGCCGTTTCCGCGGGCGCTGCGAATGCGCAAAATCAGGAAGTCATCGCCAATCCGCGCGGCATGGTGGCGAATTTCGACCCCGTCAATCTGGGTCCGGTGCTGACCGAGCTTGGCGTCGTCTGGCAGGAGCGCCGGACATCGGACGGCCAGGCGTTCATCGCGGCGTCGATCGGCGGCGCCCTGAATTTCAATATTGTGCCGCTCGCCTGCCTCGGACCGAACAATACGGGCTGCGTCGGCGCGAATGTCGTCACGTTCTTCACGGGCGGTTACGCCAATCCTCAGTCGGTCTCCGCGTTCAACCAGAAATACGTGTTCACGAGCGCGGGCGTCTTCTCGGATAATTCCGGCGCCTATCTCAGCCGCTATGAAATCGCCGATTATGGCATCCCGCGCGGCAATGTCGCTTCGTCCATCGGCAGCTATTTCGCGCTGGCGCAGAAATTCCGCGACGAGATCGCGGCGCGCACGGTGTCGGCGGACGGCTATGTCGAGGACCTGTCGGCGGGCATCTTGAATGTGCGTTCGGCTGAAGCGGTCGGCATCGACGCGCGCGTGTCGGGCGACGGCACCATGATGGCGATCCATCAGGCCGAACTTGAAGCGACGCCCGAGCTTGTCCGCAAGCTCCTCGCGTCGGACAACGCGCCACGCAACAAGATCACGAACGTCACGAAGAAATAGCGCGATCGTTCAGAATGAATGAAAAGCCCCGGCCGTTCGCCGGGGCTTTTTGCTGGGCCGAGCGGCGCGTGACCATCCTTCGAGACGCAGCCCAAGAGGGCCGCTCCTCAGGATGAGCATTTCTTTAAGGACGCTTCATCCTGAGGAGCCGCCGAAGGCGGCGTCTCGAAGGATGATCACGAGGGCGCAGCGAACGATGCAGATCGCGTCACACGCAGGATCCGGCGACAACGCAATAGCGCACGCGCGCGGCGCGGCGCGGCCAGCGCGACGCGGCCTTGTCGAACGTCACCGCGCCGATGACTTTCTGCGAAATGGGCGATGAATAGGCGTAGGCCGTCTCGGCGATGATCAAGGACGACGTATCGTCGAACAGCGCGACATCGAGGCCGCCCGAATATTCCGACCCCGCGGCGTAGGGCTCGGCGCCGGTTGAATCATAACTCCAGTCGACCTTCACTTTATCGTCGTCCGGATCGAGCGTGACGCTGAGCACGCGGAACGTCACGTCGATGTCGCGCGGGTCGATCACGTCCTCCATGCCGATAAAGAGGTCGTCGAGGTCGGCCTTCAGGATTTGCGTCTCCTGCGCGACGAGGTCAGCGAGCGTGTTGGAAGCGAGGAGCGTCTTGCGGCTCGCGGCGAGCGCGCCCGAGCCTTCGACGACGCCGAAGAAAAGAAGGATCATGATCGGCGCGATCAGGGCGAACTCAACCGCGGCGAGCCCGCCTGCGGCGCGGGCGAACCGGGAAATCAATCCGTACAAGGAGGACAAGCGCGTCATGAATCGTAGGGCTCGTTTCTGAAGATCGACGTCGAGATCATGCGCAGCGCGCCGGCGTTTGTCTTTTCGAGATTGAGGCCGAGGCCCGGATTGAAGCTCTTGTGCAGATAACAGACGCGCACGCGGACGATGTCTCTTGCGCCGCCGGCTTCATAGGGAATCGCGTCGACGTCGTCCGGGTCCGCATCGCGGCAGACCGGCGCGGCGATATCGGCCGCGAGCGCTGAAAAACTCGTAAAGCGCGACACGTCGACCGTCAGCTGGGTCGCGCAATCCCCGAATACATCGACGACGCCGCAAATCTCGTCGAAAAACGCGTCGCGCGACAGGGCGGTCGTTTGCGCCTGGCCGGTGCGGATGAGGCGCGCGGCCTTGGCGTTCGCCGCATCGACCGCGGACTCGACGAAATAGAAATACCCGGCCTCGATGATCGAAAAGGTCAGCGCCAGGAACACGGGCAGGACGAGCGCGAACTCGACCGCCGACGCCCCGCCTTGCGCGGCGCCGAACCCGCGCCAGCGATGCGCTCGCCCGCTCATTTGCTTTCAGGCCTCCAGCCGCCGCGCTCCCCGGCACGCGTCCGGCCTGCTATGGCACGCGCGCCTTAACCCTTGTTTAGGCGACATGATTAACGCCCCCCGGCTTTTGCGCGCCGGGCCGGCGGCTTGCGCAGGGCCGCCCGGCGCCGCACTTTGCTGCAACGCAAAGCAGACGGGAGACGGGGCGATGGCGGTCGAGCGGGCGGGACTTGAGATTTCAGGGGCAATGGACGCCCGCGCGGAGAGCGTTCTGACCCCGGCAGCGGCGGCCTTCCTGTGCGACCTCGTGGACAACTTTGCCGAAGAGCGGACGGAACTCCTCGCCGCACGCCGGCGCTGGCAGGCGAAAATTGACGCTGGCGCGCTTCCGGATTTCCGCGCCGACACCAAGGGCGTGCGCGACGGCGACTGGAAGGTCGGGCCGCTGCCCGGCGATCTTCTTGACCGGCGTCTGGAGATCACCGGCCCCGTCAGCGCAAAAATGATCATCAACGCGCTCAACGCCGACGTGAAAGTTTTCATGGCCGATTTTGAAGACGCGCTGTGTCCGTCCTGGTCCAATCTCATCGACGGCCAGATCAATCTCAGGGACGCGATCGCGCGCACCCTCGCCTATGCCGATCCGGCGACGGGCAAGACCTACAGCTTGAATGAAAAGCCCGCGACGCTGATCGCGCGCGTGCGCGGGCTTCATCTCGATGAAAAACACGTCACGCGCGGCGGCAAGCGAATCCCGGGCGCCTTGTTCGATTTCGCCCTCTATTTCTTCCATAACTGGAAGGCGTTGAAGGACCTCGGAACCGGCCCTTATTTCTACGTGCCGAAGCTTGAGCACGCAGAAGAAGCGCGCTGGTGGAACAAGGTGTTCGTTCACGCGCAAAAGGCCGCCGGCGTTCCCGTCGGCACGATCAAGGCGACGATGCTGATCGAGACCTTGCCGGCGGTCTTCGAGATGGACGAAATCCTTTTCGAACTCAAAGATCACGCGGCGGCGCTGAATTGCGGGCGCTGGGATTATATTTTCAGCTATATCAAGACGCTGAAAAAACACCCCGACCGTATGCTGCCCGACCGGCATTCGGTGACAATGGCGAAACCCTTTCTCGACGCTTATTCGCGCCTCCTCATCCGCACCTGCCACCGCCGCGGCGCGCTGGCGATGGGCGGCATGTCGGCGTTTCTGCCGGCGAAGACCGCCGAGCAGGACGCGATCAACAAGGAAAAGGTGCGCGCCGACAAGCAGCGCGAGGCCGATAACGGCCATGACGGCTCCTGGATCGCGCACCCGGCGCTCGCCGGCGTCGTCAACGACGTCTATTCGGCCGCTTTCAAGCCCGGCCGGACAAACCAGATCGACGTCACGCGCGGCAATGACGCGCCGGTAAAGGCCGCCGATCTCCTCGCCGCGCCGAAAGGTCCCTATACGGAAGAAGGGCTCAGAACGAACATCCGCGTCGCGCTTCAATATATCGAAGCCTGGCTCGGCGGGCTCGGCGCCGTCGCCATTTACGGCCTGATGGAGGACGCCGCGACCGCCGAAATCAGCCGCGCCTCGATCTGGCAATGGATCCGAAACGGCGCCGTTCTCGACGGCGGCGCGAGGATGACGGCGGACCTCTTCCGGCGCGCGCTCGCCGAAGAACAGGGCGTCGTGCGCAGCGAGCTCGGCGACGAACGCTGGGCGAAGGGCCGCTTCGCGGAGGCCGCCGCGCTCCTCGAGAAACTGTGCCTCGAAGACGAGTTCGCCGAGTTCCTGACGCTCGGCGCCTATGAGCGGCTTTAGGCGCCAACCTCAACCGGCAAGATGAATCGTCGCCTGAAACGGCTAGCGCTATGTCACGAGGCAGGCGCTGCGGGCGTATCGGCCCGGCGGCTCGCCCGCGTGTCGACTGAAGGCGATGCTGAAGGCGCTCGCTGAGCCGTAGCCGACGCGCGCGGCGATCTCGTCGAGTTTGAAGTTACGGCTCCGTAACAGGTCCTTCGCCAGCGCCATGCGCCAGGAAAGAAGGTACTCCATCGGCGCCAGTCCGACGGCGCGCGCGAAACGATCGAAGAATGTCGAGCGGGAAAGCGCCGCCTTTTGCGCCAGTTGCGCAACCGTCCAGGAGCGCGCGGGATTTCCATGCATATGCCGCAACGCCGTCGCGACGCGAGAATCCGCAAGCCCGCGAAGGAGGCCCGGCGGGGTTGCCTCGCCGGGCATCGCTCGAAGCGCCTCCACCAGTAACACTTCAATCAACCGGGAAAGGACAAGGTCCCGGCCTGGACGCTGCTTGGTCGCTTCGTCGGCGACGAGGCGCACCAGCGTCGATAGACGCTCGACGCCTTGCACATGCACCATCGCAGGCATCAGCGACGCAAACAGCTCGGCATCGGGTGAAGCGCAGTCAAAATAGCCGCCAAGCAACCGGACGTCCGGTCGTCCCCCGCGTCGTCCGTGACGCACGTCGCCTGTGGGCGCTGGCGCCTTTTTCGGATCGATATGAACAGGCGTCGCCGGATCGAACCCCGAGATGACGAAGCCCGGCGTGGCCGGCAGCAGGACGAAGTCACCGGCTTCGAGCGTTACGGCGCCGTGACCGTCCAGCGCCAGACGGCAACCGCCTTCGAGCACGGCGCAGAAACTCGGTCGGCCGTAATCGCTGTAGCGTACGCCCCAGCGACCGGCGCCTGAAATGCCCTTTGCGAACACGGCGCGAGGCCGCAGCAGAGCGATGAGATCGGACAGGGGATCAACCATAATCGGACTATTGCGAATGAAATAGGGATTTTCAATTAGGGAAAGTCCGAACCGGCGATCCTATCTTCCGGTCGCTTCAACAAAAGGAGACGGCCATGAAGACGGTGCTGATAACAGGGTGCTCAAGCGGCTTTGGCTTAGCGACGGCGCGATATTTCCATGAACAGGGATGGCGGGTGCTTGCGACGATGCGCAATCCCCGCAGCGAGACGCTGCCGCAGTCGGACCGGCTGCGCGTGCTGGCGCTCGATGTGACCAAGCCGGCCAGCATCGCTGCGGCGCTGACAGCGGCCGGGCCGATCGATGCGCTGGTCAATAACGCCGGCGTCGGCGCAATGGGCGTCCTCGAGACTATGCCGATGGCGCGAATACGCGAGATATTCGAGACCAACACTTTCGGCGCCGTCGCGATGACACAGGCGGTCATCCCGCAATTTCGGGCGCAAGCCGCAGGCGTGATCGTCAACGTCACGTCAAGCGCAACGCTCGCGCCGTTTCCGCTGATGTCGGCGTATACCGCAAGCAAGGCGGCGATCGAGGGCTTCAGCGCTTCGCTCGCCCATGAACTCAAGGCGGTGAATGTGCGCGTGAAGCTGGTCGAGCCTGGATATGGGCCGACCACCTCTTTTGCGCAAAATACGCCTTTAGATTGGGACGTGGCCGTGCCGGCGCCCTATCGCGCTTTCGCTGCGCCAATCCTTGACGCTTTGGCGACCCCCGATCTGGTGACGACTGAAGCGGATGTCGCTGAAGCCGTTTGGCGCGCCGCAAACGACATGACTGGCCAGCTCCGTTTTCCGGCGGGCGCGGACGCCGTTGCGCTAGCATTGCGGGCTGGCTGATGCGCGCAAAGGGCGACAGGAATCGCGCATTTGGCCAGCGTCGCTTTTTTCCAACTCCGTCCGCCGCGGGCCATTCGGCGACAGGCAAATCAGGCCTCGATTTTGGATTTGGGATCTCAACCCCGCCACGGATCTTCACGCTTGCGGGAGCGCTTGCAACCGGTCTTGTAATTGTACCGAACGTTCGGTACATGAAGGCTCGTCAAAAGCGGCGCGGCAGCGCGCCTCCCAACCCCGCCAAAGAAGGAGCCTTCCATGTCCCGCATCCCGACTCCCGCCTCGATCGACGCCGCCCCGTTGGCGGCCCATGACGCGCTCAACGCCGTCAAGGCCAAGCTCGGCAAGGCCCCTAATCTCTATCTTCTAACGGCGACGAGCCCCGCGGCGCTGGAAGGGCTGTTGTCGCTCTCCGGCGCGCTCGGCAAAGGCGCGCTCGACGCCGCCACGCGCGAGCGGATCGCGCTTGCGATCGCCAATGTGAACGGCTGCGACTATTGCAACTCGGCACATAGCTACATCGCGAAAAACGTTGCGAAACTTTCGGATGATGAAATCGCGCTCAATCGCGAAGGCCGTTCGTCGGACGCCAAGGCCGACGCGGCGGTGCGGCTCGCCCGCAAGATCGCCGTCGACCGCGGCGTCGTTTCGGACGCCGACATCGCCGAGGCGCGCAAAGCCGGGCTCAGCGACGCAGAGCTCGTGGAGGTCGTCGCCCACGTCGCCCTCAACACCTTCACCAACTATATCAACGAGGTCTTCAAGACGCCGGTCGACTTCCCGGCGGTCGCCGCCAAACGCGCGGCGTAAGGACCCACTGGAACTCAATGCCGCAACGGCGGATGGTCGCCTTTGCGGCGAAGGGCCTTTTCGATGACTGACAAAAAGCAGACAACGCCGCGGGACGAGATCGTCGCGGCGTTGTTCGGCCTGTTCCGGCGCGCGGGCTATGACGGCGTGTCGATCGCCGACATTTCGGCCGCGACCGGGCTCGGCAAATCGAGCCTTTATCATCACTTCCCTGACGGCAAACCGGACATGGCGGAGGCGGTCGGCGCCTATGCGCTGCAGTCGATGAGGACCAAAGTTTTCGATCCGCTCGGCGCGCCGGCGGCGCTCCCGGCGAAAATCGACGCGATGCTGGCGACCGCCGACGCCATGTATGAAGGCGGCGCTTCCCCTTGCCTGGTCGCCAATATGCTGCCGTCGGGCGTCGCCGCCGCGCCGGTGCGCGCGATCATCTCAGAATGGATCGACGCGCTGGCGAAGGCCCTGAAAGCCGGCGGGACATCCCCGGCCGACGCGCGCAAGCGCGCGGTCGAAGCAGTGGTTGCGATTGAAGGCGCGCTGATCGTCACGCAGGCGACCGGCGACAAGAGGGTGTTTCGCGACGCGCTTGGCGCTGTGCGGCGGATTTTGCTGTCCGCCCGTTAATGTCCGGAAATGGCCGCGCGCCTTCATTTCTCCGCGTTCCGACCATCGGCGGGCCATGCTAAGGGGCTGCAGTCGAAGCGCGACTGCTGGAGTGATTGAGTGAGCGACCGGCCCGAAGACGGCAATCAAGAAGGCGTTGGCCGGATTGGCGCTCCCGAGGAAAAGCCGGCGGCGCCGGACGACACCCGGCGCCTGTCGGACGAATTTCACGCCGCCGCCGACGATCTGCGCGCGCATCTGGGCGCACTGCCAAAAGCCGCCGCGTCGGTCCTGCCCGCGCCGCGCCGCGTCGAGGCCCGCCGCGCGGCGGCCCCTGCCCCGGCGCCTGAGCCCGCCCCGGTTGAAAGCCCCGCTGCGGCGATGGAAGCCGGTCCCTCATCCCCTGAGACCTTGCCAGCCGGGCCGCAACCGGCGCCGCCGGAGCCCCCCATTGTCGCCCGCCGTCTTGGAACCGGTTATGAAATGCCAGCCGAATCTGCGCCGCCGGCGGCGGTCCCGGCGCCCGTTCGCGCGCGGCGGCGGCGTCAGAAGAATTCCGAGGCAGGAGAAACGGTCACGGCCCCAATAGCTGAGAAAAGGCGGCGGCCGCTCCTGCGCGAGTTTGGCAATCTGTGCGTCTCGCTCGGCTTTGCCGGCGGGATCGCCGGACTTGCCTTCGCCTTTCTCGTCATCGCTCCGTGGCCGGAGGAAGGCGCTGATCTCTGGGCGGTGAACCGCCTGCCGGCGATCGTCATCGAAGACCGGAACGGCGCCGAGATCGCGGCGCGCGGCGCGCGCTATGGCGAGGCGGTCGCGGTCGCGGACTTGCCGCCCTATCTCGTGAAAGCCTTTCTCGCGACCGAGGACCGGCGCTTCTACGAGCATGGGGGCGTCGATTTCCGCGGCACGCTGCGCGCGGCGGTGACGAACCTGAAATCCGGCGGGCGTTCCGAGGGCGGCTCGACGATCACGCAGCAACTGGCGCGCAATCTCTTCCTCGACTTTGAGAAAACCTACACGCGCAAGGCCAAGGAAGCGATGCTCGCCTTCTGGCTAGAAGGCCGCTACTCGAAAGACGAGATCCTGTCGCTCTATTTAAACCGCATCTATTTCGGCGCCGGCGCTTACGGCGTCGAGAGCGCGGCGAAGACCTATTTCAACAAGAGCGCGCGCGACGTCACGCTCGCCGAAGCGGCGATGCTGGCCGGCCTGCCGAAATCTCCATCGACGCTCGCCCCGACCCTCAATCCCCTCGGCGCGCAGGACCGCGCCGTCGACGTCATCGCGAATTTGCGCGAGACGGGCGACATCACCGAGTTCGACGCGCGCGAGGCGCTGAAGCGTCCCGCGACCGTTTCGTCCGGCGTCGACAATGCCGGCGTCGGCTGGTTTTTCGATTATGTCGCCGAACAGGCGCGCGTGATCGCAGGGCCGGCGCATTACGACATTGTCGTCAGGACGACGCTCGATCAAAAACTCCAGCGCGACGCGGAAGCGGCGATCCGCAGCGTGCTGACCGTCGACGCCAAGGTTGACGGCGCGCTGCAGTCGGCGCTGATCGCCTATGACAATGACGGCGCGCTGCGCGCGATGGTCGGCGGCAGGAGCTATCTCGAAAGCCAGTTCAACCGCGCGACGCAGGCCAAGCGCCAGCCGGGCTCGGCGTTCAAGCCGGTCGTTTACGCCGCCGGCTTCGAAAACGGACTGACGCCGCAAACGCGCATGGTCGATCAGCCGATCAACATTGCGGGATGGAAGCCGGAAAACTACGACAAGCAGTATCGCGGCTCGATGCGCGTTTCCGAAGCCGTCGCGCGCTCGATCAACACGGTCGCCGTTCAGGTTTCCGAAAATGTCGGGCGCCCGAAGGTTATCCAGATGGCGCGCCGGCTTGGCATCAGCTCGGACATCCCTGCGGGCGAGGCCGGCATCGCGCTCGGCGGATTTTCAGCAAGCCTTGAGGAGCTGACAGCCGCCTATCTCCCCTTTGCAGGCGGCGGTCTCGGCGCGAGGCCCTATGCGATCGAGGAAATCGCGGATGGGCGCGGCAAGTCGCTCTACAGCCGCACCCCGCACAAAGCGTCGGCGACGCTCGACAAACGCGTCGCGGAAAATGTCACGCATGTTCTCTATCAGGTGATGACGAGCGGCACGGGGCGCAGGGCCAGTCTCAGTAATCGCCAGTCGGCGGGGAAGACGGGCACCACCAATGATTGGCGCGACGCCTGGTTCATCGGCTACACGGCGCAGATGACGGCCGGCGTCTGGGTCGGCAATGACGACTTCCAGCCCATGGACAAGGTGACCGGCGGAACGCTGCCCGCGACGATCTGGAAGAATTTCATGACCGCCGCGCATCAGGACCTGCCGCGAAAGCCGCTCGCCGGCGCCTATCCCGCCGCCACCTATTCGGAGGGCGGACGGCTTCTTTCCTATTATCGCGATGTCCTCGACGGCCTCCGGCGCGTCATGCGCGACGGGGATGAAGAACGGGCGCAGGAGCGGTAGGCGCCCCGCTTTCGCCCCTTCCTCAACACATTATGAACGAAGCGCGGCGATACTCCGGAACCGTAGTATTGGCTTCAGGACAGCATGCGCGGCGACAAGGTTGAAAACAGCGAGGGCGTCCATGCCTTTGTCAAAGACCCGATTCGGTGCTGCGCCGAGACCGGGCCGGCGCTCGCGCCTCGCGGCGAGTACGACATTGACAGCCGGGCGGACGGCGTCGGTCTTTGCAATTGCGCGACGCAGAACCGGTTCACGCTGACCTTCGACGCCTACCTTCAGCATCTCAGCGAAGGCCGCATCGCGCTCGCGCCCGCGCAATAATGGCCCCTGCCCCTCCCTTGAAAAGGGAGGGCGTGAGCGCCCGGCCGCGCCTTAGCGGCCGGTCTTGCGCGAACGGGAGAGTTCATTCTGCGAACCATGGCTCCTGGCTTCGAATCCTCCCTTTCCCTTAGGGACGATTTCGCGAAGGGCGAAATCGTGCGGGAAAGCCCTCCCTTTTCAAGGGAGGGAAAGGGGCCCGTCACGCCCGCTCGCGCGTCTTCATGAATTTGACCTTCGGGTTTTTCTGCTCCGCATAGCCCGCTTCCCAGGCTGAGCGGGCGAGATAGACGGGCGATCCATAGCGGTCATGCGCGATCGCGGTGCCGTTGAGCGCAATGAAGGTCTTGATCGCCTCCGCTTCGCCGCCGAGCCAGCGGACGGCGTCAAAGCCGCAGACTTCCATCGCCGCGGCGACGCCGTATTCGGCTTTCAATCGCTCTTCGATCACGTCGAGCTGTAGGGCGCCGACGACGCCGACATAGAAATCCCCGCCGATCGTCGGGGTGAAAACCTGCGCCGCGCCTTCCTCGGCGAGCGCCGTCATTGCGCGTTTCATCTGCTTTGATTTCATCGGATCATCGAGGCGGACGCGGCGGATGATCTCCGGCGCGAAATCTGGAAGGCCGGTGAATTTGAGGCCGTCGCGCTCCGACAGCGTGTCGCCGACGCCGAGCGCGCCATGGTTCGGGATGCCGACAATGTCGCCGGCGACCGCCTCCTCCGCCAGGTTACGCTCCTGCGCCAGGAAGAAGATCGGCGCGTTGACGGCGAGCAATTTATCCGTACGCGACACTTTCAGCTTCATGCCGCGGCGAAATTCGCCGGAGCACAGGCGCACGAACGCGATGCGGTCGCGATGGTTCGGGTCCATATTCGCCTGAACCTTGAAAACGAAGCCGGAGACGTCCGGCGCATCCGGCTCGACGATCGTCTCGCCCGCCGCTTGCGCGCGCGGCGGCGGCGCGTAACGCGCAATGTCGCGCAATAGCTCCGTCACGGAATACTCCTTCAGCGCGCTGCCGAAATAGATCGGCGTCAACGCGCCATGCCGGTAGCTTTCAAGGTCGAACGGCGCGTAACCGTCCTTGCCGAGCGCCATCGCTTCGCGCGCCTCATTCGCGATGTCGCCGGCGAGCGCATCGAACTGCGGGTCATCCGGGCCCGACAGCGCGATCGCCTGTTCATATTTTCCGCTCGCGCCATCGACGAGGAAGCGGTTCTCCGCCATGTCATAGCAGCCCTTAAACCGTCCGCCGGTCCCGACCGGCCAGATCTGCGGCGAGACATCGAGCGCCAGCTGGTCGGCGATTTCATCGATGAGATCGAACGGGTCGCGCCCTTCGCGATCGACTTTATTGATGAAGGTCATGATCGGAATGTCGCGCAGGCGGCAGACCTCGAAGAGCTTGCGCGTTTGCGTCTCGATGCCCTTGGCCGCGTCGATCACCATCACCGCGCTGTCGACGGCGGTGAG
>CAZHUI010000061.1:0-20276 GCA_964535605.1 uncultured Caulobacterales bacterium
CAGCTTGCAATCGTCCGGAGACAGACGATAGAGCAAAGAGAGGATCATCGTGTTGATGCCGACGGATTTCCCCGAGCCTGTGGTTCCCGCGATCAGGAGATGCGGCATGCGCGCGAGATCGGCGTAGACGGGCTCCCCGCCGATCGACTTGCCGAGCGCCAGGGTCAGATCCCCGCGGCTCGTCTCATATTCTTCGGCGCCCAGAAGCTCGCGGATATAGACCGTCTCGCGGTCGAGATTGGGAAGCTCGATGCCGATGACGTTGCGGCCCGGCACGACGGCGACGCGCGCGGCGACCGCGCTCATCGAGCGCGCAATGTCGTCGGCGAGGCCGATAACGCGCGAGGATTTGACGCCGGCCGCTGGCTCCAATTCGTAAAGCGTGACGACGGGACCGGGGCGGACATTGATGATCTCGCCCTTGACGCCGAAATCGGCGAGCACGTTTTCGAGCATGCGCGCGTTCTGTTCGAGCGCGTCGTCGGAGATGACGCGTGTCTTCTGCGGCGGCGGTTTGCCGAGCAGGGAAAGCGCCGGAAGTTCGTAAGAGCCGGGCTTGAACACGGGGAGCTCCGGCTGGATCTCGCGCGTTTCGCGCTTGCCGGGTTTCTTCGGCGTTTCCTTCTCGCGAATGATGTTGCGCCGTTTGGGCGCGGTGAGCGGCGGCTCCTCGTCCTCGTCCGCCTCTTCGTCCGTATCGGGATCGTCCCCCTCGACCTCAAGATCGCCCTCGTCGCGCCGCGCGTCTTGGCGCGACATGGCGTCGAACCGGGCGGACGCGAAATTGCCAAGCCTCATGGCGAGGGCTTCCATTTCGAACGCCGCCGCTTCGAGGCGCGCGGGCGTCAGCCCGCAGACGATTCCATAAAGGATGACGCCGGGCGTCCCGAGGATCAGCGCGGCGAAGACGCCGGGCGAGGGAACGCCGATCGAGGCGAGAAGGTCCTTCAGCCCCAGCCCGGCGGCGTCGCCGAAAAGGCCGCCAAGCCCGGCCGCAAAGGGCCAGCTTGCCGGGACAGGGGCAAGCGCCAGCGCGCCGGCGATCAGGGCGAAAGCGACGGGTCCAAGCGCAAACCGGAGCGCGACGTCGAACGGCGTCTTTTCAGAGGGCACGGCTTGCGCGCCCCTGATCGCCGCGACCGCGCCCCAGATCATCAAGGGCGGTATCGCCAGCAGCGCCGCTGCGCCAAACAGCTGGAGCAAGAGGTCCGAAACGCCGGCGCCGGGCCCGCCCATCAGGTTCGAGGTCTCGCGCGCGGTCGCATTGTTGAAGCTCGGATCGCTGATCGAAAATGTCGCGAACGCCAAAGCGAGCCACAGCCCAATGACGGCAGTCGCGATCCCGCCCGAGCGCGCGGTCGCTTCGCGCCGCCAAACATCGAGGCGCTCCATCAAAGTCGGTTGTCTGCGTCTGCGCGGCATCGGTCGAACGGTCACGAATACGGTTGGCGATATGATGGCATGACGATCGCGAGAGAGGGTTAACGCGCGTTAACCAATGAGGGGGCATCCGGTCAGGAGCGGGTGAATTCCGGATAGGCCTCAAGGCCAAGCTCGGCCTTGTCGAGACCGAGGAGTTCTGTCTCCGCGCTGACCCGAGCGCCGATCGAATATTTGATCGCGACCCAGAACAGCGCGCTGACGCCGAAAGCGAATACCGCGATCATCGAAACGCCGACCAATTGCCCGAGCAGCGTCGCCTCGGGATTGGTCCAGGGCACGACGAGCGTTCCCCAGATCCCGCAGAAAAGATGGGCCGGGATGGCGCCGACGACATCGTCGATCTTGAGGCGGTCAAGAAGCGGCACGCCGACGGTGACGAGAACGCCGCCAAAGGCGCCGATGAAGACGGCCTGCCAGATGGCCGGCGCCAGCGGTTCGGCGGTGATCGCGACAAGGCCGCCGATCGCGGCGTTGAGGACAATCGTGATGTCGATCTTCTTGTAGATGACCGAGGTCATGATCAGCGCCGCCACGACGCCGCCCGCGCCCGCCATATTGGTGTTGACGATCACCTTGGCGACCGCGAGCGCGTCCGTCACCGAGCCGAGCGCGAGCTGCGAGCCGCCATTGAAGGCGAACCAGCCGAGCCAGAGTATGAACACGCCGAGCGCGGCGAGCGGCAGGTTCGAGCCCGGCAGGGGCGTCACGCGCTTGCCCTGATATTTTCCGCGCCGCGCGCCGATGATGAGCGCGCCAGCAAGCGCCGCCCAGCCGCCGACCGAATGCACGATCGTCGAACCGGCGAAATCGGCGAAGCCCCATTCGGCGTCGAGATAGCCCCCGCCCCATTCCCACGATGCGGCGATCGGATAGATGAGGCCCGTCAGCCCCATCGTGAAAATCATCAGCGCCCAGAATTTCACGCGCTCGGCGAGCGCGCCCGAGACGATCGACGCGGCGGTCGCGACGAACACCGCCTGAAAGAACCAGAACGCCGAGGACGCGCGGCCCGTCCCGACGGGATCGGCGTCGGAGGGCGACCACAGGCCGAAGGTTCCGAGAAACCCGCCCGCCTCGACGCCGAACATCAGATTATAGCCGGTGAGCCAGACCATCAGGCTGGCGATCGCGTAGATCGAGACGTTCTTCAGCGAAATCGCCGCCGCATTTTTCGCGCGCACGAGCCCGGTCTCGAGAAGGCAGAAGCCAGCCGACATGAACATCACGATCATGCCGGCGAGAAGAAAGAAGATGGTGTTGAGGACGAAGACCGAGGTCTCGCTCGCCGGGCCGATGTCCTGAACGCTGTCCTGCGCGAAGGCGGCGCCGGGCGCGATCGCCAGGAAGATCAAGAGGCCGGTGCGGCGCAGGACGTTTGGAACGCTCATAGGCTGACGGGCATAACGTGCTTCGCCGGTTCGCGAAGCCTTCCGTTCCGCCGCATCAGGCGTGATAGGCGGCCTCGCCATGTTCGCGCAGGTCGAGCCCTTCGACTTCGGTTTCCTGCGGCACGCGGCCCCCGGTGAGAAGTTTCACCCCGAAAAAGACGATGGCGCTGCCGATGCCGGACCACAGCACCGTGACCGCCACGGCCTTCGCTTGCGCGACCAATTGCGCGCCCATCACGTAAGCGGCGGTGTCGCAGGTGGAGATGTCGCCGTCGAGCGCGCAGGTCGTGTAGTCGACGACGCCGGCGCCGCCGAGCGCAGGATTGACGACGATCGCGGTGCCGAGCGCCCCGACAATGCCGCCGATCCCATGAATGCCGAACGCGTCGAGGCTGTCGTCATAGCCGAGCGCATGTTTGATCGACGAGCAGAACATCAGGCAGATCGGGCTGACGACGAGCCCGAGGACCAGCGCGCCGCCGGGACCGGCAAAGCCCGCCGCGGGCGTCACGGCGACGAGGCCGGCGACGAGCCCTGAGGCCAGCCCCAAAAGGCTCGGTTTCCGCTTCGTCGCCCATTCGGCGAGCATCCAGGAGAAAGCGGCGGCGGCGGCGGCGATGAAGGTGTTGACCATCGCCAGCGCGGCGTAGCCGTTCGATTCAAGGTTGGAGCCCGCGTTGAAGCCGAACCAGCCGACCCACAAGAGTCCCGCGCCGACCGTCGTCAGCGTCAGCGAATGCGGCAGCATCAGGTCGCGCTTGTAACCGTGGCGCGCGCCCAGAATGAGCGCGCCGACAAGCGCGGCGACGCCGGAGTTGATGTGAACGACCGTCCCGCCCGCGAAGTCGAGCGCGCCGAAACCCCAGATGAGGCCCGACCGCACCGGCGCTTCGGGGTCGCCCGCGATCGCGTCCGGTCCCGGCCACCACCAGACCATATGCGCGATCGGATAATAGACGAGCAGCGGCCAGAAGATCGCGAAGAGAACGACGGCGGAAAATTTCATGCGCTCGGCGACGCCGCCAAGAACGAGCGCGGCGGTGATGCAGGCGAATGTCCCCTGAAACGCGATGAACGCGTATTCGGGAATGACGACGCCGGTTGAGAATGTCGCGACATTGCTGGCCGGCGTGACGCCGTTGAGAAAGAGGCGTGCAAATCCGCCGACAAGACTGTCGAGCGCGCCGCCGTCCGTGAAGGCGAGGCTGTAGCCCCACATCGCCCAGGCGACGATGCCGATCACGGTCACGGCGGCGACCTGCGACAGCATCGAGACCATGTTTTTGACGCGAACGAGACCGCCATAGAAGAGCGCAAGCCCCGGCAGGATCATCAGAAGAACGAGGATCGTCGAAACCAGCATCCAGGCGGTGTCGCCCTTGTCGGGTTGAGCCTGCGCATAGGCTGTCGACGCCGACGCAACGCCGAAAGTCACCGCCGCAAGCGCGGCCTTGATCGCCTTGAGTGTCATGCTAGCGCCCCTCTTCTTATAACGCCGACGGCCCGGTTTCGCCTGTACGCACACGGATCGCCTCCTCGAGATCGAACACGAAAATCTTGCCGTCGCCGATTGCGCCGGTGTTCGCCGCATGACGAATGGCGTCGACGACCGCGCTGACGCGGTCGGCGGCGACGGCGATTTCGATTTTCACTTTCGGGCGGAAGTCGACGCTGTATTCGGCGCCCCGGTAAACTTCCGTGTGCCCTTTTTGGCGGCCGTAGCCGCGCACGTCGGTGACGGTGAGGCCGCTTACGCCCGCCGCTTGCAGAGCGGCGCGAACCTCATCGAGTTTCTGCGGCTTGATGACGGCGGAAACGAACTTCATGACGCGCGCCTCCCTTGAGAATAGGACGCATCCGGATCAAATCGGCTGCATGCGGACTGTAGGAAGGGTCGTGCTGCGATGCAATAATAAATGTTGCATCGCGCCAATTTTTTTGCGCACTGTGGGCGCATTGATCTTCCAAAATAGCATTATCGTCTAATATGAGATATTATAACGGCTGATAGTCGCGTTTTTGCAACGGTTACGCGGATTCTATGCTCGCATGAACTTACGGCGTTGTGCAGTGCGTCAAGCGCTCCGTACAGTGACGATCCTTGGGAGAAACGCTGATCGGCGAACGCCGGCGAAGGGTGATCTGAAAACCGCTGCGCAAGGAGGTATTCGCCATGCGGATCGCCAGCATTAGTCTCGCTTCAATCGCCTGCGTTTTGATCGCATCCGGCGCCGCTGTCGCCGAAGACGAAGCGGCGGAAGGGCCGATAACCCTTTCCGCCAACGTCACGATCGCCACCGATTACCGGTTCCGCGGCATTTCGCAGACGGAAAACAATCTCGCGCTGCAGGGCGGCTTCAAGGCGAGTCATGAAAGCGGCTTTTACGTCGGCGCCTGGGCGTCGAACCTGTCAGGCTGGGGAACGTTCGGCGGCGCCAATATCGAACTCGATCTGTTCGGCGGATACACGACGGAAATCGGAACGGTGACCGTCGACAGCGGCGTCATCTGGTACGTGTTTCCGCAAGGGTCGGACAATACGAGCTATGGCGAGATCTACGGATCGCTCGCCCGCGGATTCGGTCCCGCCACCGTCACCGTCGGCGCCAATTACGCGTTCGAACAGTCGGCGCTGTCGCTCGCCGGCGATGAGCAGGACAACATTTACGTCTACGCCAAAGCGGGCGCGGCGATTGAAGATTCGCCGGTCAGCCTTTCCGCGCAGATCGGCTATTCCGACGGCAATGCCGGCGCGGGTCCGAACGGCTGGGTCGCCTCGCCGACGGGGACTTATCTCGACTGGTCGGCCGGCATTTCCGTCGCGCTTCCCTGGGGACCGGTCTCCCTGTCGGCGACCTATTACGACACCGACATTTCGCGATCGGAAGCGACGGCCTTTCAGGTCATCAATCCCGGCTATCGCTACGGGATCGGCGCGGCGACGGGCGTTTTCGCGATCACCGCGTCCTTCTGAACGAAACGGCGGCGCTTCGACGCAACGGCCTGTCGGGACCTTTACGCGGCGGGCGCCGTCGCCGATCCTGCATCAATGGAACGGTTCGACGCGATCATCGTCGGCGGCGGGCTTGCGGGCGGGCTCGCCGCGCTGGCGCTGGCGCAAGAAGGGCTCGATGTCGCGCTGGTCGACGCGGAAAAGCCCGCGCGCTTCCGCGATGAGGCCTTTGACGGACGCACCACCGCCATCGCCTATGCGAGCGCGCGCGTCTTCCGGCGTCTCAGGCTTTGGCCGCTGATCGAAGCGGACGCCGAACCCATTCGCGATATTCTGGTCACGGACGGGCGCGCTGTCGCCGCGGGCCGCGAAGGCGCCGCCTCCGCCTTTCATCTGCATTTTGACAGCCGCGAGCTCAAGACCGCGGAAGCGCTCGGCTACATCGTCGAGAACCGCCTGTTGCGCGCGGCGATCTATGACGCGATCGGCGAATGCCGCTGCGTCACGCTGATTGCCCCTGCGCGCGCAAGCGAGCCCGATTTGTCGGGCGGCATCGCTCGCCTTTCGCTCGATAACGGGCGCCATCTCGAAGCGGCGCTGATCATCGCCGCCGACGGCAAGAAATCACCGCTGCGTGCCGCCGCCGGCATACGCTGCCATGCCTGGGATTATCCGCAGACGGCGATCGTGACCACCGTCGCGCATGAACGCAGCCATGACGGCGTTGCGCAGGAATTTTTCCTGCCCGCCGGACCCTTCGCGATCCTGCCCATGACGCAAAACCGGTCGTCGATTGTCTGGACCGAGCGCCGCGAGGCCGCGCCCGCCTTTCTGTCGCTCGACGACGAGGCGTTTGTCGCTGAACTCTCGCGCCGTTTCGGCGATTATCTGGGGCGCCTGTCGCTCGCCAGCCCGCGTTTCAGCTACCCGCTCGCCTTTCATCTGGCGCAGTCCTTCGCGAGCCCCCGCCTGGCCCTCATCGGCGACGCCGCGCATGCAATCCACCCCATCGCCGGACAAGGCTACAATCTCGGCGTCAAGGATATCGCTGCGCTCGCCGAGGTGCTGGGCGACGCTAAAGGCCTTGGGCTGGATTTGGGTTCGATGTCGGTGCTTGAGCGCTATCAGCGCTGGCGGCGATTTGATTCAGCGATGCTCGCCTTCGGCACTGACGCGCTCAATCGTCTTTACTCGAACGATTTTGGGCCGCTGCGCCTGGCGCGCGATCTCGGCATGGGCGCCGTCAACGCCGCCGCGCCATTGCGGAAATTCTTCATGCGGCAGGCGGGCGCCGATCTCGGGAAATTGCCGGCGCTGATGGCGCCCTAGTCAGCCCTTGAGCACCAATTCCCGCCCGCGCGCTTCGACGCTTTCGAGCTTCGACAGAAAGCTCATGCCGAGGAGGTTCGTGCCGAGCTGGTCGTCGGGCAGGATGAACGCCTGCACGTTCTCAACCCTGATTGAGTCGATCTCGATGACGTCGAGTTCGACCATCGCCGCCTTGGTGTCGCCGTTGGCGGTGCGAACGGGGTGCTTATAGTCGGCCCATGACACGTAGATGTTCGCGGCGCGCGCTTCTGAGTCGCGCAAGGCGACGAAGCTCGCGCCGGTATCGACCAGGAAGGACGAGGGGCGGCCGTTGACCGCGGCGGTGACGAAGAACTGGTGATTGGCGCCGGCGATGAGGCGCACTTCGCCCGGCGGGGCGGCGGGGGCTTCGGCGATGAAGGCGGCGGCGAGGGGCGGCGTATCCGAGGCGCCGCCGTCGAGCTGGCGAACGGCGAGGACGGACCCGATCACGCAGATCCCGGCGATGACGGCGAATTCACGCATGATCCCTGCCCCGGCGACCTTGGAGGCAAGGCTCGCACGGGAAGGGTTAAGGTTCGGCGGGCAAACGCGGTTAACGGCGGCTAAAGTCCGAGCACGTCCGCCATCGAATAAAGGCCCGGCGGCCGGCCAGCGGCCCATCGCGCGGCGGCGACCGCACCCCTTGCGAAAAGCGCGCGGTCGATCGCCCGGTGCGAGAGCGTGATGATTTCCGAAGCGCCGGCGAACATAACGTCATGATCGCCGATCACGCCCCCGCCGCGCAGAACGGCGACGCCGATCTTTCCTTTCTCCCGCGCGCCGGCGCGGTCCGATACGAGCGCGGTTTCGAGCGCGACGCCGCGGCCGTCGGCGCTTGCGCGCGCCAGCATCAGCGCCGTGCCGGACGGCGCGTCTTTCTTGGCGCCGTGATGCGCGTCGAGAATTTCGATGTCGTAGTCCGGACCGAGCACGGACGCGGCCTTTTTCACCAGCGCCGCCAGCAGATTAACGCCGAGCGAAAAATTGCCGGATTTGACGATCGCCGCGCGCGAGGACAATGCGGCGATTTCCGCTTCTTCCCCGGCCGAGAACCCTGTCGTGCCGATCACCAGCGCCGCGCCGCTGCCCGCCCACAGACGCGCCATCGACAGCGTTGCGGAAGGCGTCGTGAAGTCGACGAGAACGCCCTTGCCGGCGATCGCGCCCGGCCGGTCGGAGACGGCGACGCCGGCGATCGTCGTTCCGACCATCGCATGGCCTTCGCGTTCCAGCGCCCCGGCGATCGTCAGGCCGCCCTCCTGCGCGGCGGCGAGGATCGCCTGCCCCATGCGGCCGGCGACGCCTGCAACAACGATCTTTGTTTCGGCCATTCCCGGTTTCCCTAGCTCACGCGGCGCGCGGCGTTGGCGTCGCGGTCGAACGCTTCCTCGGCATTGAGGTCTGGCGCTTCGGCCGGCGCTGGCAGGGCGGCGGGGATGGGCTCCGGCGGCTTTTCCGGCTCGATTTCCTCTATCGCCGCCGTTTCGGCTTCCGGTTCGGGATCTCTTTCGATCTCAACGGGCGCGGATTGAACGGCCGGGGGCGCGGCGAAAAGCGCGATGACGTCCTTACGGTCAAGGAGACGCGCTGCTTTCTGCGCGAGCTTTCCTGCTTTCGTATAGTCGGCGCGCGCGTTCGCCGACGCCGCTTCGACCAGCAGATCGACGCCTTTTTCGCGGCGCTTCAGGACGCCGCGCAGCACGCGCCGGCGCCGCATGCCCATCGCGTCCTTATAAAGACTGACAAGCAACCCGACCGCGCCAAGCGTCAGCGCGATGACGGCGCCCGCGACCCCGGCTGGAACATCGAGCTTCCAGCCGAAGGCTTCGATATGAACGGCCTGCCCAAGGGTCAGGAGGATCGTCGCGGCGGCGGCGAAAAAAACGACCGAAAGGATAAAGATCAGCAGGCGGAGCATCAAAGCCGCCCGCCGGCGAGCCGGGCGTATAACTCTCTCTCATGACCGGCGAGGGCCGTCTCAAGCTGGACGCGGGCCGCAACTTCGGTCGTCCAGGGCGCCAGCGCCGCCGCCGCTTCCGGACGCAGCGCCGCGGCTTCGCGCAAGGCCGCCTCGAAGTCGCCGGCGCTGACCGACGCCTCGACGCGCGAGAGGATCGCCGCCGTGGAATTCCCTTTCGCCGCGCCGGCCGGACGCAGATTGACGAGCGAGGCAAGGCTTGCGCCCGCCCGCGCGGCGGGGCCGGCGGCTTCCGCGCGCCGTCCGGCGGCGAGCGCGACGCGGTGATAGTCGCCAAAGCCCGCCGTCAGCGACGCCGGCGTCGGCGCGCCCGATCCCGCCCGGTCGGCGACCGGCGCGGGCAACGGTTTTTCCTGTCTTTCGGCGAGGAACGCCGCCAGTTCCTCCGTATACGGTGCACCGCTCCGCGCCTTCGCAGCGAGCGCCGCGAAGGCGAGCGCGCGGCGGGCGTCCGCTTCAAGTTCGGCGAGCGCCCGCGCGTCATAGGGCTGAAGCGAGGCCTCCGGGTCCTCCGTCTGCGGAGCAACAGTCTCGTCGTCCTGCAGCGCGCGCTTGGCGGCGTCGCGCAAGGCGTTGTTGGCGCCGCCGTCCGGCGTCGCGTGCGGCGCCGGCGGCAATTCGTTGATGAAGCCTTCGGCCGCGGCCGGCGCGGCGTCGCCAAGATTTTCCTTGAACGAAGACGCGTCGTTGAAGATTTTCGACGGCGCGGGATTAGCGGCGCCCGGCGCGTCATGCGCGCCGGCCGTATCCGGCGCCGCTGCGGTCGGAAGCTCGATCGTCACCGCCGCCGGCGCTTCGGGCGCGGCTTGCGCCTCCGTCGCGGCGGGCGCGCGGTCGCGCGAGAAATAAACGGCGCTCGCGACAGCGAGAACGACAGCAAAAATCGCGAGCGGCATGAAGCCGGGCGATCGTCCCGCCGCTGCGGGCGGCGGCGGTTCCGCGGGCGGGCTGTCCTGCACCTGCAGCGCCGTGCCGACGGGCTCGGCCTCGGCGTCGGGCGGCGCCGGATCGACAGGCTCAGGCAATTGGCTGTTTTCGTTTGTCATGACGTCCGCATCGATGCGCCGACTATAGCGCCAAAGTCGGCGGCACGAAGGCGCTTGTCAGGCGCGGATCAGCGCCGCCATCGCATCGAGCGTCCGGTCGCGCGCAATCCGCACCTCGCCCCAGCAATGGGGAAGCGCCGCGGCGGCGACGGCCTCGCTCAGCGCCAGCAATCTGGCGAGGGAAAGCCGCTCTTCGAGGCCCGCCCGCACCGCCTGCGCATAAAAAAGCGCCGCCGACCTGGGCGAGAACAGCCCTACCGCGCAATTTTCCGGTTCCGAGGACAGAAATTGCTGGGCCTCGCGCGCCATGTCGGCGGACGGAACCGCGTCGTAGAGCACCAGACGGCGCGCCGGGATCCCGCGCGTTTGGAGCGCGGCGATGAGATCGCCGGCTCGGTCGCTCCCGGCAAGATGCAGGACCGGGAAGGCCGGTTTCGTTTCAGAAATAAGATGCGCGAGCGATTCGACATCGCCGCCGGCCGATGCGACGCGCCCGAAGCCCCTGCGCCGCGCTTCCTCCGCCGTCGCCGCGCCGACCGCGAAGACCCGAAGGCTTCGGTCGGGATTGGCGCGGGCGAAAGCGCGAACCCCGTTGGCGGATGTGAAGGCGAGCGCCTCACCGGGTTCAACCGGCGCTTTCTCCTCGCGAAAACGTATGGCCATCACGGGCGACAAGACCGGTTCGGCGCCGGCCGCGCGGATCGCGGCGGAGAAAGCCCCGGCGTCAGGGTCAGGCCGCGTATTGATGACCTTCATGCGCCGATAGTACCCGATTTTCGCTCTGGCGCTGGCATGGGCGCGGCCCTACTTCGTCCCCCGTGAACGCTCAAGACCTTGATCTCCTTGTCCTCGGCATTGAATCGAGTTGCGACGACACCGCGGCTGCTGTCGTCGAGGCGCGCGGCTCCGAGATCCGCGTTCTTTCCAATGTGACGCTCGCCCAGTTCGACCGTCATGCGGCGTATGGCGGGGTCGTCCCCGAAATTGCGGCGCGCGCCCATGTCGAACGGATCGACGGCGTCATTGCGCAGGCGATGAAGGAAGCGGGGAAAGGGTATGACGCGATTGACGCCATCGCGGCGACGGCGGGGCCGGGACTTATCGGCGGCGTCATCGTCGGGCTGACCGCCGCCAAATCGCTGGCGATCGCGCACCAAAAGCGCCTCATCCCCGTCAACCACCTCGAAGCGCATGCGCTGTCGGTAAGGCTGACGGAACCGGTTGAATTTCCTTATCTTCTGCTGCTGATTTCCGGCGGCCATACGCAGCTTGTCGAGGTCTCGGGCGTCGGGCGCTACCGGCGGCTCGGCACAACGATTGACGATGCGGCGGGCGAGGCTTTTGACAAATCGGCCAAGCTCCTTGGCCTCGGTCAGCCCGGCGGTCCGAAAATCGAAAGCGCCGCCTCAGGCGGCCAGCCCTACCGGTTCGACTTTCCAAAACCGCTGAGCGGACGGGAGGGGTGCGATTTTTCCCTGTCGGGATTGAAGACCGCGCTGCGGCTGGCGGCGGAAACCCTTGAAAGCCCGACCGGTCAGGACATCGCCGATCTTGCCGCGAGTTTTCAGGCGTCAATCGCCGCCCATCTCGCTGACCGGACGGCAAGGGCGATGGATAAGGCCGAGGCCGCCTCCGGCGTTTCGACGCTGGTGGTCGCGGGCGGGGTCGCCGCCAATTGCGCGATCAAGGCCCGGTTGAAAGACCTGACGGCCTCGCGCGGCTGGCGGCTTGTTTATCCGCCGCCGAAATACTGCACCGATAACGGCGCAATGATCGCCTGGGCCGGCATTGAACGATTTCGCTCTGGTTTGGCGCCCTCTCCGGGCGATGCGCTCGCTTTTGCGCCGCGCGCGCGCTGGCCCCTCGCCGATCCCCCGCCCGGTAAAGCGCATGGCGGCGGCAAAAGGGGCCCGAAGGCCTGACAAAAAGAAACGCGGAAGCCGGGAGGGGGGCTTCCGCGTTCTTGGGCTCGCAAGGCTTGGGGGGGGCTCCTGGCCAGAAGGGGCGTTCGGGCCGGAAAAGCCTCGCAAGCGGGGGCTCGGGGCGGCGTTATCGCCGCTCGAAACTTGGCCGCCTTTAGGCGACGAAACCGGGGCTCAGGAGGCCGATCGCCGACAGATAGCCGCCGGCGATAACCGCCGACAGGATGATGGCGAAGACGAACCGGACGCCGGCTGAGCGTGAATTGCTGGTGATCATGGCTGTTTCTCTTGGTCTTTTTTGTCCGCTTCGTCTGGCCGGGACCGATCTAGTTGGCTACGGCGGAAGCGGTGACGGTCATTTAGGGCCGCTGGATGAATCTGTCAATGAATGAAACGAAAAATATTCAGCGTTCAATCATCACAAATTCTGACAAGGCCCTTATCCGCGTTAAACGCCCCGGACGCAGCCCGAATGGCGCCAGGCGAAGGCGTCGAGGACGAGATCCATCACCTCGTCAAGCTCGGCCGCCAGGCTGTCAAAATCGCCTTCGAAAAAGATCGCCGAACTGGTGAACCGGAAAAACACGTCCTGCAAAAGCTTCGCGGCGCGCGCCCGGTTCGGGAGGGCGATGTCGCCCTCGGCGACGCCGCGATTGAGAATGTCCTCGATGATGGCGGCTTCCGCCGCCTCCCAGTCGCTGGCGAAGGATGCGCGCTCTTTCAGGATTTCCTGTGATAATTCATAGGCTTTTGGCCGTTCGTGAAACCGGTCATAGGCAAGCCGCAGCTTGGTCCGGAAATAGGTGCGCAAGCGGTCGGCGGTGGACATCCCGGCGGCGGCGACCGCCGCGCGCAGCTCTTCCAGATGCTCGGCGCGCAGGCGGCGGACGAAGGCTTCGGCAATGTCGAGTTTCGACGGGAAATAGCGATAGAGGTTGCCGGTCGACATGTTGCAGTCGCCGGCGATCTCCGACATGGTCGTCTTTCCGTAGCCGTAGTGAAGAAAGCGGCGGCTGGCGGCGTCGAGGATGGCTTTTGCGCCCTCCTCGGAGTCGGTCGGGGTCTGGGCTGGCACGGCGGAAGCGTTAGCGTTCATGCTGAATGCTTTCGTTCCTGTTCAGGATTAATCATCGCACATGACGGCGGCTTCGTCACCCTTTTCGTCGGCGGCTGTGATCGGCGGCGGCGCCTGGGGAACGGCGCTCGCCAGCCTGATGGCGGGCAAAGGGATCGACACCCTGATCTGGGCGCTGGAGCCCGCGACCGCGGCGGCGATCAACAGCCGGCATGTGAATGAACCCTATCTGCCGGGGGTCAAGCTTCCCGAAACCCTGCGGGCGACCGCGGCGATCGGCGCGACCGCCGGGCGGGAGGCCTATCTGTTCGTCGCGCCGGCCCAGCATGCGCGGGTCGTCCTTGCGCAGCTGAAACCGGTAGCGCCGGCGGGAGCGCCGCTTCTCCTCTGCTCCAAGGGCATCGAGCGCGGCACTGGCCTGATGCTGACCGAGGTCGTCGAGGCGGTATGGCCCGAGGCGCGCGCGGCCGTTCTGTCGGGCCCGAGCTTTGCGCGCGACGTCGCCGAGGGACTGCCGACCGCCGTCACCTTAGCCGCAGAGAATCAAGAGCTTGGCGGGCGATGGCTGGCGACGGTGAGCGCGCCGCATTTCCGGCCCTACCTTTCGGACGACCTTGTGGGCGCGGAACTCGGCGGGGCGGTAAAGAATGTGCTGGCGATCGCGGCGGGCGCCGTCATCGGCCGCGGTCTTGGCGACAGCGCGCGGGCGGCGCTGATCGCGCGCGGCTTCGCCGAGGTCTCCCGCCTCGCCATGGCGCGCGGCGGCAGGGCCGAAACGCTCGCCGGACTATCGGGCCTCGGCGATCTCATCCTCACCGCCACCTCGGCGCAGTCGCGGAACTACTCGCTCGGCCTTGAGCTCGGACGCGGCCGCCGTCTCGATGACATCCTCGGCGGGCGGAACGCGGTGACAGAGGGGGTTTCGACGGCGCCGGCGGTCGTCGCCATGGCCAAGGCAGCGGGCGTCGAAATGCCGATCTGCGCGGCTGTCGCCGATCTCGTTTCCGGCGCGCGCGGGCTTGACGAAATCATTGCGGCATTGCTGGCGCGGCCGTTGAAGGCCGAACGGTCCTGACGCCAAAGCGGTTGCGCCGCTGACGCCGTTTTGGAGAAGAAACGTTTGGAGACCCGGTCACCAACGAACCGGCAGCGGGCGTTGAGGCAAGATCGCCGGATTAGCGGCCGCGGCCGCCGCGATAGGCGCGGCAGGTCGCTTGAAAGGGCTTGGCCGACAGGCGCGCATTCCAGCCTGCGGTCCAGTAATCGCCGCCTTCCGCGCCGCCGATCGCCCGGCAGCTTTCAAAACCCGTCCGGTATTGCGAGGACATGACGCTGACATCCTTGCCGGCAAGCTGGAAAGCCTGGTCGAAGCACTGGCAGCCGATATCGCCCGCCGACGCATCGACAATCGGGCCGCTATCGTCGGGATAGGTCGGGCCCGGCAGCGGCGTCGGCCGGTTTCCCCAGCCCCCATTACCGGCGACCATGAAAATCGCGGCGCCCAGCACCACAAGGGCGAGAATGCCCCCGAAAACCGCTTCGATATTCTTCATGACGACCCCTCGGGACCCCAAGCCCCACGCAAAACCGCTTTAACTATAGCGCAAAAACGCACGCGCGAAAGCGCCGCAAATGGCGCGCCAAATACAACCGGCAGGCGGCGTCAGCCGTTCCTAAAGCGCCGCCGGCTCATAGGCCGCGATATTGGGATCATTGAGCAGCTGGCCCCAACGATCATCGTAGGGATGGACGAAGCGCGTCGGACCGGCGTCGTTGAAAACGGGCCGATCGCCGTTCCGCCACGCGAAAATGCCGCCCTTGAGATTGTAGACGCCGCGCGCGCCGCTGCGGACGAGCGCGTCCTGAGCGCGCTGGGCGAGAACCGAGCTTCGCCGGCCCACGGAGCAATAGAAAACAATGTTGGCGCCCGCGGCGCGCGCGCCGATCATAGCCTCCACATCCGCCGCCGAGGCTGCGGGATCGATGCGGAGCGCGCCGTCGATCCGGCTGACGGCGAATTCTTCTTCTTCGCGCACGTCGATGACCAGAACCTGCGCCGCCGGCTGTCGCGTCAGATTGGCGAACTCGGCCGGCGCCAGATGGCGCACGTCGTCAAACGCGCGCGCGATGGTCCGCTCGACCGCCGGCAGGGATGACGGCGGCGCAATCAGATGAACCCATCCATTCCAATTCACGGAAACGAACGCGCCGAGAACGGCCGCCGCGCCAAGGATCATCGCGCCGCGCCGCTTTGCCCCGCCGGCGCTCACCGCATGTTCCGCCGCGCGAGCAGTTTGAGGCGCAGCGCGTTGAGTTTGATGAAGCCTTCGGCGTCTTTCTGGTCGTAGACGGCGTCTTCTTCGAAGGTGACGTGCGCCATCGAATAGAGCGACTTCGCCGAGGCGCGCGCGATGACGTTCGCCGAGCCCTTGTAAAGCTTCAGCGTCACCGTTCCCTCGACATGCTCCTGGCTCTTGTCGATCAGGGCCTGCAGCATCTCGCGCTCCGGCGCGAACCAGAAGCCGTTATAGATAAGCTCGGCGTAGCGCGGCATGATCTCGTCCTTGAGGTGCCCCGCCCCGCGGTCGAGCGTGATCTGTTCGATGCCGCGATGGGCGGCGAGGAGGATCGCCCCGCCCGGCGTTTCATAGACCCCGCGCGACTTCATGCCGACAAAGCGGTTCTCGACGAAATCGAGCCGGCCGACGCCGTGAGTCCTTCCCAAATCGTTCAGCGCCGCGAGAAGGCTCGCCGGCGACAGCATCTTGCCGTTCAGCGAGACCGCATCGCCGCGCTTGAAGCCGATCTCGATGATTTCGGGCTTGTCGGGGGCGGTCTCAGGATCGTTCGTACGCTGATAGACATAATCGGGGGCGATCTCCGCCGGATCTTCCAGCACCTTTCCTTCGGACGAGGTATGGAGAAGGTTGGCGTCGACCGAGAACGGCGCCTCGCCGCGCTTGTCCTTCGGGATTTCGACCTGATGGGCTTCGGCCCAGGCGATGAGCTTGGTGCGGCTCGTCAGATCCCACTCGCGCCAGGGCGCGATCACTTTGATGTCGGGATTGAGGGCGTAGGCCGACAATTCGAACCGCACCTGATCGTTGCCCTTGCCCGTCGCGCCATGGGCGACGGCGTCGGCGCCCGTCTCCTTCGCGATTTCAACGAGCCGCTTGGCGATCAGGGGCCGCGCGATCGAGGTGCCGAGCTGATACTGGCCTTCGTAAAGCGCGTTCGCGCGCATCATCGGGAAAACGAAATCGCGCACGAATTCCTCCCGCACGTCCTCGATGTAGATTTCCTTCACCCCGTTCCGCTCGGCCTTGCGGCGCACGGGTTCAAGTTCGTCGCCCTGGCCGAGGTCGGCGGTGAAGGTCACGACCTCGCAGCCATATTCGACCTGCAGCCATTTGAGGATGACCGATGTGTCGAGCCCGCCCGAATAAGCGAGAACGACTTTCTTGACGCCCTTATGCTTGCCCATAGCGAGGCCTCCTCAACGCTGCGGCGAACCGCATAGCGGAAAGGGGCACGCGCGCGAAGAAGATTCTCGTCAGCCGCGCATCGGGTCGGCGCCGGCGCGCAGCCAGCCCGAGACGACGATGCGCGGTTTCCTCGCGAAAGGCGCCACCGCGCCGACGGAATGGCGCATCGGCACGGTGAAGAGGTTGAGCGCGTTGAACGCCGGCTTGAAGCCTGCGCTCACATGCCCGTCATCGTCGAAAAAATTGAGATAGCCGCCCCAGTCCTCGCGCCATTCGGGCGTCAGATTGAGCACGTAGGCGGCGCGGCGGTTTTTGCCTTCCAGCGCGTCATTGTGGATCGTCACGAAATGCCCGGGACTGAACGCCGTCAGTTGCGCGTCGGCGAAGGCGATGTCGGCGTGTCCCGTGACGGTCCGCGCAAAACCCAAAAACGCCTCGCCGTTCAGGAACTCGAAGAACTCGATCAGCCCCGGCGTCAGCTGGCGGCCATTGTGATAGCGGTCGTAGAGCGACAGCTTATAATGCATGAACGCGAATTCCTGATTGGCGCGTTCATGCACGATCTGGATCGCCTTGCGTTTCGTCTCCGCGTCGAGCCGGTCCCAGCCCGCCGCGTCGAGATCCATGTTCTTTTCATGCGCGAAGATGACGAAGTTCCATTGGCGCTGCGCGGCGATCTCGGCGTGGAGCGCCTCAGCGCCGGCCGCCTCAAGGAATTCCGGGATATGCAGCCGGCCCGCCTCGGCGTAGCGGCGCGCCACGGCGTGCGCGTCGAGCGCGCTGTTCAGTCTTAGCGGCATCGGCGCGGCTCCGCCTCACCAGCGGAACCCTCGCGCCGCGGCGCGCGCGCGAAGCGACGGGTGCGGACCTTGTTCGCGATTTCGCGCGGCTCCATAGTGCCGGCGGGCTCACATCCGGCGCGAACCGCCGGACCATCGGGGATTCTGTTCATGACCGCCACCAAAGTCGAGATCCAGCCGCTGTTCGCGGAACCCTATATGCGCGCCGATATCGGCCACGCAATAAGCGCCGATCAGGTCGCGTTTATCAAGAACCTGAAAATGATCCGCAACAAGTCGAACCTCATCTCGGAGAACCTCTATATTTTTGACGAGCCGGCGCTGAAGAGCGTCAAGAAGGCGGTGCAGGAGACGCTCGACACCTATGCGGCCGAGGTCCTCGGGATCAAACAGCGCCTTTATGTCACGCAGTCCTGGTCGCTGATCAACGAACCGGGCGTCGGCATGCACGGCCATACGCATTCGAATTCGCTGGTTTCCGGGTCGCTTTACTTCACCGATCTGCCGCAACCCGTATCCGGCATGATCTTCGACCGCCACCGCACCTATCAGCAGATCGAACTGCGTCCCGAGCGGGAGAAGAACAACCTCTATAACGCGACGGCGAACCTGATCGTGCCGCGCAAGAACGAGGTGATCCTGTTCTCGTCAAGCCTGCAGCACATGGTGCAGGTGAACGTTTCAAAAGAACCGCGCTATTCGATCGCCTTTAACAGCTTCATCAAGGGGCGCATCGGCGATTTCCGCGACGTCTCGGAACTCGTGCTGAAGGGGCCCGACGCCTAAAGCCGGTAGCGCGCGATGAAGCGGCGGTCGATCGTCTCCTTCCAGCGATCGGCCCAGCGGCCCTCCGCCGCGAGGCCGCCCCGGACCGCGACCGCCCCGTCCGGCCAGAAGGAGAGGATCGACAGATAATCCGTCTGCGGATGGAACGCCTTGAGCGGCGCGCCCGCGAGCGCGTTGGCGAGGTTTGCGGCGAGGATGGGCCCCTCGCGCACGGCGTAAACGCCCGCCTTGGGAAGCCCCGCGATCGCGGCGCAGTCGCCGGCGGCGAAGACGCAAGGATCGCCTGCCGATTGCAGCGCCGGGCCGACGCGCAGGAAACCGCGCTCGTCTTTCGGAAGATCGAGCGATGCGAAGAGCGGCGGCGGCGCGACGCCGGCGGCGAGGATGACGGCGTCCGCCGCAATCGCCCGGCCGTCATCGAGCGTTACCGCATCAGCGCCGGCGCCGGTCGCATCCGCCCCGTCGATGACGGCGACGCCGCGCGCGGCGAGGCGGCGCGCGAGCATTGCGCGCGCTGCGGGCGTTGCGATCGGCGCGAGCCCGGCGCGGCCGGCGAGAAGCGATACCGCCGCGCCGCGATGGGCGAGCGCGGCGGCAAGCTCAATCCCGCCATGCCCGCCGCCGATGATGGCGACCGCGCCGACCTTATGGGCGCCGATTGCGGCGATGAAGGGTTCGACCGGCTTCGTCGCAAGCACACGGGCGCCGCCGGTCATTTGCAGCGGATTGCGCGCAACAGCGCCGATATTGATCGACAGGACGTCATAAGGGATTTCGCGGCCGTCGCCGCACAGCACAGTCTTTTCGCTTGCGTCAATGCGCGCGGCGTCAGTCTTGAGAAACGCGGCGCCGGCGCTACGCGCGAGGGCCTCAGCGTCAATCGAGGCTTCGGCAAGCGTATAGCGCCCGGCGACGACGCCGGGGATCATGCCCGTATAGGGGACATGCGTGTACGGACTGACCAGCGTCAACGACGCGCCGTCCGGCGGGCGCAGCGCGAAGCGGCGCAGCACTTCGACATGCGCATGGCCGGCGCCAAGAAGGACGAGGCGTTTCAGGAGCCAGCCCTATCAGTCATCGAAGGACGGCCGCCCGCGCCCGCGCTTGATCTCGCCGCGCCGGGCCTTCCCTTCAAGGCGCTTTTTCTTCTGCGATTTCGGCGTTTTCGTCGCGATGCGCCGTTTCGGCGCGACGGCGGCCTTGTCGATGAGCGCCTGCAACCGCTCGCGCGCATCGGTGCGGTTCCTGTCCTGCGTGCGGAAGCGGTCGGCGAAGAGGACGATGACGCCGTCCTTTGTCGCGCGCGCGCCGGCGAGCTTCAGGAGCCGCGCGCGCATCGCCTCCGGCATCGTTGCCGCCATCGCGTCATAGCGAAGCTCGACCGCCGTCGCGACCTTGTTGACGTTCTGCCCGCCCGGCCCGGAGGCGCGGACGAATTTTTCGGCAAGCGCGCTCTCGTCGATGCGCATCAGGCGGACGGCGCCGAAAGGCGTTCGCTCATCCGCGCGCTCGCCCGCACCTTCACGCTCTCCGACTTCAACTGTCCGCAGGCCGCCGAGATGTCGCGACCGCGCGGCGTCCGGATCGGCGAGGCGTAGCCGGCCTTGTTGACGATCTCGGCGAAGGCCTCGATCCGCTCCCAGTCCGAGCACTCGTAAGGCGCGCCGGGCCAGGGATTGAACGGGATCAGATTGATCTTGGCGGGGATGGCCTTGAGAAGGCGGACGAGGGCATGCGCCTCCGCGTCGGTGTCGTTGACGCCTTTCAGCATCACATATTCGAAAGTGATGCGTTTGGAATTGTTCGCGGCCGGATAGGCGCGGCAGGCCGCGAGCAAGTCCGCAATCGGATATTTGCGGTTGATAGGGACAAGAACGTCGCGCAGAGCATCGTTCGTCGCATGCAGCGAAATCGCCAGCATCGCGCCCGTTTCCGCGCCAAGGCGCACGATTTCCGGCACGACGCCCGATGTCGAGACCGTGATGCGCCGGCGCGAAATGCCGATGCCATCGCCGTCGGCGATCGTCGCGATCGCGCGCGCGACATGATC
>CAZHUI010000062.1:0-20171 GCA_964535605.1 uncultured Caulobacterales bacterium
GGGCAGGGTGAGGGGGCGTCAACGAGAGATTCGCTCAGATTTACGGGCCCTCACCCCCGACCCCTCTCCCGCAAGCGGGAGAGGGGCGAAGTCAGGTTCACCAATCCAGCACAACCTTCCCCGACAGGCCCGATCGCATCACGTCGAAGCCCTTCTGGTAGTCGTTTGCCGCGAAACGGTGCGTGAGGATGGGGTTGAGGTTCAGTCCCGCCTGCAACAACGCGCCCATCTTGTACCAGGTCTCGAACATGCGCCGGCCGTAGATTCCTTTGATGTCGAGGCCCTTGAAGATGACCTTGTCCCACTCGATCCCGGCGCCGTTCGGCATGATGCCGAGCATGGCGATCTTGCCGCCATGGTTCATGGTGTCGAGCATCGAGGCGAAGGCGGCCGGAACGCCCGACATTTCCAGGCCGACGTCGAAGCCTTCGGTCATGCCGAGATCGCTCATCACGTCGCGCAGGTTTTCCTTCGACACGTTGACGGCGCGCGACGCGCCCATCGTCTTCGCAAGGCCGAGGCGATAGTCGTTGACGTCGGTGATGACGACATGGCGCGCGCCGACGAAACGCGCGACCGCCGCCGCCATGATGCCGATGGGACCGGCGCCAGTGATCAGCACATCCTCGCCGACGAGATCATAGGCGAGCGCGGTGTGCACCGCATTGCCGAAGGGATCGAAGATTGCGCCCATCTCGTCCGGAATATCGTCCGGCAGACGATAGATGTTGAAGGCGGGCGCCGCGATATAGTCCGCGAAGGCGCCGGCGCGGTTGACGCCGATGCCGGCCGTGTTGCGGCAGAGATGCCGCTGGCCGGCGCGGCAGTTGCGGCAATAGCCGCAGGTGACATGCCCCTCGACCGAGACGCGGTCGCCGATCTTCATCTTGGAATGTTCGGGATGAACCTCGGAGCCGATCTCGACGATCTCGCCCATAAACTCATGGCCGACCGTCATCGGCACGGGGATCGTCTTCTGCGCCCAGCTGTCCCAATTATAGATGTGAACGTCGGTGCCGCAGATCGCGGTTTTCTTCACCTTGATGAGAACGTCGTTCGGCCCGATCTCGGGCCGCGCCACGTCCTCCATCCAGATGCCTTCTTCGCGTTTGGCTTTGACGAGCGCGCGCATGGGACTTCCTCGCAGTTTTCGCCCCTTTAGCGCATGGCGCTTGCGCTCGCCAGACGGCGGTCACGCCCCGAGCAGTCTTGCCGCCTTGGGCGCAAAATAGGTGATGACGCCGTCGGCGCCGGCGCGGCGGATCGACAGGAGGCTTTCGAGGATGGCGCGGTCCCCGTCGATCCAGCCGTTTTTCGCCGCCGCCATGATCATCGCATATTCGCCCGACACCTGAAACGCGAAGGTCGGCATTGCGAACGCCGTCTTCACCCGGTGGATGATGTCGAGATAGGCGCCGGCGGGCTTCACCATCACGCTGTCGGCGCCCTCGGCGATGTCCATCGCGACCTCGCGCAGCGCCTCATCCGTGTTGGCGGGATCCATCTGATAGGTGCGCTTGTCGCCCTTGAGGACGCCGGAGGAGCCGATGGCGTCGCGATAGGGCCCGTAAAAGCAGGAGGCGTATTTCGCCGCGTAGGACATGATCTGCACGCGGTCGAACCCTTCCGCGTCGAGTCCCTTGCGAATGGCGCCGATGCGCCCGTCCATCATGTCGGACGGCGCGATGATGTCGAACCCGGCGCGCGCCTCGACAATCGCCTGTTTCACCAGCGCGGCGACCGTGCGGTCATTGACGATTTCGCCGTCTTCCAGAAAGCCGTCATGGCCATGATCCGTATAGGGATCGAGCGCGACGTCGGCCATCAGGCCGATTTCGGGAACCGCATCCTTGATCGCGCGCGCGGCGCGGCACATCAAATTGTCAGGCGAAAAGGCGAGCGCGGCGTCGGCGCTGCGGTCTTCTTTCGAGGTGAAAGGAAAGAGGGCGAGCGCCGGAACGCCGAGCGACTTCGCCTCGCGCGCCGCATTCACCGCCTCGTCGACGGACAGGCGCTCGACGCCCGGCATCGAGGCGACAGGCTCGCGCACGCCCTTGCCCTCGCGCAGCACGATCGCCCAGATGAAATCGGCAGGGGCAAGGCGCGTTTCGGCGACGAGCGCGCGCGACCAGGCGCTGGCGCGCGGGCGCCGCAGGCGCGTCGCCGGAAAGGATTGGGTAACAGAGGTCATCAGAGTCTTGCCGTCCCTCGCTTGCGGTTCCGTAATGCCCGGTTACGGGCGCCTTTTCAATTTGAGCGCAAATTGATCGGCTGCATTTAACGCGCCTTTTAGGGAGTTCGGTCTAGCGTCCCCCTCAGTTTCCGAGTTCTGGCGAGGCGATTTCATGGCGGCGGTCGAGCGGGCGAACGCGAATGTTGGGGTGGGGCGGTCTGAGAAATCGGCCGCGAGCGAGGCTTTGCGCCCCGCTTATCTTCAATTGCTGCATCTGGTGGAGCGGCTTCACCGCCAGCTTCTCGACGTCATCAAGGACGAGCTTGAACGCCTCGGCCAGACCGACATCAATTCGGTGCAGGCGCTGCTTCTCTACAATATCGGCGAGGCGGAACTGACGCCGGGCGAACTCCGTTCGCGCGGGCATTATCTCGGCTCCAACGTTTCCTACAATTTGAAGCAGCTCGTCGATAAGGGTTATATCCGCGACGTCCGCTCGGATGTTGACCGGCGTTCCAAGCGCGTGTCGCTGACGGCGGCCGGCCTCACCGTGCGCGACCGGCTGGCGGAACTGTTCGACCGCCAGCTTGGCTCCGTCGAGCAGGTCGGCGGCGTCGATCTGCCGCTCATGGAACAGACCAACAAGTCGCTGCAGCGCCTTGAGCGCTTCTGGGCCGATCAGGTCCGGTACCGGCTTTAGTCGAACTCGCTTCGGCGAGTGCGACCCATCCTTCGTGACGCCTTCGCTTCGCTACGGCTCCTCAGGATGAAGCGTGAACCTTCATCCTGAGGAGCCGCCGAAGGCGGCGTCTCGAAGGATGGTCACGCGCACCTCACTCCGCCGTCACGGAAACCGTCGTCGCGTCGCTGAAGGTTTCGTCGTTTTCTCCGGCCGGCATGTCGCCGCGGCGTTCGTGGCTGACCGATGACTTCTTGCACGTTCCGCCGAGTGCGGCCTCGCTCCGGCAGGGCATCAGCGCGACTGGCGAGCCTGCGCCGAAGGCGGGCGTGAAACGCACCGGCTTGGCAATTTCCCGCGCGGGCGCTGGCGCGGTTGCCGCGGCGCGAAGGTCCTGTTGTGGAAAAACAGCGCACCCGCTCGCCGTCATGGCGACAGCGGCGATCAACACTCGTTTCATGAGGGCCCCCTCGGCGTCGTGCGGGGCGAAGAGTTAACGACCGTCGCACGGGCGCGCAACGCTGAATCGTTGCGGCGCCTGCGAAGGCGTTAACCCGCTTTTTTCGTCCAGACGTAACCGCGGCGAAGCGCGTTCGCGACCTTGGCGGTGCGCTTTCCCGCGGTCGGATGGCTCGCCCAGAACGCCTTGTCGAAGGACGGCGCGCCATGCTCGCGGTAAAGGACGCCCATCGCCATCGGGAATTCCGGGTGCTTCATCTCGACGAGGAGATGGGCGAGCGTCCGGTTGTTCTCGTCATGGATGAGAATTTCGGAAAGATCGACGCCGCCGTCGCCGACCGCGACCACTTCGAGTTTATACGCACGCGGATCAAACCGCAGCCCGCGCTTGCCGCCCGCGAACAGCATCGGCTTGCCGTGCTCCAGATGGATCTGCTGGTCGTCGGCGACTTTTTTCTCGGTGAAGTCGGCGAAGACGTCGGCGTTGTAGACGATGCAGTTCTGGAAAATCTCGACGAAGGACGCGCCCTCGAAGCCATGCGCGGCTTTCAGCGTTTCGGTCAGCTGCTTGATCGCGGTGTCGACGCCACGCGCGATGAATTTCGCTCCGGCGCCGAGCGCGAAGGCGCAAGGGTTCACTGGCTGATCGACGGAACCCTTGGGCGAGGAGGGCGAGCGCGTGCCGATGCGGCTCGTCGGCGAATACTGGCCTTTGGTGAGGCCGTAGATCTCGTTGTTGAAGAGGAGGATCTGCAAATTGACGTTGCGGCGGATGACGTGGAGCAAATGATTGCCGCCGATCGACAAACCGTCACCGTCGCCCGTCACCATCCAAACATCGAGCGCGGGGTTCGCGAGTTTCAACCCCGTCGCAAACGCCGGCGCGCGGCCATGGATCGTGTGAAAGCCATAGGTCGCCATGTAATAGGGAAAGCGCGAGGAGCAGCCGATGCCGGAAACGAACGCCGTGTTGTCAGGATCGGCGCCGATATCGGCCATCGTCTTCTGCACGGCCTTGAGGATCGCATAATCCCCGCACCCCGGGCACCAGCGCACTTCCTGGTCGGTTTCGAAGTCTTTCGCGGTGAGGGGGATGTTCATGACTTATCGCACCACATTTCTGAGATCGGTTAGTCTGACAAATTCTAGCTTTTCTGGCGGACTTAACTCGTAGACGACAAAACCCGTATCCCTATTGATTAACGCGTAGAGGTCCATTTTATCGACGAAAACGTCGCAAGTTTCGATACCCTTTTCCCTTATCTGCACTCGTTTCGCCGATTTGGACCAGATTCCATCCGGCGTGCTCCAAGCTCCTTTCAGCGACCGCAAAAACGATAAGAGTTTTGATGACGAGATGGGGCCAGACTTTTGATCGATCCGCGTTAGGGGCTGTGGCTTTGGTCCATCCTGATCCGAAACGAATGCCCAAGCATTTTCTGTAAATGGCGCGTCAAAACACAGCGCGCGCGTTTGCGACGCAAATGCCGTTACCGGCAACAAAATAAAAGACAGAGAAAGAAGAAAGGCGACACGGGGAACGAGGCATGTGCGCTGATTAAAAGTTGGAAGGTCACGGATTGCGACATCGATCATTTCTGAAAATCCGATTGCCTTACTTCCAGCAGTGAAATGAGCGCCAAAAACGCATCAGGAGTCAAAGCGCGGTAGCACCCACCGCGGCCTAGCGTCGTGGGAGAAACCCAAAATGACTCTACCGATTGGTCTGCACGATAAAAGTGAATGTCGCCGTTCAGAGTCGAAGCAGTGACGACAGGCGAACGCCAAGCGCCGCCGAGGTCCATAAAGTAAGCGGCGAGAGCATCAACGCGCGCTTTGTCTTTGATTTCCAGCGCAGGGCGTCGATGCTGGAAATTGACGATGACGCGATCAGCGCCAGCCGACCCTAAATGCGCGACGCCGACGGTGTTGCAGGCGAGCGCTTGGCTCGCGAAAAACATTGCGAATGCGACAACCGCAAGAGTTCGCGACCAATGCACGAGCCCGCTTATCCTGGTGAAAGCGGGAATCCTGACGGCGCCAGTCGAAAAGTGCTTTCGTGGCGCGCTGTCGCGCGCGCTGAATCCTCGCTTTCGCGAGGATGAGCAGGAAAGGTTGACGTAACGAAATCTCATTTATGACTTATCGCAGAGCGGAAACTTGCAACTGGGGCTGGCGGTAAGGTCGTTGCACATAACGGTTCCGTCCAGATCAACGTAATCAACGCCATCGTGATCGTTGCAGCAGCCTTGAACTTTTAAATCCAATTCCGACTCGCAGCTTGGGCTAGCCCTCTCGTTGTTGCAGATAAATGCGTCATCGACTCCAATTCCCTTAACGCCGAGGTTGTTGCTGCAACAGCCTTGGTTGTCGCGAGCGACGCACAGTGTTTCTGGATCAGCCTCCGAACGCGAATAATCAATGCGCGCGCCATTTTTCTTGGTTTCGTCGCCATAAAGGGTGGAAACCGCAGCGGAAGCTGTTGCCGTCAAGGCAAAGGCCGAAAGCAACACGAGTTCGAATTTCATCTAGTTCTCCATGAAATTAGGGTGTTAGGCCCATTACCGCCGTCACCCCGGCCGCCGAAGGCGATCCGGGGTCCATCTCCTGAACTAATCACGTGCGCGATGGCGATGGCGGGAGATGAGCCCCGGGTTCCGGCTTCGCCGGCCCCGGGGTGACGGGCCTTATCGCTTGAGCGCATCGTCATCCCTCTGCCGTCATGCACGGGCTTGTCCCGTGCATCTCGGGTCACGGGAGAAAGCGCTTGTGACTCGGGATCCACGGGACGAGCCCGTGGATGACGGGGCATATGCGACTGCTTCATCACTCCGCCGCCCTCCGTGCACCGCCGTGCGCCCTGATCGCCTCCAATATCTCCGCAATCTTGAACGGCTGGCCCGACACCTTCGTCAACGACTCAACGCGCACTTCAAAGCGATCGCGCAGCACGGTCGCGAGCTGGCCCATGTTCATTTCGGGAACCAGCACGCGCGCATAGCCGCGCAGCAGCGCGCCCAGATTCTCTGGGAACGGATTAAGCCAGCGCAGATGGATTTGCGCGGCGTCGATGCCCTCTTTGCGCGCCGCTTCGACTGCGCGCCAGATCGGGCCCCTGGTCGAGCCCCAGCCGACGACGGCGAGGGGGCCTGACGCCGGGCCTTGCTCGACCGTCTGCTGCGGAATGAATTTCGCGACGGAGGCGACCTTTGCAAAGCGCAATTCCGTCATCGCCTGATGGTTCGCCGCTTCATAGGAAATGTCGCCGGTCTTCAGGTCTTTCTCGAGCCCGCCGATGCGATGCGCGAAGCCCTTGGTGCCGGGCGGCACCCACGGGCGCCCATAGGTTTCAGCGTCGCGGTTCCAGATCGCGCGCTTCACCGCGTCGCCGTCTTCGGGCGCCGGCGGGGCTGCATTGCAGGCGATCTTTTCAAACGACGCCATGTCGGGGATCGACCACGGCCCGGCGGCGTTAGCGATATAGCCGTCGGTCAGCAGGAACACCGGCGTCATGTGGCGGAGCGCAGTGCGCGTCGCCTCGATGGCGACTTCGAAGCAATCTTCCGGGCCGGAGGTGGCGATCACCGGGATCGGCGCATCCGCGTTGCGGCCGTAGATCGCTTGATAAAGATCCGACTGTTCGGTCTTGGTCGGAAGGCCCGTCGACGGTCCGCCGCGCTGCGAATTGACGATGACGAGCGGCAGTTCCGTCGCGATCGCAAGACCGATCGCCTCGGTTTTCAGTGCAATTCCGGGGCCGGACGAGGAGGTGACGCCGATGGCGCCGCCGTAAGACGCGCCGATCGCCGCGCAGCAGGCGGCGATTTCGTCCTCCGCCTGAAAGGTCGCGACGCCAAGCTCGCCAAGGCGCGAGAGATAATGAAGGATCGGCGAGGCCGGCGTGATCGGATAGGAGGCGAAGAGGACGGGCTTGTCCGCCAATTCGCCCGCCGCGGCTAACCCTAGCGCCAGCGCTTCGGCGCCGGTGATGGAGCGATAATCGCCCGCCGCCATCGGCGCCGGGCCGATTTCATATTGCGGGATTTCCGCCGACAGTTCCGCCGTCTCCGCGTAAGCGTGCCCGGCGTTCAGCGCCATCATATTGCCGGCGAGAACGGCGGGCTCATTGGCGAATTTGCGGTTGATCCACGCCTCGATGCCGGCGCGATCGCGCCCGAACATCCAGAGGACGCAGCCCAATCCCCAGAAATTCTTGCACTGCTCGGCGTCGCGTTTTGAGAGGCCGGACGGCTTCACCGCTTCCAGCGTCTGCGTCTTGATGGCGATCTCAATGACACGATAGTCGGCAAGCTCGCCGGTCGTGCGCGGGTCCGCCTTGATATGCGCCTTGGCGAAATTGCGCTCGTTGAACTCGTCGGTGTTGAGGATGATGAGCGCGCCCTTCGGCAGCAGCGACAGGTTCACTTTCAGCGCTGCCGGATTGAAGGCAACGAGCACGTCGGGCGCATCGCCCGCGGTCGCGATACGGCGCGAGCCCAGATTGATCTGGAAGGCAGAGACGCCGAAGGTCGTGCCGACCGGCGCCCTGATCTCCGCCGGGAAGTCGGGGAAGGTCGAAAAGTCCGACCCCGCGACGGCGGTCGAATCCGCGAACTGGCTGCCGAGAAGCTGGATGCCGTCGCCGGAATCCCCGGCGAAGCGGACAACGATCGACGTTTCGTGGATGGGTGTAGTCATTATGCTCGTGCGCGCCCGCTATTGGCCCCGGATCAAGGGTCCGCCCTTTTTCGCCGCCTGACCGGTCTTCCGGTTCCGGGCGCGCGACCAGCCGCGTTCTACGGCGCGGGGCGTCCGGCGGGCAAGCGGAGCGCGCTGACGCCCCTGACCCGGCGGCGACTGGACTGCGTAACGACTTCGCGATGCGCAAGAAGTCCGACCTTCCCGTCAAAACCTGCGCCGCCTGCGGGCGGCCGATGGTCTGGCGCAAGCGCTGGGAAAAGGTCTGGGACGAGGTGAAATATTGTTCGGACCGCTGCCGTAGCGCGCGCAAGTGCGCAGATTTGAAGCCGGGGAGCGGGCCCGGCTAGAATGGCGCGGCGAGTCGCGTCACCTCCGGACGCGCGTCAATCCGCCGGGAGCCTCCATGAAGTTCTTTATCGACACCGCCGAAGTCTCTGAAATCAAGGCCCTGATCCCGACCGGGCTCGTTGACGGCGTGACGACCAATCCGAGCCTTGTCGCGAAATCGGGGCGCGATTTCCGGGAAATGATCGCCGAGGTGTGCGCGCTCATTCCGGGGCCGGTGAGCGCCGAGGTGACGGCGCTGGAAACCGACCAGATGCTGGCCGAGGGCCGCTCGCTCGCGAAGATCGCGAAAAACGTCGTTGTGAAACTGCCGCTGACGCTGAAGGGGATCGCCGCCTGCAAGGCGCTGACGGGCGAGGGGATCAAGACGAACGTCACGCTCTGCTTCTCGGTCAATCAGGCGCTGATCGCGGCGAAGGCAGGCGCGACCTATATCTCGCCCTTTATCGGGCGTCTCGACGATGTCGGGCAGGACGGCATGGAGCTCATTCGCGAGATCCGCGTCGTCTATGACAATTACGGGTTCACGACCGAGATCCTCGCCGCTTCGATCCGCTCGCCGCAGCATATGCGCGAGGCCGCGCTCGCCGGCGCCGATGTCGCGACCGCGCCGCCCGCCGTAATCAAGGCGCTCGCCCATCATCCGTTGACGGATAAAGGGCTCGACGCCTTCCTCGCCGACTGGGCCAAGACCGGGCAGAAGATCCTTTGACGCCCATGCGGCGCTTTCTCGCGTTCGCCGCGGGCCTGGCGGCGCTGTGGGCCTTCGCCGCCGCGCAGGACGACCGCGATCTCGCGCGCGACAAGGAGATCGCGGCGCTGGCCGAAACGCTCGCCGGGCTCGGCGCGACGCTCGACGAGGCCGGCGTCGATGACGCCAACGATTTCACCGCGGATGTGCGCGAAGCTGTCGACGCCTCGCGCGCGCTGTTGCCGCCGGTTGAAACGGCATTGCGGCGCGCCGAGGAGAGCCTGGCGCTCCTCGGGCCGGCGCCGAAGGAAGGCGAGCCAGCTGAAGCGCCGCTGCTCGCCGCCGACCGCAAGGCGCTGACCGAGCGTGTCGCCTATTTTCAAAGCCAGCGCACACGGCTTCTCGCCAATGCCGACGAAGGCGCGCGTCTTTTGGCGTCGCTGTCGCAGCAGCGCCTTGAGGCGCGCTGGCGGCGCATCCTTCGCCGCGACGAAACGCTGGCCGCGCCCTCGCTGTGGTCAACCGCGGCCACGGAAGCGGGCGTTCTTGGCGGCAAGGTGACCGCCTATTTTTCGCGCTGGAGCGAGAATCGCGATGGGCAGGGCGGCGCGCTGCTCGCGGCCTCGGCGATCGGGCTCGCCTTCGCGTTTTCCTTCCTGATGTTCGGCCCGGTACGGAACTGGACGCGCCGGGCTTTCACCGCCCGCCTTGAGACGCTGGAGCCGACGCCCGCGCGCCGCGTCGCGGTCGCCGGCGTCAGGATGCTGACGCGCGTCATTCCCGGCATCATCGGCGGCTTCGCCGTGATCGAGACGGCGCGCGCGGTCGGTCTCCTCGCTGAGGACGGCGTCGGCGTCGCGCGCGCGGTCTGGGGCGCGCTCATCGCCTATCTGATCGTTGACGGCTTTTCGACCGGCATCCTGTCGCCGGCAGCGCCCGCCTGGCGCCTCGCGGGGATCGATGAAACGCGCACGCGCACAGCCTCGTTCCTGATCCTTGCGATCGTGCTCATTGTCGGCGCGAAATCGGTTTTCGTCGCGATCACTTACGCCGCGGGCGAGGCCGCGTCCGCGCGCGCGCTCGCGACCGGCATAGCCGCGCTCATCGTCGGCGCGCTATTGTTCGCTCTCAGTCTTCCCGGCGAAAAATCCGTCGACGCCGAACCGAAGAAATCGGCGTGGCCGGCGCTCCGCTTCACCGGGCGGATCCTCGGCGTCGCCATCGGCGCGGCGGCGATCGCGGGCCACATCAATCTCGCCGATTTCGCGGCGACCCGCGTCTATTATCTGGCGCTGATCGCCGCGCTCCTGTGGTTCCTGCGCGCCAGCCTTCGCGAAGCGCTCGCTTTCGCCGACCGGCGCTTCAAGGCCGGCAAGCGGACGACGGACAAGGATCCCGGCGACTTCAATTTCTGGATCGGTCTCGGCGTCGATGCGGCGCTCGTGACGATTGCGGCGCCCGCGCTTTTTCTCCTCGCCGGGTTTGAATGGTCGGCGGTGCGCGATCTTTTCGCGCGCGCGCTTGTCGGCTTCCGGGTCGGCGGCGTCGTCATTTCGCTGACCGACATTCTGGTCGCGATCTTCGCCTTCGTCGCCATTCTTGCCGGCACGCGCCTGGTGCAGGGCGGCCTTCAGCGCGGGCCGCTTGCGCATTCGCGCATGGACGCCGGCGTCCAGAATTCGCTCATCACGCTGCTCGGCTATGCCGGCCTTGTATTCGCTGCGACGACCGCGCTGTCGATCGCCGGGGTCGACCTTTCAAACCTCGCCCTTATCGCCGGCGCGCTTTCCGTCGGCATCGGCTTCGGCCTGCAGTCGGTCGTCAACAATTTCGTGTCGGGGCTCATTCTGCTTTTCGAAAGGCCGATCAAGGTCGGCGACTGGATCGTGACCGCGTCGGGCGAAGGGATCGTCAAGAAGATCAGCGTGCGCTCGACCGAGATCGAAACCTTCGACCGCTCCGCTATCATCATTCCGAACGCCGAGCTTGTCGCCTCGACGGTGACGAACTGGACGCACAAGAACAATATGGGCCGCGTGCGCATTGCGGTCGGCGTCGCCTATGACAGCGATCCGGTGAAGGTGCGGGAAATCCTCCTGAAATGCGCCGAGGAAAACCCGCTGGTCGTGCGGTTTCCGGAACCCTTTGTCAGCTGGGAAGGGTTCGGCGCGTCCTCGCTCGATTTCGACCTGCGCTGCTTCCTCAGCGACATCGGCAAGGGCCTTCAGGCGCGGACGGATCTTCGTTACGCGATCTACAAGGCCTTCAAGGAGAACGGGATTGAATTTCCCTATCCGCAGCAGGACATTCACGTCCGGTCCTGGCCGCAGGAACGCCAGCCGGCGCCGCCGCCGGAAATTCAGGGGTCCGCTCGCAATCCGGCGCCGCCGCGCCATGAGCCCGAGGACCCGGAGGTCGCCGAGGACGATTGAAGGAATGCGCCGATGCTGGAATTGAGGCCGAACTGCGAGTGCTGCGACGCCGACCTGCCTCCGCGCGCCGACGCGCGCATCTGCAGTTTCGAATGCACGTTCTGCTTGGCATGCGCTGACGGCGTCCTGAAGGGCGTCTGCCCGAATTGCCGCGGCGAGCTGGTCGCGCGCCCGATACGCCCTGCTGCGATGCTCGCGAAATATCCGCCTTCGACGAAACGCGTCGTCAAGGAGAAGGGCTGCGCGGCATGAATTTCGTTTTTGATCCGCCGGCGGTCTCCTCCGTGGACGTGCTCGGCGGCGGGCGGTTTCCGGTGCGGCGGATCTTCTGTATCGGGAGGAATTACGCCGACCATGTGAAGGAGATGGGCGGCGACCCGAAGTCCGATCCGCCGGTGTTCTTCACGAAACCCGCCGACGCGATCGTCGAAACGGGATCGGTTATCCCTTACGCAATGGCGACGTCGAACCTCCATTATGAAGGCGAGCTCGTCATTGCGCTGAAAGCGGGCGGGCGGAACCTGAAGGACCGCGGGGAGGCTGGCACCTTGATCTTCGGGCAGGCCGCCGGCTGCGACCTCACGCGCCGCGATCTGCAGGCTGCGGCCAAAAAAGCGGGCGGTCCCTGGGACGCGGCGAAAGCCTTCGACAATTCGGCGGGCGTCGGCATGATCGCGCGCATCGAGGATTTTCCGCCGGACCTCTTTGACGGCGCGCGCGTCTCGTTGCGCGTCAACGGCGCCGAAAAGCAGAACGCGCCCCTGCGGCAGATGATCTGGACAGTGCCGGAAATCATCATCGCCTTGTCGGCCCTCTTTGACCTGAAAGCGGGCGACCTCATCTTCACCGGCACGCCCGAAGGCGTCGGCCCGCTCAATCCCGGCGACCGGGTGGAGGTGACGGTCGGCCCGCTGCCGACGCTTGAGTTTTCGATCGAGGAGGCCTGAGACGGCCTTGACTTCGATCGGTTTAGGTAACATGTTACCGGCATGGCCAGTCAGCGTCCTAAATCCCCATCGAAGAAGATGCGCGACTATCGTGCGCGCCTTCGTGCGCAGGGCCTGCGGCCGGTTCAACTCTGGATCCCCGACACGCGAACGCCGGAGTTCGCGGCCGAGGCGCGGCGGCAGTCGTTGATCGCTGCGGAGCGTTTCCGAGGTTCTGAGGACGAAGTGTTCTTAAATGCGATGTTTGACGAGATGATGCTCGCACTGGACGTCGCGGGTAAATGAGGCGGGGTGAAATTTGGACCGCCGCAGCCCCCGGTCTCGCAAGCAAGCCGCGGCCCGCTCTAATCATTCAGGACGACAGGTTCGCCGGCTCGGCCTGCGTGACAATCTGTTTGATAACCAGCGACGAAATTTACCTCGATCAATTCCGGATTCGGTTGGAACCGACCGCCGCTAACGGATTGAAAAAGCCGTCCCAGATCATGGGAGATATGGTTATGACAGTGCCACGCATGAAGTTGGGGATACAGGTCGGAACGATATCGCCGGAAGAGATGACGGCGCTTGAACGTAAGCTTCTGGTCTATCTTGGGATGACAGGGTGAAGGCGATGACCAAATCCCACAGTTATGCCGAACTCGCCAAGGAGATCGCCGCCGTCCTCGACGGCGAACCTAATCTCATCGCGCGCATGGCGACGGTGTCGAACCTGCTGCATCACGCATTCGATCATTATTTCTGGACCGGATTTTATCTCGTCGATCCCGACAAGCCGGATGAGCTTGTCATCGGCCCTTATCAGGGGACGCTCGGCTGCCTGCGCATTCCGTTTTCGAAAGGCGTCTGCGGCGCCTGCGCGACGCAGCGCGAGACGATCATCGTGCCGGATGTTCACGAATTTCCGGGGCATATCGCCTGCGACAGCCGGTCGGAGTCTGAAATTGTCGTTCCGGTGTTCGACAAGGCTGGCCGGCTGATCGCGGTCTTCGACGTCGACAGCGATCGAAAGGACCAGTTCGATGAGGCTGATCGCGTTGGACTCGAGACAATCCTGAAGGCCGCCTTCGCGGCCTGATCTTGTTGAATCGCCTCGGCTTTCGCCGGATGACTATTCTAATCCCGGGTGTTAGCCTCGCGCCTTCAAGTCCCGCGTCAGCCGGGGCAGCACCGGGCGGAGGCGACCCATGAAGCAGATGCAAGGGCTCGACGCGGCTTTTGTCGCGTTCGAACAGCCCAATGCGCCGATTCATATCGGCTCCATGGCGATCTATGACCCCTCGACCGCGCCCGGCGGGTTCGTGCGCTTCAAGGACATTCTCGCCTTCATCCGCGGCCGGCTCTATCTCGCCAAATCGCTCCGCCAGCGGATGGTCAAGGTGCCGTTCGGCATCGATTATCCCTACTGGATCGAAGACCCGGCCTTCGATCTTGAATATCATGTCCGCCATGCGGCGCTGCCGAAGCCCGGCGACTGGCGCCAGCTCTGCATTCTGACCGCGCGCACTTTCGCGCGGCCGCTCGATCTGACGCGCCCGCCCTGGGAGCTGCTCGTCGTCGAAGGCCTCGATAATGTCGATGGCGCGCCGAAAGGCAGCTACGCGATCCTCACCAAGGTGCATCACGCGGCGATCGACGGCATGTCGGGGATCGACCTGATGAACGCGCTCCACACCGCGTCGCCGGAAATCGATCCCATTCGCAAGCCCGACCCGTGGAAGCCCGAACGCATGCCGAGTCAGATAGGCATGTTTGCGCGCGGCTATGTGCGCGGCTTCACCAATCCGTTCCGGCAGGCGCAGGTCGCGATTGAATCGCTTCCGGGCGCCGTCCGCATCGTCAAGGGCGCGATCAAGGGCGACTTCGACCTGACCTCGACGCTGAAAACGCCGCGCACGCGCTTTAACGGCAAGGTGTCGGCGCACCGGGTCGTCGACGGATGCGCCTTCGCGCTCGCCGATGTGAAGGAAATGCGCGCTCTCGCCGAGGGCGCAACTGTCAATGATGTCATGCTGTCGATCGTCGGCGGGGCGATGCGCGCCTATCTCAAGGAAAAGGGCGAACTCCCCGAGGAAACGCTCGCCGCCATGGCGCCGATTTCGGTGAGGTCGGAAAACGAAAAGAACACGATGGGCAATCAGGTGAGCGCGATGCGCGCGCCGCTCGGCACCCATCTGGAAGACGCCAGCGAACGCCTCGCCTTCGTGCGCGACGAAACGCAGAAGTCGAAAGCCATGACAAACGCGCTCGGCGCGCGCCAGATGGCGGAAATGTCAAAGCTCTCGCCCGCGCTTTATATGGGCGTCGGCGCGCGTCTCTACAGCCAGTTCGGCCTCGCCAACCGCATCCGGCCGATGTTCAATACGGTGGTGACGAACGTGCCCGGCCCGCCGGTGCCCATCTATTCGACCGGCGCGCGGCTCGTAAACATATACGGCAATCTCTGCCTTCTTGACGGCGTCGGTCTCGGCCATGTCGTGCAGAGCTACACCGACAAGATCACCGTGACGGCGACCGCCTGCCGCGACGCGATGCCCGACCCCGCGCGCTACGCCGAATGCATTCAGAAAGCCTTCGACGCGCATCTCGCCGCGCTTGGCCGCGAGGCGGCGCCGGCGAAAAAGGTCAAGCGGCGGCCGAAAGCTGCCTAAGGGATTTGCAGGAGTGGACGGCGCAAGCAAGACTTGCCCCGTTCTGTGAAGGAGTAAGCGATGGCGACCCTCACCATGGATCATCCCGGCGATGAACGCCCGCGGCCGCCGTCGATCTTCTGGACGCTGATGGAAGGGCGCGCCGCGCTCGAATTCGGCTCGTTCCTTTCGCTGCGCCTTGCGATGCGGAACTTGCCCAAGGGCGACGGACACCCCGTATTGGTTCTGCCCGGGTTCGTAGCGAGCGACGTGTCGACGCGGCCCCTGCGCGGCGTTCTGAAGGATCTCGGCTACGCCTCTTACGGATGGGGTCTCGGGCGCAATCTCAAATTCAACGACGCGCGCGAGGCGGAGATGGCCGCGCTTGTCGATCGCATTTACGGCGAGCACGGACAGAAATTGTCGATCGTCGGCTGGAGCCTTGGCGGCGTCTTCGCGCGCGAACTCGCCAAGCGGGCGCCGGACAAGGTTCGCTCGGTCATTTCGCTTGGCAGCCCGATCACCCGCTATCGGGATTATTCCAATGCGCGCCGGCTTTACGACGCCATCAACGGCCCGCCGGAAGAGACGCGTACGGAACAGCTCGAACGGCTTGGCGAGGCGCCCCCCGTGCCGACGACTTCGATCTTCTCGCGAACGGACGGCGTCGTCGCCTGGCGCGGATCGGTGCAGGCGCCCGACGACCGCAACGCGCAGATTGAAAATATCGAAGTCCCGGCGAGCCATTTCGGCCTCGGCGTCAATCCGCTGGTCGTCTATCTGATCGCCGACCGCCTCGCGCAGCGGGAAGGCGCGTGGAAGCCGTTCGACGCCAGCGCCGGCTTCCGGGGACTGGTCTTCCGGCGGCACTAATCCCCGGACAAGCTCAACGTCTCATCAAAATTTCTAGGGCGCCGAAAGGCGCTTGCAACCTTCCTTTTGCCGCCGATCCGTGGTCTGGCCATGCTGCACCTGCGTAAGGCGTGCGGGTGTCAGTTTTGGTGCCGCCATGAACGTTCTTGCCGCCGTCCGACCCGGGCTTCAGCCGACCGCCGCGCTCAGCGTCGAAACCGTGCTCTCGATTGAGCACTGGAACGAGTTCCTGTTCAGCTTTTCGCTGACCCGGCCGCAGTCGTTCCGCTTCCGGTCGGGCGAGTTTGTGATGCTGGGCCTGCCGGGGGAGGGAAAGCCGATCCTCCGGGCCTATTCGATCGCCAGCCCCTCCTGGGCCGACCATCTCGAATTCCTGTCGATCAAGGTCGCGGACGGACCGCTGACGTCCAAGCTCCAGAAAATCCAGCCCGGCGACGCCGTCTATCTTGGCCGCAAGCCGACCGGCACGCTGGTCGCCGACGCGCTGTTGCCCGGCGCCCGCCTCTTCCTCCTCTCGACCGGGACGGGCCTTGCGCCTTTCATGAGCCTCATCCGCGATCCCGAGATTTACGAGCGGTTCCGCGAGATCGTCGTCGTCCATTCGGCGCGGCAGGTGTCGGACCTTGCCTATCGTAACGAGCTTGAGAGCCGGCTGGCGGATGATGAGTTCATCGGCCCGATGGCGAAGGATCAGCTGATCTATCACCCGACCGTCACGCGCGAGGCGTTCGCGACGCAAGGGCGCATCGGCGACCTCATCGACAGCCGCGCGGTGTTCGCTGGCGTTTCGGGAGCAGCCGAATTCAATCCGGCGATCGACCGGGTGATGCTGTGCGGATCGATGGCGATGATCAAGGAACTGGCGGGCCGGTTCGAAGCGATGGGTTTTGACGAAGGCTCGAACGCCAAACCGGGGCATTTTGTCATCGAGCGGGCGTTCGTCGGTTAGCGCCTGCATTCGTTGGGCCCTTGCATATAGTCCAATATAGACTATATTGGATGGCGAAGCAGGGTGACGCCATTCATGACGATGCCGATCTGGACAGTTTCGGATGCGAAAGCAAAGCTTTCGGAATTGCTCAGGCGCGCGCGGCTGGAAGGTCCCCAGCGGATCGGCGCCCGCGATCACTTCGTCGTCGTTTCCGGCGAGGAGTGGGAAAGGCGCACGGCGCCGGCCAAGCCCCCACTTGGCCGCTGGCTCGCGGAGAACATGCCGGGCGGCGGCGATTTTCCGCTAACTGATCGACGCGATCCGCCGCGAAAAAATCCGTTTGCTGACGACGACCAGTGAAGGGTTTCCTGCTCGATACGAACGTGATCTCGGAATCGATGCGGCCGTCGCCTGACGAGAGCGTGTTGCTGTTTCTTAAATCCACTGACGGCTTGGCGATTTCCGTCGTGACCTTGCACGAATTGGCTTTCGGGCTCGAACGCCTGCCGGCCGGAAAACGCAAGGACGCGTTACAGAAAAGAGCGGACGCTTTGAGTGAGATTTTCGCCGAAGACGCTTTGCCGGTGGGACGGGCGGAAGCGGCGGTCGCGGCGAAGCTGCGTGCGCGAGCGGCGGAGCAGGGGCGCACGCTTCATCTGGCGGACGCCTTCGTCGCGGCGACGGCGCTGACTTGCGACCTCACCCTCGTCACGCGCAACGTTCAGGACTTTTACGGTCTCGGCGCCGAGCTCTTAAATCCGTTTGCTGACGCCTCCGGCGCCTGATCGATCAGAGCGAGCCTTGGCACGACAGCGCCCGCCACAATCAAGGCGCCGGGCGCAATGACGGCGTTCGCGCCGATGCGGGCGTTCTCGCCCACGAGCGCGCCGAATTTCTCGACGCCGGTGTCGATGATCCCGCCATCCACGGCGATGCGAATGCGTTTGTCGTCACTCTCGTTGCGGTAATTGGCGAGTATCGCGCCGGCTTCGATATTGGCGCCCGCGCCGATGATGCTGTCGCCCACGAACGACAAGTGCGCGACTTTCGCCCCTTTCAGCATGAAAACGGATTTCAGTTCGCAGGCGGGGCCGACGATGCAGCCTTCGTCAAGGAAGACGCCGTCGCGGAGATAGGCCGTCGCCGCGACGAAGCATTCAGGGCCGATGATCGCGGGACCTTTGACGGTTGCGCCTTTCTCGACCGTCGCCTTCCGGTGGATGGCGACGCCGTCGGCGATGTCATAGCCCGAAAGCCCGCCGATCGCGCGCTGCACGATCGCCCTGGCGCGGCTGGTGATTTCCCACGGCGCAAGATCGATGAGGGCGGCGAATATGCCGTCGGCGGCGGATGGAAGATAGCTGCGCAGATCGACGGGCGAGGACAACGGCCTAGTCGTCGTCGCCGGTACGGTCGTCGACAGAAGACCGCCGCAAATCCGCCTTGGCCTGTTCGATGACACGGCGGATCTCGATCGGGTTGTCGATGTTCGGAAGCTGGATGACGCCGACGCCGGTGCCGCGCAGAACGAGCTTTCCATAGCCGAACACGCGGCCCCAGACCGACTGTTGCAGCGTGATCTCCTCGATCTTGTTCAGCGAGACTTCCTGCGTTTTTCGGGAGATCAGGCCTTCCTTCAACACGAAGCGATAGGTCGTGACGACGATTTCGGTCGTCCAGAGAATGATGAGGTGATTGAGAAGGATCGTCGCGCCGGTCAGGAACGACGCCAGCACGAACCACCAGCCGACCTTCAGGTCCTCGAACGGCACGCCCGAATTGAACTGGAGCATGGCGTACATGACGATCGGCGCCGAGCCGAAGGCGAACCACAGCACGGGGAAAAAGCTGAACGTCCAGTTGAAGTTCACGCGGTTGATGATGCGCTCGTCCGGCGCGAGCGTTTTTTCGACGTAGCCTGCCATTCCGCCTACCCCTCGTACTCTGCGCCAGCCGCAACCCCAGCCTTCCTATATGGGGAGGCGACGCTCGGCGAAAGCGCCCGGCGGCGTTGAAAGGCCAAAGGGCGCGCGATAAGACCCGCGCCTGTTTCACCGAAGACACGTCCGCAACCGGCCAGTCCACAACCGGGAAGGGCGTCCAAGAGGCCAAAACCGCGATGGCGAAATACCAGTACATCTATTTCATGCAGGGGCTGACCAAGGTCTATACCGGCGGGAAAAAGGTCCTCGAAAACATCCACTTGCAGTTCTTCCCGGACGCCAAGATCGGGATTGTCGGCGTCAACGGCTCGGGCAAGTCGACGCTTTTGCGAATCATGGCCGGCCTCGACAAGGAATTTGCCGGGGAATCCTACGCTGCCGAGGGCGCCAAGGTCGGCTTCCTGCCGCAGGAGCCGCAGCTCGACACGTCGAAAACCGTCTTCGAAAACGTCAAGGAAGGCCTCGGGCCCATCAAGGAGAAGATCGACGCCTTCAACGCCGTCTCGGCGCAGATGGCGGAGGACTACTCCGACGAGCTGATCGAGAAGATGTCGAAGCTCCAGGAGGAGATCGACGCCGCCGACGGCTGGGACATCGATTCCAAAATCGAAATGGCGATGGACGCGCTGCGCTGTCCGCCGGGCGACTGGAAGGTCGACAAGCTCTCCGGCGGCGAAAAGCGCCGCGTCGCGCTCGCGCGTCTCCTCTTGTCGGCGCCGGATCTTCTCCTCCTCGACGAACCGACGAACCATCTCGACGCTGAATCCGTCGCCTGGCTCGAAAACTATCTGCGCGACTACAAGGGCGCCGTCATCATCGTCACCCACGACCGCTATTTCCTCGACAATGTGACGGGCTGGGTTCTGGAACTCGATCGCGGCCGCGGCATTCCGCATGAGGGGAATTATTCCTCCTGGCTCGAAGCGAAGAGGAAGCGCCTCGAACAGGAAAAGAACGAGGAGCAAAACCGCAAGAAGACGCTCGACCGAGAATCCGAATGGATCAGCGCAAGCCCGAAAGCGCGGCAGGCGAAATCGAAAGCGCGCATCAACGCCTATGAGGACCTTCTCGCCCGGGCCGGCAAGGAAGACATCAATTTCGCGCAGATCCAGATCCCGCCGGGCCCGCGCCTCGGCGGCGTCGTCATCGAGGCCGACAATCTCAAAAAGGCGTTCGGCGACAAGCTCCTCATCGACGGCCTCTCGTTCAAATTGCCGCCCGGCGGCATTGTCGGCGTCATCGGCCCGAACGGCGCCGGCAAGACGACGCTGTTCCGTATGCTGACGGGACAGGAGACGCCGGACGGCGGCGCCCTTCGCATCGGCGAGACGGTGAAGCTCGGCCATATCGACCAGACCCGCGACGAC
>CAZHUI010000063.1:0-19889 GCA_964535605.1 uncultured Caulobacterales bacterium
TGCGTCGAGGCCGGCGGCCCGCCGGCCGGCCCCGGCTGCGGCGGCGATGTCGTCGGCCAGACCGTGAAGCTCCTGAAGGAACATCATCTTCTCGAAGATACCGACGTCGTCATTTTCGACGTGCTCGGCGACGTCGTTTGCGGAGGCTTCGCCTCGCCGCTGCAACACGCCGAACGCGCCGTCATTGTCGCGGCGAACGATTTCGACTCGATCTTCGCCATGAACCGCATCGTCTCGGCGATCGAGGCGAAAGCGAAAAACTATGAGGTGCGCGTCGCCGGCGTGATCGCCAACCGCAGCGCCGCGACCGATGAGATCGACCGGTTCAGCGAAGCGACGGGACTGCGCCGCCTCGCGCATTTTCCCGATCTCGACGTCATCCGCCGCTCGCGGCTGAAGAAGTCGACGCTCTTTGAAATGGACGAAACGCCGGAGCTCGTGAAGGTGAAGGAGGAATATCTCCGCCTCGCCGCGACGCTCTGGGCGGGCGTCGAGCCTTGCCGCGCAAAGCCGATGAAGGATCGCGAGATCTTCGATTTTCTGGGATTTGATTGATGAGCGAAGCCGTCACCCTCTCCGGATACGCGACGCGCCGGAGCGAGATCGAGACCTATTTCGACCGCACCGCCGCCGACGCCTGGGCCAGGCTCACTTCGGACGCGCCGGTCAGCGGCATCAGAGCGACCGTGCGCGCAGGCCGCGATGAAATGCGCAAGACGCTCCTGTTCTGGATGCCAGCCGACCTTTCCGGCGCGCGCATTCTCGACGCAGGCTGCGGCGCCGGACAGCTCGCCATCGAGGCCGCGCGGCGCGGCGCCGACGTCATCGCCATCGACGTCGCGCGCACGCTTGTCGATCTCGCCCGCGAGCGCGCCGCAAAGGTCCCCCTTAAGGGCGCGATCGACTTCCGCACGGGCGACATGCTCGACCCGTTGCTCGGGCGGTTCGACTACGTGGTCGCGATGGACTCCCTCATTCACTACGACGCCGACGATATCGTCCGCGTGCTGAGCGGCCTCGCGCCGCGCACGAGCGCCGGGGTTCTCTTCACCTTCGCGCCGAAAACCGCCGCGCTCTCGCTCATGCACGCCGCCGGCAAACTGTTCCCGAAGGGCGACCGCGCGCCTTCGATCCGCCCTGCGGCGGAAACCGCGCTTCGCCGGAAGATCGCGGCGGCGCCCTCTCTGGAAGAATGGGCGCCCGCGCGAACCCGGAAGGTTTCGAGCGGCTTTTACACAAGCCAGGCGATGGAGCTCAAACCGCGATGACCGTCGATCTCGCCGCACGCAAAGAGGCCTGGAGACGCACGATCGTGCGGCTCCTGCCTTTTGCCGACGCGGCGAGCGACACCCTGCCGTTGTCGCGCCTTTTGCGCCTGTCGCTGTTTCAGGTCTCGGTCGGCATGGCGATGGCGCTTCTGACCGGCGCGATCAATCGCGTGATGATCGTCGAGCTTGGCATAGCGGCCTCGCTGGTCGCGCTGATGGTGTCGCTGCCGCTCGTCTTTGCGCCGCTGCGCGCGCTGATCGGCCACAAGTCGGACCATCACCGCTCCGTGCTCGGCTGGCGGCGCGGACCCTTTATCTGGTTCGGCTCGATGCTGCAGTTCGGCGGCCTCGCCATTCTCCCTTTCGCGCTGCTGATCCTCTCCGGCGACACGCACGGGCCGATTATTGTCGGCGAGATCGGCGCGGCGCTCGGCTTTCTTCTCGTCGGCGCCGGGCTTCATACGACGCAAACGGCCGGATTGGCGCTGGCGACGGATATCGCGCCGGAAGCTTCGCGCCCGCGTGTCGTGGCGCTCCTCTATGTCATGCTGCTGGTCGGCATGCTGATCAGCGCGCTCCTGTTCGGCTGGCTTCTCACCGACTTCACGCAACTGAAGCTGATCCAGGTCATTCAGGGCGCCGCGGTCGCAACGATGCTGCTCAACATGATCGCGCTGTGGAAGCAGGAACCGCGCAATGTCGCGCTGACGGCGCCGGACCGCGTGCGCCCCGCCTTCACGGACGCATGGCGCGCATTTCTGGAGAATGGCCGCTCGCGCCGGCTTCTCGCCGCCGTGGCGCTCGGCGCAGCCGGATTCTCGATGCAGGACGTTCTTCTGGAGCCCTATGGCGGCGAGGTCCTTTCGCTGAGCGTCAGCGAAACCACCGTGCTGACCGCCATTTTCGCCTTCGGAACGCTTATCGGCCTCGCCCTCGCTGCGCGGCAACTGGCGCGCGGCATGGAGCCGCACCGCCTCGCCGCGTTCGGTCCGCTCGTCGGCGTTTTCGCGTTCTCGATGGTGTTGTTGGCCGATCCGCTTGGCTCGCCCCTGCTGTTCCGTATCGGGACTTTCCTGATCGGCTTTGGCGGCGGCGTCTTCTCGGTCGGAACGCTCACCGCTGCGATGGCCGCTGCAAAAACTGCGGATGCAGGCCTTGCGCTCGGCGCCTGGGGCGCGGCGCAGGCGACCGCGGCGGGCGCGGCAATCCTCGTCGGCGGAATCCTGCGCGACGCCGTCACGCAATTTGCGGCGAGCGGCGCGCTTGGCCCTGCTCTGTCGACGCCGGCCGCCGGCTACGGCGTCGTCTACCATCTCGAGATTTTACTTCTGTTTTCCACGCTCGTCGCGATCGGGCCGCTCGCCCGCTCAACCGGCGCCGTTGAAAGAGTTGCCCCTAAACCGTTCGGTCTCGCCGCGTTCCCTGGCTGACCGAGAAAAGGAGAATAACGATGTTCAAGGGTTATCTGCTTCCCGGCGTCGATCTCGCCGACATATCGCTGTGGGTGTTCACGCTCTTCTTCTTCGGGCTGATCTTCTATCTCCGCCGCGAAGACCGGCGCGAAGGCTATCCGCTTGAAGCCGACACCACCGGCAAGCTGGAGCCGTCGGGAACCTTCTGGTTCGCGCGGCCGAAAACCTTCAAGCTGCCGCACGGCAAGGGAACCTATACCGTGCCGCACGGGCCGCGCGACACGCGCGCGCACGCCCTGAAGCGCACGGAGCCCTGGCCCGGCGCGCCCTATGCGCCGACAGGCGATCCGATGCGCGACGGCGTCGGCCCTGCATCCTTCGCAGAGCGCAAGGATTGGCCCGATCTGACAGTCGAGGGCGCGCCTCGCATCGTGCCGATGCGGGTTGAGCGTCATCTCCATGTTGCGGCCGAAGACCGCGATCCGCGCGGCTTCACGGTGCTCGGCGCCGACATGAAGGCGGCGGGCGAAGTTGTCGATCTCTGGGTCGACCGCTCCGAAGCGATCATCCGTTATCTCGAAGTGCGCCTCGCCAATGCCGGCGGCACTGTGTTGCTGCCGATGACGCTGGCGCGCGTCGAGATGGAACGGCGGCGCGTTCTCGTCAGTTCAGTCCTCGCCGACCAGTTCGCCGGCGTTCCGCGCCTTCGCCTTTCCGAGCAAGTCACGCGTCTCGAGGAAGACAAGATCTGCGGCTACTACGGCGGCGGCAAACTTTACGCGACGGCGATGCGCGCCGAACCGTTCATCTAACGGAGGAAGCGATGCAAGCGCGCGAGATTGACGACGAAACAAACCCTGAGCCGATCCCTGGCCTTCCGGAAAAACTGCCGGCGGGCGAGGAGATCTTGTGGCAAGGATCGCCCGGCGTCGTTGCGCTCGCGACCCACGCATTTCGCGCGCGCGCCGTCGCCATCTATTTCGGCGTTGTCGGACTGTGGCGCTGGGCGGCGATGACGTCTTCCGGAGCTTCTGCAGCCGAAATAGTCGACACCTTGCGCGCCATCGCCCTCTTCTTCGCCGCCGCGATGGCGCTTCTGTTTCTTCTCGCTTATCTGATGAAGAAGGAGACAATCTACACGATCACCTCGCGCCGCGTTGTGTTGCGCTATGGCGTCGCGATCCGGAAGACGGTGAATATTCCGTTCCGCCTTATCGCGTCAGCGTCCCTGAAAAAGCATGGACGCGCCCATGGCGATGTCGCGCTTGCGCTCACCGGCCCGGACCGCATCGCCTATCTGCAACTTTGGCCGCATGCGCGACCGTTCAAATACGGCAAGGCTGAGCCGACGCTACGTGCAATTCCTGACGCTGAGCGCGTCGCCGGAATCCTCGCCAACGCCGTCAAGGCGGCGGGCGCAGGGGTCTCCGTGGCGCCAGCGACAATCGCCGCCGCACCGCGCAACACGCCGTCGCTCGCTCCCGCCGCCGCCTGAGGAGACGCCCATGACCGAAGGACATCGCCCGCAATCGCTTCGCATCCCGCTGATCGCCGCCGGCGTTCTGGTCTCATTCATGCTCACGATCTCCGCGATCGCGCAGTGGACCGGCGTCGGCAAATGGCGGGCCGAATATGGTCCGGCGAGCCAGACACTGACGCTCGGCTTCGCCGATCGTGACGACGGGGCGGTCGTCGTCACCGACGCGGCGAGCGGCGACGAGATCTTCGTTTATGCGCCGGAGAAGCACGGCTTTATCCGCGGCGCCTTGCGGGCGGTCGCCCATAAGAGAAAGCTCGCCGGTCTCGACGCTGCGGCGCCTTTTGAAGTCGTCCGTCATAACGACGGCAAACTGACATTGACCGATCCCCTCACCGGCTCCCGCGTCGTCCTCAACGGTTTTGGCGCGCCGAATGCGGCGGAATTTTCGCAACTCTTCGATCGGAGCGCTGGATGAAGCGCGCCCGCAGCATCACCGTTCCCTGCACCGTGACGATCGCGCATGACGCGGACAATCTCGAAGCCCATGTCGAGCTTGACGGCGGCGTCGAACCCGGCGCGGGCGATCGCATTCTCGTTCATGGCGACGCGGTGAAGCTCGTCTTCGGCGAACGCGTGACGCTGAAACGCCAGGCGACGCTGACGCGGGCGAACGCGCTCGAAAAACTGCTGACGCTTGCAAAAGCGCGGTTTGAGCTGACCGAACTTTATGAAATCAGCTTCTCAGGAAGGAGACTCTGATGTCGACCGCAAGCATCGCCCCCGCGCTCGCCGTGCCGGACACGACAGCGATCGCGACGCAGGAAACGATCCTTTCGCCGCGCTTTTACACGACCGATTTCGCGGAAATGGACAAGATCGACGTATCCGGCGTGCGCGCCGAGTGGGACGCGCTGATCGCGGAAATGGAATCCGATCCCAACAAGAGGCACTTCAAGCGCACGGATGAATTCGACAATATCCTTCATACGCTTCCCGAAGATCTGCGCGGCGAGTTCGTCGATTTTCTGGTAAGCTCGATGACGTCGGAATTCTCAGGCTGCGTTCTTTACGCCGAGATCAGAAAGCGGGTCACGAACCCGGACGCGAAGGCGCTGTTCCGGCTGATGAGCCGCGATGAATCGCGCCATGCCGGCTTTATCAACGACGTGCTGAAGGATTTCGGCATCGGCGTCGATCTCGGCTTCCTGACAAAGTCCAAGAAATACACCTTCTTCAAGCCGAAGTTCATTTATTACGCGACCTATCTCTCCGAGAAGATCGGCTATGCGCGCTACATCACGATCTACCGCCAGCTCGAGCGGCATCCGGAGTTGCGCTTTCACCCAATTTTCAAATGGTTCAAGGAATGGTGCAATGACGAGTTCCGCCATGGCGAGGCGTTCGCGCTGTTGATGCGCTCCGACCCGAAACTGCTCGCCGGGGCCAACAAGCTCTGGATCAAGTTTTTCATTCTTGCGGTCTATGCGACGATGTATGTGCGCGACCATGCGCGGCCGGCGTTTCACAAGGCGCTCGGGCTCGATCCGACGGCCTATGACATGCAGGTTTATCGCATCACCAACGAGATTGCGCGGCAGGTCTTCCCGGTCGAGATCGACATTGACGATCCCGCCTTCGCCCGCCGCCTCGAACGCATGCGGATCATCTCCGAGAAGCGCGACGCAGCGATCGCCAAGGGCGGCGTGATCGGCGCGCTTCAGGGCGCGGCGTTCGCGCTCGCCGCCGCCGGCAATTTCATCGCGATGTACCTGACGCCCGCGCGTAACAACGACCTGCCGGCGAGCGTCCGGCTGCAACCTGCCTGGTAGAAAGTGGCCGATAGTCTGACCGTGACGTTTGAGCCCGCCATACCGGTTCTCTTCGCGATCCTCGTCTGGTTCGCATCGACAGGCGCGCTTCTATGGCTCGTCGGGGCGCCGCGCGCCGTTCACGGGCTGGCGATGGCGATTCTGACCGTCATCATGGCGGCGGCGACGGCCGGCGTTGTCACGCTGCGCCCCGATGCGAGCGTCGCCGGGGCCTTCGCGGGATTTGGTCTCGGCATCGTCATCTGGGCCTGGCACGAGGCTGCGTTCCTGTTCGGATATCTCACCGGCCCGCGGCGGAGCGATTGCCCGCCGGGCCTGTCCCCCTGGCGGCGTTTTCTGGCGGCGAGCGAAACCGTGATCGCTCACGAAATTGCGATTGCGCTCAACGCCGCGCTGCTGGTCGCGCTCTCCTGGGGTGCGGCGAACCAGACGGCGATGTGGACGTTCCTCCTTCTGTGGGGAATGCGGCTCAGCGCGAAGGCGAACATCTTTGTCGGCGCGCCGCATCTCAGCGATGAATTGCTGCCCGAGCGTCTTCGCTACCTGAAATCCTATTTCGGGCCGAAGCGCCTTACCGCTTTCTTCGCGGCGACGATGATCTTGATAACGATTATCACTGTCGCCTTGACCGCCGCCGCACTCGCCGCGCCCGCGCAAGAAGGCGCCTCGCTGGCGCTCCTTGCAACGCTCGCCGCGCTCGCAACGCTTGAGCACGCCCTGATGGCCGCGCCCTTGCGCGATGCGGCCATGTGGGCGTGGGCGCAATACGGGGCGCGACGCCGTGCCGCGGCGGATCCGGCCGTGGAATCCGCCCTTTCCCTGCAAATTTCCTCCTCGCCTGCGACGCTCGCCCGCGCCTCTTTTGCGGCCGACGGCGCTGGACGAACCGCCCTGCCCGTGCCACCTAACTTTGGCCTTAGGAGACCATGATGGATTTCGACGCGTTCTTCGAAAGCGAAATCGCCGCCCTCAAAAAGGAAGGCAATTATCGCGTCTTCGCCGACATCGAGCGCAAGGCCGGCGCCTTTCCGGCCGCGGCCAATCATGGCGCGATCGGGCCGAAGGAAGTCACCGTCTGGTGCTCCAATGACTATCTCGGGATGGGCCAGCATCCAAAGGTCGTCAGCGCGATGCATGAAGCGCTCGACCGCTGCGGCGCGGGGGCCGGGGGCACACGGAATATCTCCGGCACCAATCATTATCACGTCCTGCTTGAACGCGAACTCGCCGATCTTCACGGCAAGGAAGCCGCGCTCCTCTTCACCTCGGGCTATGTGTCGAACTGGGCCTCGCTCGGCACGCTTGCGGCGCGCATTCCGGGCTGCATCGTGCTGTCAGACGCCGGCAATCACGCCTCGATGATCGAAGGCATCCGGCACAGCCGCGCCGAACGGCACGTCTTCAAACATAATGACGTCGCCGATCTTGAGCGCATCTTGAAATCGCTCGATCCGGCGCGCCCGAAACTCATCGCATTTGAGTCCGTCTATTCGATGGACGGCGACATTTCGCCCATCAAGGCGATCTGCGACGTCGCCGACCGCTACGGCGCCATGACTTATCTCGACGAAGTGCACGCGGTCGGCCTTTACGGACCGCGCGGCGGCGGCATCGCCGAGCGCGAAGGCCTGATGCACCGCCTGACCGTTATCGAGGGAACGCTCGGCAAGGCCTATGGCTGCGTCGGCGGTTACATTGCGGGATCGAGCGCGATGGTCGATTTCGTGCGCAGCTTCTCCTCAGGCTTCATTTTCACGACGGCGCTGCCCCCGCACATCGCCGCCGGCGCTCTCGCTTCGGTGCGTCATTTGAAAGAAAGCAGCGTCGAGCGCGAGGCGCATCAAGCCCGCGTCGCCGACGTCCGCCGGCGTCTTGCGCGTATCGGCATTCCGACGCTCGACAACCCGTCGCACATCGTGCCGGTGATGGTGAAGGATCCCGTCAAGTGCAAATGGATCAGCGACTGGCTGATGCAGACCTGCGGGATTTACGTTCAGCCGATCAACTATCCGACTGTCGCCAAGGGCACGGAACGGCTGCGCATCACGCCCTCGCCCGTTCATACGGACGCCGACGTCGAACGCCTTGTCCGCGGCCTCAACGAGCTTTGGTCGCAATGCGCCCTCGCGCGCATGGTCGCCTGACCAGCGCCGCGATTGTCAGCGCATCCCGGCTAGAAATGCGGCTTCGCCAAATGGGCGATCCGCTCAAGCAGCGCCTTTCACAATGTCGGGCGGACCTCGCCACAAGGTTCGCGCCAGCCAGAAGACAAGCGCGATCAAAATCAACAATTCCGGCAAAGCGAGAATGCCGGACTCCCGCACCGCTTCCGGAAAAGCGCGGGCGCCCGGCCCCGTGAAGGCCGACCCGGCGGCGATGAAGAATCCCGTGCACATGCGCCAGAGGTGGCGTGCGATACGATGCCTTGCAGACAATGACTTTCGAAAAATCAGGCTGGCGTCGCCGATTGCCGCGATGATCGCCATGCCGGAAAGGAAAAAATAATCTTCGGCGGCAAAACCGTAGAGCTCGCCGCCCGGCAAATCCTGCGCACGAAGACCCGCGACAACAAGCGCTGCCGCGTTAACGAGATTGGCCGCCCCGTATACCGATGTCGCCGCGCCCAGGCGGCGGCTTCCGGCGCGCGCGGCCAGCCAGCCGCTCGCAATCAGCGTCACGCCGAGCACGCCAGCGTGAAAGGTGATGAAATGGGTTTCCGGTTTCGCAAGGCCCAGCCCGGCGCCGATGGCCGAGACGAGCGCCATTGCGACCGCGAACAGCCGGCCCGCTCCTATATGGGCGCCTTCGCCTTTGCGAGCGAGCAGCGCGACAGCGCCGGCGATTACCGCGACCGAACCAAGAGCGACATGGAGAATGACGGCGTTGCTCATCAAGGTCGGCATGGGGCTCACCTGTTCCAATTGTCGCCGTCGCGCGAATCGCGACTTCGCCTCACAACCTTCGCCAAAAGCTGCGCCCTGTCGTCCGCGCGGGACGGCGCGGACAAAGCAGGGCGGCGCGGCCGCAATTCGTGAACATTGAAGTCCAACCCGGAATGGACCTACGAAACGCCGATGGATAGCGACGCCATGATCGCGCTTTCGGGGGCGACCGCTGGCATCGCCGCAAGCGGCGCCCTGTTAGCCGTCCGAAGTCGCCACGCCGCACCACGCGCGCGCCTCGCCGCCGTCTTCGCTCTCTTCGCGGGCGTGGCGGCGTTGCCGCTCGTCATCGCCTTTGCGCGCGGTCTTTACGTATTCTACCTGCCGCTCGTCTTGCCAATGTTTCTGGCGTTGTCCCCGGCGATATATCTCTATGTCGATGCGCGGACTTCAGTTGAAGCCCCGGCGGCGCCGGACTGGCGCCACGGGATTCTGCCTTTTGTCGGGGCGATGATCGCCATCGGCTATTGGAGCCTGCCTGGCGGCGCGCGCGCGACCATGTTTGTCGACGGCGAAATGCCGGAAGGGCTTGCGCCGAGGATTCTCGGCGCCTTGACGTTCGCGCTGATCGGCGTTTGGTCGATCGTCTCGTTCGGCTATCTCCTTGCAATTTTAAGGCGTTTGCGCCGCTTTCGGGGGAGACTTAAGGACCTCTACTCCAACACCGAATCCCGCGAGCTTCGGTGGATCGACTGGCTGATGGGATTTCTGGCGTTTCTCTGGGCCGCCTCGGCGACGACGCTCATAAGCGACAATTTCGGACCGGGCCTGCTTTTTTCCGGCGAATGGATTCAGGCGATCGCGACGGCAATGCTGCTGTTTCTGGTCGCCTTTTCACTGACGCCCGCGCCTGCGGCGGAAGAAGCCGTCGAAGACCCTGCCCCGGCTTTGGCCGAAGCGCCGAACAGCAAATATCAACGATCATCGTTGACGCCGGAATTGGCCTCCGAACTCGCCGCGCGCATCGAGAGGGCGATGCGCGACGACGCGCTTTATCTCGACCCGAATCTCTCTTTGCAGAAACTGGCCGCTCATGTTCGCGGCGCGCCCAATCTTGTCTCCCAAACGCTAAACGAACGCCTGCAAAAGACTTTTTTCGACTATATCGCCCATTGGCGAATCGCAGCCGCAAAAGAACGCTTGCGGACGAGCGACGCTTCCGTGCTGGCGGTCGCCCTCGACGTCGGCTTCAACTCCCGCTCAACCTTCTACGAAGCGTTCAAAAGAGAAACGGGCCTCACGCCGACAGCTTTTCGCGACCAGAGCAAGGCGCCGCCGACATGAGTCGAGCTTCGATTGAAGATTGACCGCCACATATCATGGCCACGAAACTGCTTAAAAGGAACGGCGAGACGCAAGGATCGAGCATGGCGACGCTTGGACCGCGGACTAATCAGGCGTGGCGGAGAGGGTGGGATTCGAACCCACGGTACGGTTGCCCGCACTCCGGTTTTCGAGACCGGCCCATTCGGCCACTCTGGCACCTCTCCGGAAGCCGCGCGTTCTAATGACGGCGCTCCGTCGGGGCAAGGCCTAGGCGATGCCGCTTTCCTCGCGAATGACGCTGCCGCGCTCGCGCTCCAGCAGCGACCAGCCGGCGCCGGGACCGATCGCGAGGCGCGCGGCGAGCCATGGCAGCAGTTCAACAAGACTGGCTGAAAGTCCGAAAGGCGGATTAACAAGGTAAAGACCGCTGCCGGTCAGCTTGTCCTCAACAGGCGCGCGGATGTTGAGTTCGACATTGAGCGTGTCGCCCGCGCTGTCGGCGGACGCGAGAAAGCGCCGCCAGCCGGACGCATCTTTTACTGGCCGCCAGATCATGAATATGCCCGTCGCCCAGCGTTTCAGTCCGTCAGCAAGCGCGGCCGCCAGGCGCTCATATTCTCCGGGCTGCTCAAAGGGCGGGTCAATAATGACGAGGCCGCGGCGCTCGGCCGGCGGAAGAAAAGCCCGCACGGCCTGATACCCGTCGCGGTCGAAGATTTTCACCTGACGGTCCGGGCCAAGCGTTTGCTCCAGCGCTGCGCGTTCCTCCGGGTGAAGCTCGCAAAATTTGGCGCTGTCGCCCCGGCGCAAGGCGTCGGCGATGATCTGGGGCGAGCCCGGATACCACCGAAGGCCGCCAAAGGGGTTCGCGCGCGCGACGGCGTCGAGATAAGGCCGGAGCGCCGCCGGGGGCGCCGGGTCGGCGATGACCCGGGCGATCCCGCCCAGATGCTCGGCGGTCTTTAGCGCCGCTTCGCTCTCCAGATCGTAGAGCCCCCGCCCGGCATGGGTGTCGAGCGCCATGAAGGGCTTTTCCTTGGCCTTCAACCGTTCAAGGATCAGGCAAAGAACCGCATGTTTCAGGACATCGCAGTGATTGCCGGCATGGAAGGCATGGCGGTAATTCATCGGGGTTGACGGGGTCCGGGGGAGCGGCTACCACCCCGCCTCTTTCAAAAACCGGTCGAAAGAAACCGGGGCCAAAAAGGAACCCGCGCGAGGCAAAGCCCCCGCGCCAGGAGCTCGGACCATGTACGCAGTCGTCAAGACAGGCGGCAAGCAATATCGCGTCGCCGCCAACGACGTTTTCCAGATCGAACGCCTTCCCGGCGAAGCCGGCGACATCATCACGCTCGATGAGGTCCTGATGCTCGGCGACGGCGCCACGATCACGATCGGCGCGCCGCGCGTCGAGGGCGCCGCGGTCGCCGCCGAAATCGTCGAACAGGCGCGCGGACCGAAGATCATCATCTTCAAGAAACGCCGCCGGCAGAACTACCGTCGCAAGAAAGGTCACCGCCAGGATCTGACAATCCTGCGCGTGACGGAAATTCTGACGAACGGCGCCAAGCCTTCGGGCAAGAAAGCCGCCGCGAAAAAGCCGGCCGCCAAACCTGCCGCCGCCGTCGCGGACGATGTCTCGCTGATCGGCGGCGTCGGCCCGGTGCTGAAGAAAAAGCTCGCTGACTACGGCGTTTCTTCGTTGAAAGAGATCGCCGCGATGTCGGACGCCGACGTCGCGAAGATGGACGAGGCGCTTGACCTCAAGGGCCGCGCGACGCGCGACGAATGGGTCGAGCAGGCCAAGGAACTGGTCGCCGGCAAGGCGCCGCGCGCCAAGACCGACCGGGCGCGTTCCGACGCGGAAGAAGAATAGGAATTAAGGGAGCCCACTCATGGCGCACAAGAAAGCAGGCGGCTCGTCGAAGAACGGCCGCGATTCAGAATCGAAGCGTCTCGGCGTGAAGAAGTTCGGCGGCGAGAACGTCATCGCCGGCAACATCATCGTGCGCCAGCGCGGCACGAAATATCACGCCGGCGCCAATGTCGGCATGGGCCGCGATCATACGCTCTACGCGCTCTCCGACGGCAAGGTCGAGTTCGCGATGAAAGCGCGCGGCCGGCAATTTGTAATGGTCGCCGCCAAGAGCTAGGCGCCTCGTTACGATCGTCTTGAAAAAGCCGGGCGATGCGCCCGGCTTTTTTGTTGCGCCGGCGCGCGGCGCTCGCCTCAGCGCTCCCCGAAAGTCTCGCCGAAGAAGTCGCCCTTGTTCCATGATGGGGAAGCGTCTGCGTCCGCGAGCGCGCGGGCGATGCGATAATTGAGCTCCGTGAAACGCGCGCCCTGATCGTAGAGAATAGGCAGCGATATATCGTCCGTCGGCGCGTGATAATGCGTCGCCAGAAAATTCCTGAAAATGTCGCCGCCGCCGTTCTCAAACCCGACAATGAGAAAGAGCGACGGCACGCCCTGCTTCACAAAGCTGTAATGGTCCGACCGGGTGAAGATGTTCTCTTCGGGGAGCGGATCGGGCGAGAGCTTCAAGCCCATCGACGCCGCCGCCTGTTCGACGATCGGGCCGATGGACGAGCGTTCGGCGCCGAAAGCGACGACATCCGTGAACGGATAAAGCAGCACCGGCATGTCGAGATTGACGTTGGCGACGACGCGCTTGTCGCCGAAAGCCGAATGATGCGCGAGGTAATCGGCGCCGATAAGGCCTTTTTCCTCCGCCGTCACCGCCGCGAACGCGATCGTTCTTTTCGGCGCGACGCCGGCGCGGCGGAACATGCCGGCGGCCTCGATCAGCACGGCGACGCCGGCGGCGTTGTCCATGGCGCCGTTATTGATGACGTCCTCGCCGGGCTTGCCGCCTTCGTCGACGCCGACATGGTCGAGATGGGCGGTCAGGAGGATCACTTCGTTTTTCAATACGGGGTCGGACCCTTCGATGACGCCGATGACATTGTCGCTTTTCGTTTCGCTGAAGATCGACCGCCCGGATAGCCGCGCGCGCTTGCCGAGCGGAAAGCCCGGTGGCGCGCCGGAGGCGGCCTCCATCGTGCGCAGCGCCAGAAAATCGAGCGCTTCGCCGGCGAAAAGTTTCTGCGCGCCGGATTCGTTCATGAAGGCGGTCGCTCGAATAGACGCCGCCGCGGACTTTGCGCGGCCGTCCGGGCCGACCCAGGTCATTCCCGGCGCGCCGGCGAACTTCACCGCTGTCGCCCAGGGGAACCGCGATGAATTGCTTGGTACGCTGATGAAGCCGGTCGCGCCTCGCGCCGCCGCCGCCTTGATTTTGGTTTCTGTATCCGAGAAATAGGCGGCGACTTCGGTCGAAAAGCCGCGCGGCGCGCCGCCAAAGGCGACGACGACTTTCCCCGCGACATCAAGGCCGGCGTAATCATCGTATTTCTCGGCGGGCGCCGATACGCCGTAGCCGGCATAAACGAGATCGCCGGACGCCTCGTAGTCGGTATCCGCCGCAGACCGGCCGATGATGAAATCGGTAAGATGCGAAAGCGACTGAAAGCCGCCCTCGCCGTCGAGCGTGAAGCGCGCGGCGTCGAGATCGCGCACCGCGGCGCGCAACGGCACGGTCTGGAACCATGCGCCGCCCGCGCCGGGCGACAGTCCCGCCGCTTCAAACTCTTTCGCGACATAATCGGCGGCGGCGTCATAGCCGGGCGTTCCGGCTTCGCGCCCCTGACGCGCGTCGTCAGCGAGCCAGGCGATGTCAGCCTTGAGCCGCGCCGCGGCCCCGCGCATGTCCGGCGCCCGGCTGCTCGTGGCGCAGCCAAGCGTCAGCGCCGCAACAAGGGACGCCGCGAACAACCGCCGGAAAATCATGAACGCCCCGCCATCCACCCGGCCCAGTTGGCCCCGGCGGCGGCGGCGGCGTCAAGCGCATTGGGACAGGTTTTCGGTGAACGGGTCAGAGGCGGCGTTCAATCGCGTTCCCCTCACCCATCAGGAGGACGGTCGGCTTGTAATTGCGGGCTTCTTCCGCGGGCAGCTGGCCGAAGGCGGCGATGATGACGAAATCGCCGGCGGCCGCATGGCGCGCCGCGGCGCCGTTCAGCATGAATTCGCGCGAGCCGCGCGCCGCGGGCAGCGCGTAGGTCTCAAGACGTGCGCCATTCGTCACGTTCCAGATCGCCACTTTTTCGTGCGGCAGGATGTTGGCGGCGTCGAGAATATCCTCGTCAATGCCGATCGACCCTTCATAATGAAGGTCCGTCATCGTCAGGCGCGCGCGATGGATTTTCGATTTGAGGAGGGTGAGCAGCATTCCGGCCCCTTTCTTTGAGGCTCCGCGGCGAGGACCCGGCGCGGCCGGGCGCCGAGGCGGCTTGGCCCAAAGGGCGACACCCGGCGACCGCGGCTATATAGTCGTTCCGTGTTCAATCTAAAGGGGCGCCCGCTCCAGAGGGCGGGCGCTGTGCGCCGTGCTATCAATCGTTGGGGACTGCACGCATTACACGACACCTGTTCTGATCGGAGCCGCCGCATGGTCCGCCTGACCGCCCTCGCCGCGCTCGCCGCTGCGCTCGCGCTAAACGGCGCCGCGGCGGAGGAGCCCCCGCGCCGGCATGAACTGCAGCTCGGCGTCGGTCCTGCCGCGCCCTTTAACCTTGAGGAACCCTTTCTCAATCTCGCGCAGACGCGCGCGGCGGGATGGGACTTCGACGGCGAAGGCGGCCGCATCAAGACCGCAGAAGCGCTCGCCGCCGGCTATCTCGACCCGCAGACATGGATGCCGGCCAAGAAAGCGGGCGCCATGAAGAACGGATCGATCGCCCAGTTTTTTTCAACCGCCGACGGGCTCGGCGCGTTTCATGCGGGCGAATGGGTGATCGACTGGAAGGGCGAAGGCTACGGCTTCATGCAGCGCTGGGAAGGCCGCGGCAGCCCGGTTCGCGGCAAGAACAGCGTCACCTACGACCTGACGGCGAAGACGTTTTCAAACGGGTCGCTGCGTTTCTCGCGCATCGGCGAGGGACTTTCCGATATCCGCCTCTATCGCAAGAAGAACGCCGAACGGCTCGCCCGCGGCGAGATCTGGAACCCTGTCTTCCTCGATTACGCGCGCCGCTATGACGTGCTGCGCACGATGGATATTCAGTCTACGAATAACAGCCTGGTGAGGCGCTTCGACCAGATCGCGACGATGAAGGAGCCCTGGGGCCAGCGCTCCAGCGCGCAATGGCCGGAGCCGCCTTTCTTCGGCGCGCCTTACGAGATCCTGTTCGATCTCGGCGTCCGGACCGGCGCCAAGCTCTGGGTCACCGTTCCCCCGCAGCTCGGCGCGCCGATCAGCTGGGCGGACCCGTCGCTGCGCCGCAAGGACAAGCCTGAACGCCTCGACGGCGCGCGGTTCATCGAAGCGACCGCGCGGCACGCCAAAAAGACCCTGGAGAGCGAAGAGTGGGACATTTTCGCGCGCGAATTCGCCAAGCGCCTCGCCGCGTCAGGCTATCCGCTCGAGCGGACGCTCTATGTCGAGCTTGGCAACGAGATGTGGAACAACGCCGCCGGTTTCTTCGTCTCGACGGCCTATGCGCGCGGCGTCGCCAAGGGTCTGAACTCGGAATGGCGCGCCGGCCACGGCTACGGCGCCCTGTCGGCGCGCCTTGTCCTTGCGATGGAGAAAGCTTTCGCAGCGCAGAAGATCCGCCCCCGGATCATCTATGTGATCGGAACGCATACGGCGAACCCGACCCGCACGCGCGATGCGCTTGCGGGATTTTCAGCCTATGTCGAAAGCAAAGGCGAAGATCCGAAAGCCTACCTCGCGAAGACGGGCGTTGCGGTCACCAGCTATTATGGAAAGTTCTCAGACCTGACGACGCTGCTTTTCGGCGAAACCGCCGAGGCGGAGATCGCGGGGCGGTGGCTCGCCGCGGTCAAGGACGACCCCGACGCCGTCGCCTCGAAAATCGCCGACCACCTTGCCGAGGGGCCCGCCAGCGCCAAGGCGACCGCCAGCTGGCTCGTCGATCATTGGGGCCGCCACCGGGCGATCGCGATCGAGGCCGGCTCGACCTTCATCGGAGCCTATGAGGGCGGCAGCCATATGAACCTGCCGGCCGAGCTCGCGAAATCGCCAGCCTTCATGGCGTTCTGGCAGGACTTCCACTGGGGCGAGCGCGGCGCGGGGATCAACCGGACCGTCAATCAGAGGCTCATCGACGCTTTCCCGGGCGTCATGCTCGCCAATTACCTCAGCATGGGGCGGTTGAACGGGGGCTCGCCCTGGCACGACGGCCATTATGCGGCCCCCACCCCCATGATGCGGATGTGGGACGACTTCAGCCGGCAAGCGCCCTGAAAGCCGCCCGCGGTTCGCCGTTGTGGCTTTTGGGCGATTTGCCGGGCCGAAGCGATATGGTTAAAGTCCGGGGTTCGTGGTTCCGGGGGTTTTCTATGGCAGCGCCCAATTTCGCGTCCTTTGCGGCGATCGCCGCGGCCGTCGGCATGTTCGCCGCGCCCGCGCTCGCGCAAGGCGGGCAGTTCCACGAGAACGGCGTCGGCCCTGACCCCGACCGCGACTCCAATCCGGCGACGCGGACCTACGCCCTCGCCAGCATCGGCGCCGAAGACGCGCGCCTCGATCCGCGGTTCAGCGTCATCTCCTTCGAGCCGCCGCCTGGCGAACACGGCGACAAGATCCGCAATCAATATGTGAAGCGCTTCGGCGTCGGCTTCAGCAAAGGCCTCGATCGTCAGATCTGCGAAGAAGGCCAGCGCTATTTCCGTTACGACACCTTGTGCTCCTACATCGCGCCGCCGTCGGGCGCCTATGCAGCGCATTACCGCACCGACCGGCGCGAGCCCCTTTCAGTCAGCTTTGAACGTCCGGTGTGCGCCGCGGCGCTGTCGATCTATCCGATCGGCGGGCGTGAAGGCGAACGCTTCGAAGCGACGCTGACGCCCTATGCAGGCGAGCGCAAGCTGAAGACCGCGCGGGTGCGGTTTGCGTGGTCGCAAGACACGTTCCGTTGGCGGACGATGGTCGGCGGATTTTTCCTCGATCAGTCGGCGGACCGCCTCGAGATCATGATCCGGAGCCGCAATCCGGAATCGCGAAACGCCGATATCGTGCAGTTCCTGATCGACGATTTGGGCTCGATCGAAAAGGACTGCGAGAAGGCGCTCGAAGACATTCGCGATGCAGTCGGCTTCGAAGTCGCAGACGGCGACACGCTCATCACCAAATCAGCGCAGGAATAAGCGCAAAGTCTTGCAGGTCAGCGTTCGGACCGTCAGAGCGCGCCAGTGCTCGCGGGCAACGCATCGGGTCCTGCAAAGTTCGACGAGCGCCGCTTCATCGCATTTTCGGCGAGGTCGTCAGCGACGCGGCCGAGTTTCTTGACGGCTGAGTCCAGCGGTTCGCGGACCGCGTCGAGCGCGTCGCCGCCGGCGTCGATCTTTTTGAGCGCGGCGATGTAGACCGCGCGCGTTTCCCGCAGATCCGCGATTGAGGCTTCGAGGACTGCGACATCAGAAAGGCGCGGATTGGCGCTGTCGGACGCGCGCGCCGCGACATCGGCCAGTTGGTCCGCCGCGACGAGATGACGGCGAACATCGGCGGCGATTTTTTCGGCGGGCGCCTCGCCGCCGAGCGATCCGATATAAATGTCAACGGCGCGGTCCCGGGTCATGCGACCGTCTTCTTCGCCCCCGGCGAAGCGAATCGCGAAAGACGCGCCCTCGGGTTTGGGCCAGGGGGACCAGGCGAGCTCGGCGGCGGCTTCTTTCAGCGCAGCCCGCTCTTCGGTGACGGCGGTTTCATCGACGGCGTCCGCGGTCCTGATGACTGTCGAGCATGCCGGAAGGGAAATCAAAATCAGCGAGGCGACGGCGCCTCTAACGCAATGCCCTGACACGCCTGTCTGCTCCTGACTATTCACAGCGATCAGACCCGAACGGTTCAACGCGCAATTTTCCTTGCGGCGCTCCGGCAAATACGACACGCCCATAACAGGACGGCGATTGCCGCCGGCTTTCGGAAAACGGCTTGAAGAAACGTCCCTGACCTAGGTAGTGGATAACATCACATAAGGGTGAAAGTCAGCAGAATTATGGCAGAACGTTTTGACCTTTACCCCGCCCTGGAGCCTTTCGAGACCGGGCGGCTGAAGGTCTCTGACCTCCACGAAATCTATTACGAGGTCTGCGGCAATCCTGCGGGCAAGCCGGCCGTCGTCTGCCATGGCGGACCGGGCGGCGGCATCACCCCGTCGATGCGGCGCTATTTCGACCCATCCAAATACCGGATCGTTCTCTTCGACCAGCGCGGATGCGGCCGTTCGACCCCTTATGCGGAGCTGCGCGAGAACACGACCTGGGACCTTGTCGAGGACATGGAAAAGCTGCGCCGCCGGCTCGATATCGGTCGCTGGCTGGTTTTCGGCGGCTCTTGGGGATCAACGCTTGCGCTCGCTTATGCGCAGACCCATCCCGCGCAAGTATCCGAACTTGTCCTGCGCGGCATCTTCACGCTCCGGCGCGCGGAATTGCTCTGGTTTTATCAGGAAGGCGCCAGCTGGCTCTTTCCCGACGCCTGGGAGAGCTATCTGGAGCCGATCCCGCCGGCCGAACGCGGCGATTTGATCGGCGCTTACTACAAGCGGCTGACCGGCGCGGACGATGCCGAAAAACGCCGCGCCGCGCGCGCGTGGAGCGCGTGGGAGGGCGGCACCGTTTCGCTCTTCCCGTCGCAGGAACGCATCGACAGCTTTGCCGCGGACGCCTTCGCCGTCGCATTCGCCCGGATCGAGTGCCACTATTTCGTCAATCGCGGATTCTTCGAGCGCGACGACCAATTGATCGCCAATGTCGGGCGGATCCGCGACATTCCGGCGGTCATCGTCCAAGGCCGCTATGACGTCTGCACACCGATGAAGACCGCCTGGGACCTCCACAAGGCCTGGCCGGAGGCGGATTTTCAGCTGGTCGCCGACGCCGGGCACGCCGCCAGCGAACCCGGGATCATCGACGCGCTCATTCGCGCCAATATCCGCTTCTCGGGAACGTGATTCCGCCAAAATTCGAACTTGCATAGAATTGGCGGCCAAGCGGCAAGACTTGGTTAGGAAGTCTTACCTAAATCGCGGAGGACTGACGAACGCCCGTCTTTGGATTTTATTCAAATCTTTAGACATCCTACGCGATGCTGCCGGCGGGAGACTACCGGGCCGGCCGTAGGGGCGGTCGTGACCGGGGGAGATGATACCGTGGTGAAAAACTCAGCGGCGCAAGCCCTGCTACTCGAGTCCGGGCAAATCGACAGCCTGCTCGATGTCGCGGGCGTTGACGGCGTCAACGACATTCTTGCCGCGTTCTGGCGATCGACGGACGAACTATCCGCCGATCTGTCGCGCTGCGTCGCGACCGGCGAAATCACGCAAGCCGCGCGCGCGGCGCACGCCCTCAAAGGGTCGGCCGCCAATGTCGGCGCCCATCGTCTGTCGGAAGCGGCGCGCGATGTCGAAACGCTGTCGAAGAACGGCGATCTGACCGCGATGCGCGACGCCCTCGAGCGGCTTGCCGCGATCTATCGCGAAACGCGTCTGGCGCTCGAGAGCCACGTCAACGCGCGGACTTGAGCCCGCGATCCAAAATTCAGGCAAACGCTAGAGCAAAATCCGACCTTTCTGAATCGATTTGGGATTCCCAGTGGCGGCGA
>CAZHUI010000064.1:0-19755 GCA_964535605.1 uncultured Caulobacterales bacterium
TTCGCCGCCACTGGGAATCCCAAATCGATTCAGAAAGGTCGGATTTTGCTCTAGAAATCTCGCTGACGGGTGGGACATCACCGGCCGCCCCGAGCCGCACGATGAGCGGAGCAAGCCGCGCGCGGCCGGATCGATGGACACGACGATCGAGGACTTCGCGAGGTTCGCGGCCGCCTTTGTCGCCGGTCGCGGCCTTTCCGAGGTCTCGCTGCGCGAAATGACACGGGGCCAATTGCCCATCACAACGGCTTCGCAATTCCCGACGCTGCAGCCGGAGCTGCCGGTCGCCCAGCGGCGCGGCGACCTTGCCGCCAGCATCGGCCTCATTGTCTTTGAGGGTCCGCAAGGCGGCGCCTTCATCAGGGGCGGACATAACGACATTACGGGCAATATCTGGGTCTGCGTCGAAGCGCATCGGCGCTGCGTCGTCCTTCTCGCAAACGATGTCAGGGCGGAGGCTGCTTTTCCCTATCTCGTGGACTTCATACTGGGCGATACCGGCGCCCCTTGGACTTGGATCATGGGCGACATCGAGTTCTGGCGGGGAAGCGAGTGACCGGCGGCGGCCCGAATCAGGGTGAGTAGTCGGCTGGCGGGCTACTCTGCGCGTGGGATACTTCATGACGACGATCGCCGATCCGTTGACGCTGCCTTGCGGGGTCCGGCTGAAAAACCGGCTGGTCAAGGCGGCGATGACCGAAGGGCTCGCCGATGCACGCAATCATGCGACGGCGCGGCATCAAACACTCTACGCGCGCTGGGCGAAGGGCGGGGCGGGGCTTCTTCTCACCGGCAATATTCAGATCGATCGCCGCTATCTTGAGCGCCCGGGTAATGTCGCGATCGACGGCGCCCAGGATGCAGGCGCCATCGCCGCGCTCGAGGCCTATGCGAAAGCCGCGACCGCAAACGGCGCCGAGATCATGGCGCAGCTCAGCCATGCCGGACGCCAGACGCCGGTCTATGTGACGAAGACGCCGGTCGCGCCCTCGGCGGTGGCGGTTGATCTTCCCGGCGGGCAGTTCGGGGCGCCACGCGCGCTGACGGCGGTTGAAATCGCCGATGTCATCGCGCGCTTCGTGCATGCGGCGTCAGTCTGCAAAGCGGCGGGCTTTTCCGGCGTGCAGATCCACGCCGCGCACGGCTATCTCATTTCCGAATTCTTGAACCCTCGCGTCAATCAGCGGACGGACGAATGGGGCGGCAGACTCGAAAACCGCGCGCGCCTGCTGCTGAAGACAGTGTCGGCCGTCAGGAAGAAAGTCGGTTCGGGTTTTCCCGTCGCGGTGAAACTCAATTCCTCCGACTTTCAGAAGGGCGGGTTTTCATTCGACGACTGCCTCACCGTCATCGGCTGGCTGAACGAGGAAGGCGTCGACTTCCTCGAAATCTCCGGCGGTTCCTACGAACAGCCGAGCATGATGGACATCGAGGGAATGGAGGCGCCGGTTGAGGAGCGCAAACGCGAATCGACCAATCGGCGCGAGGCTTATTTCCTTCAGTTCGCGGAGGAAGCCGCGCGCGTCGCGAAGATGCCATTGATGGTGACGGGCGGCTTTCGCAGCCGGGCCGCGATGGATGAGGCGCTCAGCACGGGCGCAGCCGATCTCATCGGCATTGCGCGCCCGCTTTGCGTCGATCCCGAAATTCCGAAAAAATTGCTGTCCGGCGACATCGACGCGGCGCCCGCTTACGAGAAGGCGCTCCGTATAGGGAATGGTTTCTGGGGACCGGCCTCGCCGAATAATCTCGTCAAAGCGCTCAACGGCTTCGCCGCGATGGCGTTTTACTACCAGAACCTTTATCGCCTCGCCGACGGGAAAGACGCGCAGGAAAAAATGGCGCTTCTCCCAGCCTTCCTGCGCCATCAGATGGGCGAAGCGAAAGCGGGGAGGGGCCTTATTCCCGGCAAAGCCTTATAGCGATCCGCCTAGCTGCCGATATACGCGCGGCGAGACTCCGGCGCGACTGTGAAATGTCGTCGAAAAATGGCTTGGCGTTGAAAAGCCGGTTCGCATTGCAATCTCCGTCAGCGACAGCCGCGTGTCGCGCAACAAGCGCCGCGCGTGCTCGATGCGCCGCTCTATCAGGAACTGATGCGGTGAGACGCCGAACGTCGCGCCGAAGGCCGAGACGAAGTCGCCTTCGCCGAGCCCGACAGCGCCGGCGAGCGAGGCCGCGGTGTGACGGCCCGCGATATTGCGCTCGATCAGCCCGCGCACTGTCCGCGCCTCCCTTTCGGTGAATCTGAGGCGCTTGCGGGGCTCGTCGGCGAAATAGACCGTGCCGATATGAAGGCGCGTTGTTTCAACGATCGACGCGAACAGGAGGTCCGAGACATCGTCGTCGCGAGCCGCCAGCGGCGCCGCGCGTTCGATTAGCGCGTGCAAGAACCCGTCGCGATGCGCGATCCGCGGCGCCATTTCCCGGCGCGCGAACTTCCGCCGCTCGACGCGCAGCTCGCAATAGGAAACCAGCCCCTCGCGCGCGACGGCGGAATATTTCTCGCCGCCGGGCGCCGCCCAAACATCGCCGACGGAAGGCAGGGTCCGCGCCGCGAGGCCGTTTTCAAACTCGGTCTCAAGAGAGCGCAGCGCGCCGGCGCGATGCACGATCAGGACGTGCTCGGGCAGGGTGAAGGACCAATCGGCCGACGCCCCGACGTCTTCGGTGACGAACGTCAGTTCCGCGTCGGCGCTGCTTCGAACCGACCGTTCCAGGATTGCTCGCATAAGGGCGCGTCCATTCTCGCCCGATTTTAGCAAGTCCGCGCCGATTTCGAAAGTTATTCGCGGCCAGCTTGGCTAGGGCGGCGGGAACCACAAGGAGACCGGATATGCGCAGCAAGATTGAAGGCAAGACCGTCGTCATCGCCGCAGGGGCCAAAAACCTCGGCGGGCTTATCGCGCGCGATCTCGCGGCGCGCGGCGCAAAGGCGATCGCCATCCACTATAACAGCGACGCCACGCGCAAAGCCGCCGAAGAAACTGCCAAGGCCGTCAAGGCGGCCGGCGCCGGCGCGTTGCTCGTGCAGGGCGACCTCACGAACCCGGCTGAAATCAGTAGGCTGTTTGACGAAACGCGCCGCGCTTTTGGCGCGCCGGACATCGCGATCAACACTGTAGGTATGGTGCTGAAGAAGGCGATCGCCGAGACGAGCGAGAGCGAGTTCGACACGATGATGGACGTAAACGCCAAGTCGGCCTTCTTTTTCATCAAGGAAGCAGGTTCCGCAATCAACGACGGCGGTAAAATCTGCACGATCGTGACGTCGTTGCTCGCCGCTTTTACGGGGCATTATGCGATCTATGCCGGCGGCAAGGCGCCGGTGGAGCATTTCACGCGCGCGGCGGCGAAAGAATTTGGCGCTCGCGGAATATCGGTCACCGCGGTGGCGCCGGGCCCGATGGACACGCCCTTCTTCTACGGCCAGGAATCGCCAGAGGCTGTCGCCTATCACAAATCCGCTTCGGCGCTCGGCGGCCTCACGAAGATCGAAGACATCGCGCCGCTCGTCCGCTTCCTTGTGAGCGAAGGCGGGTGGATCACCGGCCAGACGATTTTCGCCAATGGCGGCTACACGACGCGGTAGTTTTGTCGCGACAAAAGGCGGCGCGACAACCATCGACCGCGGGCCCCGCTGGCCTTCAGCGCGCGGGGGGCCGCCTATTTTTTTCCGGAGACCGGCGGCTTTTTCGCGCCGGCTTTGGCGAAGGATTCGCTGACCTGCGAGACCTGCGAAGCTGCTTTCTTGTTTTTGTCTTGCTTGGGTTTCTTCTTTTCGCGATTGCTGCGTTGTTGGCCTTTGGCCATGAGGTCATCCTTTCCGGAAGGTGAAGCGGGCTAGGTCCGCGCTTCCGCGAATCACACCCTAGGCGCGCTCGCGGGCCTTTGACATACCGGACGGGTGCTGGAGCGAAGCGGCGAAACAGCATAGGGAGCCATCCAGCGTCACCCGGGAGGGCGCGCGATGAACCGCCCGATCTTCGATCTCATCGGCAATCTCGACACGCTCGTCGCAGTGACGATCGGCGCCGTCTTGGCGACGCTTGGCGCCTTGTTCGCGGAGCTCATCGAGGATCGCATGGACCGCAGGCGGCGCGAACGCGATGCGGCGCGGTTCTTCGGCGAAATCCTGTCGACCATGGGCGGCACGATCGACATGGCGGTCGCGTCGCAGAAGATCGGCGACCCCTGGGGCCATGTCACGCAGCGCATGTTCCGCATGGCTCAGCGCGAGGCGCAGGTCTATGAGCGCAACCGCGAGCGCCTTTTCGACATCGACGACATGGGTCTTCGCGCGCGCATCCACAAGCATTTCCTGACCGAGATGTTTCCGATCGAGGCGATCATCGAAAATTGCGCAGAGATCGACGCGATCAGGCGCACGCTGGAGGACGAGCCGGACCTCACGGCGGAAAAGCGCGCCCAAATCCAGGAAAGAGCGCGCGTTCTCGCCGACACGCGCGCGCGAGCGCTGGAGCTACTTGCAGCAGAACGCAATGGGACGCAGACCATTTGCGCCGATCTCGAACGCGTGGCGAAAGTTGAATTCGGCTCGATCTTCGCGCAGGCGCAAGCGACACAGTGGCCGCCCGCGCCTGGCTCAAGGGCGGCTCCTTAGCCGAATTCAAAGTCGTTGGCGTTGAGCGTCGCGAGCGTCAGCGACTTTAGCGTCACGGAATCGCCCCCGCCGAGATTGATGACGACGTCGCCGCCGACTTGCGTCGAGGCTGCGACAACTTCGGCGAAGCTGTCGAGCGCCGTTCCGAACCCGAAAAACTTGAGGACGTCGCCGACAGCCGCGCCGGCCGAGAAATCGGTGATGGTGTCGGCGTCGTTGCCGACGGAGAAGAAGAAGCGGTCGTTCCCGCCGCCGCCCGCGGCAGTGTCGTTGCCGTCACCGCCGATGATCGTGTCGGCCCCGCCGAACGTCGAGATGTTGTCTCCGCCGGCGCCGCCGATGATGTATGACGCGGCGGTTGAGCCGACGAGGCGGTCGCCGAAAGCCGAGCCGGTGATGTTCTCAATCGCGACAAGCGAGTCCTCCGTGAAGCCGCCGACGTAAAAGCCGGACGCGTTCAAGGCGCCGCCGTTCATCGCGGTTCCCGAGGTGAGATTGACGCTGACGGCGCCGGTGCGGTCGGAATAGTCGGCTGTGTCGCGGTCGGCGCCGCCGTTCAATGTGTCGAGCCCCGTGCCGCCGTTCAGCGTGTCATCGCCCGCCTCGCCGTTGAGCATGTCCGACGACTTCGCCGTCGAGATGAAATCGTTCCCCGTTCCGCCGAAGATCGTGTCGTTGCCGGAGAACGTGAACAGGTAGTCGTTGCCGCCGCGCCCTTCGATGCGCGCGCTCGTCGATCCCGCGATCAGGCGGTCGGCGAAGGCAGAGCCGTTGATGTTCTCGAAATTGCTGATGACGTCTTCCTGCGCGCCGCCTTGATAGAAGCCGGCGCTGTTGACGAAGCCGCCCGTCAGCGCGACGCCGTTAATGACGTTGACGTTCACGCCGCCAGTCTTCTCGGTATAGTCGAGCGTGTCGAAGGCGGTGCCGCCGTCGAGCGTGTCATTGCCGAGGCCGCCCTGAATCGTATCGGGGCTGGAGTCCCCGTTCAGGCGGTCGTCGCCGTCGCCCCCGCGGATCGTGTCGGCGCCGTCTTCGCCGTCAATAATGTCATCGCCGCCGCCGCCATCGACCGTGTCATTGCCGGAACCGGCTTCGATGTTATCGAAGCCGCCGCGCCCTTCGATCGTGTCATTGCCGCCGGAGCCGTTGAAGTAATTCTCGCCGTCGTCGCCGCGCAGGGTGTCGTTGCCGTTCGCGGCGATCACGCTTTCGATGCTCGTCAACGTGTCGCCGGCCGCGTGGCCTCCGGAAGCCAGGCCCATAAGGAGGTCGATAAGAATCGCGTCCGATCCCCCGTAATTTGCGAAATCCGTACCGTCACCGCCATTGATGGCGTCAGCGCCGATCCACCCCGAGATGAAATCCCCGTCGGCGCCGCCGTCGAGCGTGTCGTCGCCTTCGGCGCCGTTGATAAAATCGAAACCGGCGCCGCCGGTCAGATGGTCGCCGAACTGCGTACCGTTAATGTTGTCGTCGCCCGCCGTCAGCAGCGCCAGGAGACCTGCGCCGTCCGAACTGGTGAGCAGCGCCTCAACGGCGGTCGCCGCCAGATCAAGCCCGGTGATCGTGAAATCGAGCACCAGCGAGTCCGTCCCGGACAGCGTGGTGATCGTCCCGCCGGTGAAGTTGCCGGAACCGTCAAAGGTGAAACTGTCGCCGCCGAACGCGAATACATAATTGGTCGATGCCGGCGACATGCCGATCTCGCGCAATGTCGGCGAGGCGCTGAGATTGGGGTCGGTGAACAGCGTGCCGAACGTCGTGTCGGTCATGTCGGCGCCGGCGTCGACGAATGTGATGAAAGCCATCGCGGTCTCCCCAGTTTGGCGGCGGGGAGACCGTATACCTGTTCGACGCCGTTAAACAGGCCGCGCCGGAATTGCGAGACCCTCAGCCGAACTCGAAATCATTGGCGTTGAGGCTGAGCAGGAGCGTGTCCTTCAACAGAATAGAATCGCCGCCCGGCAGATTGATGAGAACGTCGTCGAAGACCTGGACCGACGCCAGGATGACGTCGAGAAACGTGTCGAAGGTCGACGGCATTCCGAAGAATTTGATCACGTCGCCAGCGCCGGCGCCGGAGTCGAAGCCGAAAATCACATCGTCGTCGTGACCGGCCGAGAAAAGAAACCGGTCCTGGCCGTCGCCGGCGTCGATCGTGTCGTCGCCGTCGCCGCCGATGATGGTGTCGTTGCCGGCGAAGCTTGCAATGCTGTCGCCGCCGCCGCCGCCGGAGATCGTTGACCCGCCGGCCGCGCCGACAAGCCGGTCGCCGAACGCCGAACCGGTGACGTTTTCGACGCTGATCAGCTGGTCTTCCGTGAACCCGCCGGAGTAGAGGCCTGAGCCGTTGAGTGCGCCGCCAGTGGAGGCGAAGCCGCTCACGAGATTGACGCTGACGGCGCCGCTGCGGTCGCTGTAATCGGCCGTATCGGAGTTCGCGCCGCCGTCGAGCGTGTCGAAGCCGGTGCCGCCGTTCAAGGTATCGTTCCCCGCTTCGCCGTTGAGTTGATCCGAGGATTGACCGGCCGAGATGAAGTCGCCGCCGTCGCCGCCGAAGAGCGTGTCATTGCCTGAAAACGTAAACAGGAAGTCGTTGCCGCCGCGTCCTTCGACGCTGGCGCTTGTTGACCCGGCGACGAGACGATCGCCGAAATCGGAGCCGACAATGTTTTCAAGATTGAGCAGCGTGTCCTCGAGCGCTCCGCCCTGGTAAAAGCCGCTGGCGTTAATGAAGCCGCCGGTGAAGGCTGTTCCGTTGATGACATTGACGCTGACGCCGGCGTCCTGCCGGTCCGAATAATCGACGGTGTCGAAATTTGTGCCGCCGTCGATCGTGTCCTGCCCGAGGCCGCCGCGGATCGTATCGCGCCCGAAGCCGCCAAAGAGATCGTCGCTAAAAGCTGATCCGTTGATCTCGTCATGGCCGACCGTCAAGAGATCGATCAGTCCCGGCCCGTTGGCGGCGGTAAGGCGCGATTGCACCGACGTCGCGAGAATATCGAGGCCGGTGACCGAAAAATCCGTGTCCCCGCTGTCAACGCCGGAAAAGCCGGTGACGGCCCCGTTCGTGAACCGCCCCGCGCCGTCATAGGTGAAGCCGGAACCCTGCCAATTATAGACGTAGTTCGACAGCGCCGGGGTCTGCCCGATTTGCCGTGTGGTCGAGGTGGCGCTGATGTTGGGGTCGGTAAAGAGGCCAGCAAAGCCAGCGCCGGACATGTCCGCGGCGCCCGAATAGGTGAAGATTGCCATCGAGTAGTCCTCCGGTTGGATGGCAACTATAGGTAGTATTCAATAATTAGTAAACCCTTAAGTTGTATTTAAATTTCGTCGCTATCCGGCCGAGCGCCGGCGCGCGACGATTTCGCGGTCCAGCGCCTGCAGGAACCGCGAACGGTCTTCTTTCGCGAAGGGCCGGGCCCCGCCGCCCGCCGTCGGATCGCCTGACCCGCGGATGTCCGCCATGATCGCCCGTGTTGCGATCGCCGCGCCGATCGAACTCGATGAGAATGGCTTGCCGTTGGGCGCAATCGCCGCCGCCCCTGCCTTGAGGCAACGATCCGCAAGCAGGATGTCGCCGGTGACGACGATAGCCCCAGTATCAGCGGCGCCGGCGATGAAATCGTCGGCGGCGTCGAAGGCGTCCGAGACGATCTCGCGGCGGACCAGCGGATGGTCGGGAATGCGGATGCCGCCATTGCTGACGACGATGACCGGAACACCGTGGCGCAGCGCGACTTTATAAACCTCATCCTTCACCGGGCATGCGTCGGCGTCGATAAGGATGCGGATCGCTGTCATGCCGCTATCGCTGTTGCGCCGGCGCCCCTCGCGGCGTCAGGCTGCGTCGTAGGCCGCCTTCAGCCAGCCGATCAACTCCTTGTTGATGTCGGCCGCCTTTTCGACGCGCACGCGGTGAGAGACCATCGCGTTGAATGCCCCGGATTCTTCGAGGCGCCCCTTCGCGCTTGCGCCCTTCAGATTGATCCCGACATCGAGGCGCGCCTTCGTCGACGGCTGCAGGATTGCGAACTGCTTCTTGCGGCGGAGACTGACATAGGCCTTTTTCGGCGCCGCCTCGACGTCCGGACCGAATTTCAGCACCGCTTTCATGATCGCGTCATGGAGCGGACGCAGCGCTGCCTTCTCGCCGGCATATTGTTCCGCGACGAGATCGGCGCCCCCTTCCGCGAGACTGCCGGCGTCCGATTTCAGATGCTTCATCGCCACCATATTGGCGAAGCCGTGCGTCATGGCGTGGTCTTTCTTCAGCGCCGCGACGATTTCGCCATGCTTCTTGAGGCCCATCTTGCCGACGAGTTTCAGCCAGTCGTCGAGGGGCTTGCCGGTCTTTTCCTTGAAGTTTGCAATCATCGTCGCTTCGGGGTCGGCCATCGCTTTCTCCTCATCCTTGCCGCGTCAGCGGCCAGTTCTCCGCGCGCAGCGCCTTTGGAACCATGGCGCCCATGAGGCCCATCATCGCGTTCGTCATCTGACCGCCGAAAGTCGAATGGCCCTTCTCAACATAGGCCTTGAAATTCTCGACGATGAACTTCGCGCCGCCATCCATGGATTTGACGCTTTTCGAGCCCGCGACGATGTTCTCGGTGATCAGGCAGAATTCGACGCCTTCGCCGGTTTCTTTCAGCGTGTAGGTCACCTTTGACGGCGGATCGTCGAGCGAGGTGAGGCGGAAGGTGTGCGAGAGGAGGTGAGGGGGCTTCATTTCCAGAAACTCGCCGACGACCCCGACAGCGCGCTTGTCGGCGCTCAGCATACGGAAGGGTTCGCCCGGCGCGATTTTGGCCGCGTCCCAGGAGGAGTTCCAGAAAAAGGGCCGCGGCGACGTCTGTTTGATCAGCTCCGACCATACCGTTTCGATTGGCGCCTTGATGATCACGCGATAGATCTGCTTTTCCGCGAACTGTCCGTCGGCCATCAGCCTCTCCGTTTTTTTGGTTTGGTCGTCGATTGCGCGCGCGCCTCGGCGAGATATTTGAGGCGCGTCAGTTCCCCCGCCCAATAGGCGCTGTAATCGGTCGTCCAGCGGTCATAGATCATCTGGATCGGCGCGGCGTTGAACCAGAGCCGGCGCGTGCGCCCTTCCTTGATCGAAACGATGAGGTTCGCCTCTTCAAGCACCGCGAGATGTTTCATCACCGCGATACGGCTGACGTCGAATTCCGCCGCGATCTCGCCGACACCGGCGCCGGGTTGCGCTGTGACAATGTCGAGAATCCGCCGCCGCGTCTCATGCGCCAGCGCGGTGAATACGGCGTCCATGTCCTTCTCGGCGGTCATAAGGTAACTTATTAGTTACATGTTTTGGGTTCGTCAACCCCCGCGTTGACGAGCAAATTAGGGTGCATTGAGCAAAGCGATATGCTCCGAGCGAATGTCGCGCTCGGTAGCAATGTTCGCGCCCGCGATGTTCCCGGCGTCACTGGCAGCTCCAAACGCCGCCATCGAATGGCGCATTTCGCTTTGCTCAATGCACCCAACGCTTGCTTTGATGGTAAGAAGCCAACGCTTGCTTTGACGGTAAGAAGGATGGAGAGGAATTTCGATGAGCGCAGGCCTTAGATAGCCTTGAGAGCGTTCGCCACTGGGTTCGAAACGCCGCGCGCCATAAGGACGCTTTTCGCCTTCCGCTGAAGGACGGATGGTTCTATCCGGATTTCGTAGCCGAACTTGTTGATGGCCGCACCGCCGTTATCGAATACAAGGGCGAAGCCCACGCGACGAATGATGATAGCCGCGACAAGAAGGCAGCCGGCCGCGTGTGGCAACTAGCAATCTGCGGCAAGTGTGTTTTCGTGTTTGTCGAGAGGGAAAAAGACGGATTGAACTTCAGGGCGCAGTTAGGAATTGCGTTGAAGTCAGAAATCTAACCCGCTCAGGCGGCACGCCGGTTATCTAAAGCGGATGGATGAAAACAAGGTCGATAGCCGTTATTTAGTGCGTGAACGACAATTCGGGGTGTGAGAAGCGTCACCACCTGCTCAGACGAGAAGTCCGGACCTGACAAGTACCCGTTTGCGGTCCAAACCATAAATTTCTCGTCGCCTTTCACAAATATCTCGTCTGAAAAACCTCTTACCTTGAAAAAGCTTCCTGCTGGTAGCCAACCAATTGTCGTTACCGCCATTCGCCGAGAGTCTGCCCCGCATTGGTTGCGCAATGCCTTGTCGACTTTGGTAATCGAGAGGCTAATCGCGGACTCATCTATCGTAGATCGAAACCTTCTTAACTCAGCTGCCCGACAAAGGCCGCATGGCCGGTGTCCGGCCGTAAGTGCCGTTGCCTCATCCAAGAAAAAAAGGCGTGTATACGAAACCGCCCTGAGATTATTCCAACTGAGACCCTTTCGACTCAATTCGCAAACAATCCAAGCCGAAGATTGAGATTTTCGATTAATAACCCCAGCAGTATTTCGTAGAACTCCGCGATTTCCCATAAATGTGGAGAAACCCCGTTCGGCATAAAAGCTGCCGGTGGGGTCAACACTAAGGTGATCAGGCTTTTGCACCGGCCTAACCGAATCATGGATTATTGTGTCTGATATCTTCATTTGTACCAATGCACAGCTTTGAACAAGACTACGGGAGGGAGCATGAGTGATCCTACCATAGACATGAATTCCCGGGCCACACGTGGGGCGATCCCTTACTTAGGGTTCTTTGCTTTGCTTATCGTACTCCAGATATGGAGGGAACCGATAATGTCGCGCGTCGTCGATGTCTTCGGTGGCGATTATGCGACCTTTGAGCAAACCGAGAAAATGGCCGACACGGCGTCAACAGTTATCGCCGCCATCCTACTTTCTATCTTACTTTTTTTCAGCGACCTAAATATACACAATATTCTTGATGATTGGACCTTTCGAACTCGAAAGCGCGTCGAAACGATCATCAAAAAGGAACTCGCCTTAGCGGCCGCGCAATTGAAAATCGAAGGTGCCGACCAAGTTCTGAGCAACTCAGGACGAGCAATGCGCATCTTTTATCATTTTGCTAATGCGCAGGTTGCGCTTAGGGAACGAGCATTTATGCTTTGGGGTCGCTATTTTCGGTACTTGAACGTATTATTTTTTGGGTTGTTGTCGTTGGCAATAACAACGGTGGCGGCGTTTCAGCACGGGCTAGCGTATGTTTCTGCCGCGATACCGATTGTGATCATCCTGTTTCTCGCGACGTATTCGCTCTCGATTTGGACGGGACTGGTGCCGAAGATCAAGGGGCTTCCCAAGCAGCAGGTGGAGGAAATCCGAATACATGCGGCAGATGAGCTGCGCAGAGAAATAGAACAGCGACGTCAGCCCGTACAGGACCTTTCAGGTGTCAGCTAAAGCGGTTGGCACTTACCAAATTTGTGTCGAGAACTCGGCACCATCACAAAAGATACCGGCAAAATCGCTGGCGCGGATTGCCAAGCAATTGAACGGGCAAAGCGTCAAGTCCGCCGCGGACTTTGGATTTGGCCGCCTCCGCAATCTTAAACGGATGCAAGCGCTAACCGATGACTTGACCTTGGTTGATGTTTCCGCCCAAATCGAGCGGATGATAGATTATGTCCCGAGGGAGTTGAGGCGCAAGGTTTATACGCCGGAAATATTTTTTAAGCTGAGGCGGCGTTATCAGCTGATTACCTGCATTGCAGTGCTACACATCATTCCTGACGCCAAAGCCAGAACAGATATTTTGAAGAAGCTGCGAATGAAGCTTAGCGCCGATGGACTTCTATTAATAGATATTCCGCGCCAAGAGCATTACTACGCAAACTCCACAAACTTCCAGAAACACAAAGACGGTATCCTGCTAGGAAATGGGTCAAAGAAAACCTTCCGCAAGAATTATTCTGCGGACGAGGTAGACAGGTTGGTCTTAACGGCATTTCCTGCCAGCCACGTCGAGATTTTGCCGGGATGTGGGAGCCATGTCCGATTATGTTCAGCGCGCCGCATCGGTTAGTCCCCGGGTTTTCAGTTTTTTACCCAGACTTAGCTATACCCCCGGCGAAAGCCGGGATCCAGGAATGTGCGTAGGAAGATCATCGGCTCCTCCGACAAACCGCGCCGGACTCCGGCTTTCGCCGGGGTGAGCGGGTTGGGGTTGGCGCCATCTCTCCACCGCTCATCCCTCTAGTACACGCCAGCCGAAGGCAACGACCTTTCGGGCGCGGCCGCGCGTTGACAAGGGGCGGCAACAGCCGGAACCGTCCGCGCCGATGACGGGCGACATCCTCCTGATCGACACCTTGTTGCGCGGCATGACTGTCGGCGCGCAGGCGCTAATCGCGCTCGCGTTTCTCGCGCGCTGGCCGGTGACGTGGCGGCGCGGGCTTGGCGCAGCGTTCGTCGTGGCGGCCGCCTGCTACATGATCAACACTTCGCCGCCGCTCTCCGACGCGGTCGGGCCGCTGACCGTGCTGACCGGCGTCCTGTCGATCGCCGCGCCGGTCATCTTCTGGTGGTTTTCGCAGTCGCTGTTCGATGACGGGTTTCGCTTGCGGTGGCTGGCGGTGACGCCATTGCTTCTCATCGCGCCGCTGGTCGTTTTTCATTTCACGGGCGTCAGGGGCGGTTTCTGGGATGGCGCTATCGTGCTCGCGCGCCTCGTCATGATCGCGGCGTTCGGCCATGCGATATTTTCGGCGCTGCGGTTCCTCAATGACGACCTGATCGAAGGCCGGCGCCGTTTCCGCATCATTTTTGCGGTCGCCGTCGGCGTCACCGGTTTCATCATCAATTATTCGGAGACGATCGGGTTTCGCGACCAGCCGCCGGACTGGGTGCTGGTTTTTCAGGCGACGTCGATCCTCATCATGACGCTCGCTTTCGGGGTCTGGCTGGTGACCATGCGCGGCGCGGTCCTTGATGGCGCCGGAGGCGCGCAACTGGAGGCGCCGGTCGCGCCCGGCGCGCCGGCGGTCTTGCCGGGCCTCAAACCGGCGGACCGGCCGGCCTATGAGCGGCTGATGAAAGCGATGGAGGAGGGCGCCTGGCGCGACGAAGGCCTGAACGTCGCCGCGCTTGCGGCAAAGGTCGGCCTGCCCGAACACCAGCTCCGCGCCCTCATCAACGGCCAGCTTGGCCACCGGAACTTTACGGCGTTCCTCAACTCCTTCCGCCTGCCGGCGGCGCAGGCGCTGCTCGCCGACCCCGCCGAAGCGCGCCGCCAGGTTTTGCAGATCGCGCTTGAGGTCGGATTCGGATCGATCGCGCCTTTCAACCGCGCCTTCAAGGAGGCGACGGGCGAGACGCCGACCGAATACCGGCGGCGGATGCTGGGACAAGGGTGATCGCTTCTGAAAATCTTTGGGCGGATTTGAAAGAGCCCAGCAAATTCAGTCTTCGCGGAGACGGTGCGGCGCCAGGCGCGCGATGAAAGCGGCGTTCCAACCGGGAGACGCCGCATGATGCATGACCACCCGACGCTCGCCGCCGACGGCCTTTTCAGCGCCGCCTGGCACTGGTTCCTTCACATCCTGCCGTTTGAATTCGCCCGCTATTCGATTGTCGCCGGCGGCGTCTTCCTGATTGTCTGCGTGCTGCTCGCGCGGCCACTTGCGGGCCGTAAGATCAGGCCGGCGCGCCCGCCCGCGCGCCAGATGGCGGTCGAGGCGCTCGCCTCGTTCCGGACCTCGGCGGTCTTCGCGCTCTCCGGCGTCGTCTCGGTGCTTGGCTGGCAGGCCGGAATTCTCAAATCCTATGACAATCCGGCGCTCTATGGCTGGGGATATTTCTGGCTATCGCTCGCCGGGATGATCGTCGCGCATGACGCATGGTTCTACTGGACGCACCGGCTCATCCACGACCCGAGGCTCTTCCGGCGCGTGCACCGCTTGCACCACAAATCGCATAACCCTTCGCCGTTCACCGCCTATTCCTTCGATCTCGGCGAAGCGGCGATCAATGGGGCTTTCGTCCCGCTCGTGCTGCTCGCCGTCCCCGTTTCGCAGCCGGCGATCTTCCTTTTTCTGGCGCACATGATCGTCCGCAACGTCATTGGTCATTGCGGCTATGAATTATTTCCCGCGCGGCGCGACGGGCGCCCCGTTTTCGACTGGATGACAAGCGTCACCCATCACGACCTCCACCACGCGCAGGCGGGCTGGAATTACGGGCTCTATTTTTCGTGGTGGGACCGGCTGATGAAAACCGAGCACCCGCTCTATCACGAGAAATTCGCCGAGGCCGTGAGGAAGCCGCTCGACGGGTCGGCGGTGAGGGCGCTCGGTCTGCGCCGCGAGGTATCGCCAGACGCGGCGAGCGTCTAGGCTCAACGCTTCAGCGAGGGAGCGATCGATGGCCGACGGCGCGCAGAGAAAAGCATGGTGGCTCTCCGGCAATTTCGCGCCGGTCGAGAAAGAGGTCGAAGCGTTCGACCTTCCGGTCACGGGCGCGCTGCCGCCGGAACTGTCGGGCGTCTTCATGCGCACGGGGCCGAACCCGGCGCGCGGCGCGACGGGCCACTGGTTTCTCGGCGACGGGATGATCCACGGCGTCAGGATCGAAAAGGGCCGCGCGCGCTGGTACCGCAACCGCTATGTCGACACCGCGTTCCGCCGCGCGAACCATCCGCCGGGCGACATGTCCTACATCATGGACAAGACGCTCTCGACCGCGAACACCAATATCGTGCGCCATGCGGGCCGCATCATCGCGGTCGAGGAGGCGCATTTCCCTTACGAGATCACCGGCGATCTCGAAACGAAGGGCTGCGTCGATTTCGGCGGCAGACTGACGACAGCTTTGACCGCGCATCCGAAAGTCTGCCCCGAGACCGGCGAGATGCTTGGCTTCGGCTATTCCTTCATGCCGCCCTATCTCGTCTATCACCGCTTCGACCGTTCGGGCGCGCTTGTTCAGTCGACGGAGATACCGGTCGGCGGGCCGGTCATGGCGCATGATTTCGGCGTGACGCGCACGAAGGTCATCTTCATGGACCTCCCCATCGTCTTCGATATGGAAGGCGCCATGAAGGGAACGATGCCCTATAAATGGAGCGAGGAATATCCTGCGCGCCTCGGCGTCATGCCGCGCGACGGGACGGCGGCAGATTTGAAGTGGTTCGACATTCCGTCCTGCTATGTCTTCCACCCGCTCAACGCGTTCGACGACGGCGAGACGGTGGTGCTCGATGTCGCGCGCTATGAGAAAATGTGGGTGAAGGGTTTTGACGTGCCGGCGCATCTCCACCGCTTCCGGCTCGACCTTAAAACCGGCGTCGCGCGCGGTGAGACGATTGACGATCACCCGATCGAGTTTCCGCGTGTCGCCGACGCCCGCGCGGGGCTTGCCTATCGTTACGGTTACGCCGTCACGACGCATGGCGGCGACGACGCCGGCTTCAATCTCGGCACGCAGGTCGTGAAGTTCGACCTGGCGCGCGGGTCATCTTCGGTATGCGAACTCGGCAAAGGCCGCTTCCCGAGCGAAGCGGTCTTCGCAAGCGCCGGGGCGGGCGAAGACGAAGGCTACGTCCTCGCCATCGTCTATGACGCGGCCAAGGACGCGTCGGCGTTCATCGTCCTCGACGCGCAGGACATCGCGCGCGGCCCGGTCGCAACGGTCGCGTTGCCGCAGCGGGTGCCCTTCGGCTTCCATGGCGCGTGGTTTGGGGATAACAAATAAAGCGCATTTACTGCGCCCGGCGTTCCGCCCCTGCCTATTTCTGAATACTTTCCTGCAAGTAATATTGATGCTATAGAAGGTTGCAAGGGGAACAGGGCGCTACGCCAGATTTCATTGAGGGGCTACATGAAAAGAGTGATCTTGCTTGCCGCACTCGCGGCGACGGCCGGCTGCGCGACCGTCATTCGCGGCACAAAGGAATCGTCGAAATTCGAAAGCACGCCGGCGGGCGCGACCGTGACGGTCGAATCCATCAGCACCGACAAACTTGGACCGTTTACGTGCGTCACGCCGTGCGAGCTTGAATTAAAGCGCAAGCGCGAATGGAACGTCGTTTTCACGCTCGACGGGTACAAGCCCGCGACCGGTCAGCTGGTTCCGAAACTGACAGGCGGCGGCGTCGCATCGGGCGCCGGCAACGTCATCGCGGGCGGTATTATCGGGATCGGCGTTGACGCGGGAACCGGCGCCAATCTCGATCTCCGTCCAAATCCGATGATCGCAAGACTTGCGCCCGTCGACTCGCCGGACGATTCCGTGATTGTCATGGAAGAAGAGACAAAGGCCAAGAAAGACAAAAAGTCGAAGAAGGGATCGAAAAAAGACGAAGCGGACGCCGTCGCGCCAGCGGCCGAGCCTTCGGCGGATCCAGTTCCTGCTGTTGAAGCGGCGCCCGTCGAACCCGCGGCGCCGGTCGCAGCGCCGGAGCCGCTCGTCATGGAGCCGGTCGACTCCGCCGCCGACGACACCGAATAGGTCTTGACGCGCTGGCGGCGGCGCGCGAACGGCCATCGCCGTGCGCTCGCTGACCGACGATGAACGACGGCTGTTGCCCCCGCCGCTTGCGGCGGGGGTTGATTTTTCCGCTATCCGTATCCTTGACCGCGCCCATAATCCGTATGCGGCGCTGATGCGGATCAGCGTCGTTGGAGGCTCTCGCATTTTCTGGCCCGGCGCGCCCGCAGAAGCGACGACGCTCCTTGAGCGCGCGCATCTCGCGCATGAACTTGTGCATGTCTGGCAGTATCAGGCGCTTATGCGGACCGGCATTGAGCTTCTGTTGTCGCGCGTCTACCGATACCGCCTCGACCCCGCGCGTGCGTTCCGCTCCTACGGCTACGAGCAGCAGGCGGCGATCGTCGAGGATTATGTCCGGCTGTGCGGCGGCGGAAAGTGTCGGTGGACAGACGATGGGGCGGCGCGCGCCGATTATGAGCGCGTTATCGCGACAGCCGCGCATCCTTCGTGACGCCTAAGCTGCGCTCCGGCTCCTCAGGATGAAGGGTTTTCTTCATCCTGAGGAGCGGCCCTTTTGGGCCGCGTCACGAAGGATCAATGATTGTCCAGCCATTCCGTGATCAGCCGAAAAGCGAGGGCCGTGTCCTCGAGATCGCCGAAATGGCCGACATGATCGACCTCGACAATCCGAACATTGTCGCCGAGATTTTTCGCGCGCGCCGGCGCGTCGGCGCCGTGACTGCGGTCCGCCTTGCCCCAGAGGACGAGGATCGGCTGTTTGGGGCGCCCGAGCGGCGATAGCGCGCCGCTCAGAAAGCGCTGATAGGCGCTGGCGAGCGCCCAGCCCGCGCCGCGCTCCAGCGTTTCAGCGGCGCAGGCGCAAAAAGGCTCGACCATCGCGCGATTGCCGGTCGCGAGCCTGAACCAGTCCGGCGCCCGCTTCGGCCCCATCTTGCGCATGGCGAGCTGGCCGAGGAACGGGCGCCCGAGAATTTTCTTCGGGTCGCGCGCCGCCTTCCAGCGCTGGAAGCCTTCCCAGTCCGTCGTCTGGATGAGCGCGAGCGCGGAGACGAGCGAGGGATAGCGCGCCGCGACATCGACAGCAGCCATGCCGGCCGCGCAGGAGAAAGCGAGGATGGCGCGCTCGCCAGCGACGCCTTTCAGAAAGGCGGCGATATCGTCGACGGATTCGACGAATCCGAAACCGTAGCTCGCGCGCGCCGCTGAAAAACCCATCGCGGGCAATTCAACGACGATGACGCGAAAGCGCCGCGCGAACGTCTCGATCAGCGTGTCATACATTTCGAGCGTGACGGGCGGATCGGCGGCGAAGACGATCGTTGGTCCCGCCCCGCGTTCGCGATAGCGGTATTGCGTGACGCCGGTGTCGAAAAACCGGATGTCGGCGCACGATCTCGCCGGCCAGCCCTCGCGAAAGTCACGTGCCTTCTTCGTCGCGCCCGACGTGTCGAGGCGCGCAGCCAGCCGCGTCAGCATGAATTTGCTCCGCTTGCAAAGTATCCATCGGATACATGCAGGCGATGCTCCCCCAAAGTCAAGCCGGCGGCGCTTTCAGCCCGGCGATCAGGCGCCGGGCGACGTCGTCGAAAAAGCGCACGCGTTCGGCGGGCTTCACCTTCAGGCGGCCGAGCGCCGCCTGCGTGAGGACGCCGGACAGCCCGCCCCAGAACAGCGCCGCCGCCTCGCGCTTGTCGCTCGTTTTGAAGAGCCCGCTGTCGACGCCGTCGCCGATGGGCCCCGCGACATGGCGCCATGCCTTGGCGATCGCCGCTTCCAATTGCTTGTGTGACCCGGCCTCATTGATGCGGGGGCCCGTCATCGCCAGGAACATGTTGCGTTCCTCATCGGCAAATGCGGCGTAGGCGCGCGCGACCGCAAGGAGCGCCGCCTCGGGCGCGGCGCCGGCCGCCAGCGCCTTCGCCGTCTTCGCGCAGAGGCGCCCATAAGCTTCGGCGAAGGCCGCCGCGATCAATCCGTCCTTGTCCGGAAAATGCTGATAGGCCGCGCGGTGGGCGACGCCCGCGTCCTTGGCGAGCGCGCGCACGCTCAACGATTCGACGCCCTCGCGCGCAATATGCGCTGTCGCGAGCGCAATCAGCGTCGCGCGCAAGTCGCCATGGTGATAGGCTCGCGTCGCCATGGCGCTCTTTGCCAGACAAGAGCGCGCCGCCGCAACCGGGAGAGCGATATGGGAACCCTCGAAGCCGCCAGACCCGTCGTCATCATTGCGACGCGCGACCCCAAGATCAGCGCGCCCTTCTATCGCGACACGCTCGGCCTGCCGCAGATCGGCGAGGACCCTTACGCTGTTGTCTTCAAACTCAACGGCGCGGTCTTGCGCCTGTCCACAATTGGCGACTGGACGCCGCATGCGCACACTGTGTTCGGCTTCGAAGTCGATGACATTGGCGCGGCGATCCGCGCGCTCGCCGCCAAAGGCGTCAAGTTTATCGTCTATCCTGGCTTTGGCCAGTCAGAGGACGGCGTCTGGGCCTCGCCCGACGGCGCCGCAAAAGTCGCCTGGTTCAACGATCCGGACGGCAACAATCTCAGTCTGACGGAGTTTCGCCGCGCTTGATCGGGAAGTTTCGTTTCGCGAGCGCCGACCTTCAACGCGACGACCCCTCGCGCGCGACCAGCGCGGCCCACCACTCTCCCGTTGCTCGACAACACCCCCCCCACCCGGGGGGGGGGTTTTGGGCCCCCCGCCCCCCCAAAAAAATGCGTTAAA
>CAZHUI010000065.1:0-18989 GCA_964535605.1 uncultured Caulobacterales bacterium
CGCTGGGGCATTGTCGCCTTCGCCTCCTCGCTCGATCAGGCGGGACCGATCGCGCGCGACGTGCGCGACGCGGCGATCATGTTGCGGTCGATGGCGGGTCACGACCCGAAGGATTCAACCTCCGTCGACCGGCCCGTGCCGGATTATGAAGCCGCGCTCGGCCAGTCGGTCAAAGGTCTCAAGATCGGCGTGCCGAAGGAGTATCGCATCGACGGCATGCCTGCGGAGATCGACCGCCTTTGGGCGGACGGCGTCAGATGGATGAAAGACGCCGGCGCCGAGATCGTCGATATCTCCCTGCCGCTGACGAAATATGCGCTGCCCGTCTACTACATCGTCGCGCCGGCGGAGGCGTCGTCGAACCTCGCGCGCTATGACGGCGTGCGCTACGGCCTGCGCGCGAAAGAGTTCACCGACATCCACTCGATGTACGCGAACACGCGATGGGAAGGCTTCGGCAGCGAAGTCAAACGCCGCATCATGATCGGCACCTATGTGCTGTCGGCCGGCTATTACGACGCCTATTATCTGCGCGCCCAGAAAGTCCGTAAGCGGATATTCGACGAGTTCACCGAGGCATTCCGCAAGGTCGATCTCATCCTGACGCCCTCGGCGCCCTCCGCCGCCTTCGCGCTCGGCGAGAAATCCGACGATCCGGTGCAGATGTATCTGAACGACGTCTTCACCGTGACGGCGAACCTCGCGGGGCTCCCGGGCGCGAGCGTTCCCGCAGGCCTTGACGCGAAGGGCTTGCCGCTGGGGCTTCAGCTCATCGGCAGGCCGTTCGACGAAGAGACCATGTTCAAGGGCATGTGGGCGCTGGAGAGGGCGGCGAATTTCAAGGCCCAGCCCGATCGGTGGTGGGAGTGATTACGCGCTGAGGATCTTTTCGATCTGGGCGTCGTTCTTCGCGTCGAATGGATTGACGATCCTCAGCCCCCTAATGTCAGCGCCGTCCTGCATGTCTTCGGAAAAGAGAACAGTCGCTCCTGCCTGCGCGGCGGCGACGCAGATCACGCTGTCCCAGAGTTGAAGCTTTCGTTCCTGCGCAATCTCGGCGGCGACTGCGACGACGGCGTCTGTCGTTGATGGCACGCGAAACGCCGCCCTGTATGCCTTCAGCGCGTCCACGATTGACGGAAAGAGCGTCGGCGCTTTTCGCTGGGTCACGCGCAGCAATTCGCCAAGCGCTTGCGCCGGGATAACGCCGCCGGCTGATCGCTTGATCAGCATGACGGCGCGGCGGCCCTTCTCCGACTCCTTGTTGATCTCAGCGTAGACAAGGACGTTGCTGTCGAGGGCTACCGTCGGCATCAGTCGCCGTACTTGTCTTCTTCGGTGATCTTTCCGATGTCGATGCTGGGTCGCGGCCTTTCAAGGGACTCAATTAGCCGCCTGTACGCCGCCTGCCATTCAGGATCCTGCGTCCGGTCGTAAGGCTGGGGTGAGACCTTTGCGACAGGTTTGCCGTTCTTGGTGATGATGATCGTCTCCCCTTGCTCGGCGGCGGCGATCACCTTGGAAAAGTTCTGGTTGGCCTCGCGGACGGACATCTCGCGCATAACGGCCTCCTGTTCTACGTTGCAACTTAAGGCGATCCGGTGAGCCGTTCAAGTTGCGTAAGGGCCATTTCCTGCTAGCCCGGCGACCATGACCCCCTACCGCGAACTCACCTACGACGTCCCGCTGTCCCCGCCCCTCAAAAACCAGGCGTGGATCGCCGAGCGCGACGCCCTCTGGCGGCTCGTCATGTTTCCCGGCACGCCGGCGCGGAAATATCTGTTCGAGCGAATGCTGCGGACGGCGCCCCCCGACATCGAGGTCGTCCTTCTCGCGCGGCCGGGATACGCGCGCGGCCACCGCCAAGCCTATCTGAGTTTCGACGATCAGGTCGCGGCGGCGGCGCCTTTTCTGGGCCGCGACAAGAAGGTCGTGACGCTCGGCGTCTCCTATGGCGGCGAGCTTGCGCTGAAGGCCCTGCTCGATCATCCGCATACGGTCAAAGGCGCGGTGACGGTCGCCGCGCTCATCACCGAGCCGCGCCCTTGGGTGCAGCCCTTCGTCGATCTCGGCGGCGCTCCGGTCGTGCGCTCGCTGGTGCCGCGCACGCTCCACTACGCGCGCGCCGAAGTCGCAGGAAGGCGCTCGCAGATCGGTCCCCTGTTTGCGCGCCTGAAAGAGGTGACTGCGCCGGTGACGATCCTCCACGGCGACGCCGATCATCTCGTGTCGATGAACGATGCGCGGACCTTGAAGAGCTATTTCGCCGACGGCGCCGATGTCGAAATCCGGGAGATCCGCGGCGGCACGCATTTCCTCGAGATGCAGACCCCAAAGGCGCTTTACGCGGCGGCAAGGTCGGTCATCGCCCGGGCGGGCGGATAGGGCGCGGGGACCATCCTCGAGACGCGGCCCAGGAGGGCCGCTCCTCAGGATGAAGAATTCGCTTTTGAAACAACGCTCTCTTCATCCTGAGGAGGCCCGCGCAGCGGGCCGTCACGAAGGATGGTCCCCTGTGGAAAACGCCGCCTCTTGCCGATGTTCTCTTTTTGTTCTTAACTTTTTCCATGGTCGCCGATCCCTCCCTTTCCCGCGCCTCCTTGTCCGGGGCGCAGTCCTTTGAAGCGCTTCACGCCCGGGCGGGGTTCCGCCTCGTCGAGGCGGCGCCGGCCGCGGCGGGAGAGGAGATGGCGGCGCTCGCTTTCGCGCTCGCTTTCGCGAAGGGACCGAAAGACGGGCTCCTGTTCCTCGCCGCGCCAGAACGCGCCTTCGCCGAGCACGGCGCTCCTTATGCGGAGGGTCTGGCGCAGTTCGGGCTCGATCTGCGGCGCTGTCTTTTCGCCCGCACCAAGACGCAGATCGACGCGCTGTGGGCGGGCGAGCAGGCGCTGACGCTCGCCGGCGCCGCCGTTCTCATCCTCATCGCGCCGTCAACGAAGGGCCTCGACCTCGTCGCGACGCGCCGCCTCTTTCTCGCCGCGAAGAAAAACCGGAGCCGCTGCGCGCTCATCCGCCTCGACGCCGCGCGGGCAAGCGCCGCCGAGCTGCGCTTCGAGGTCTCGTCCGCGCCCGGAGAAAGCTCCGTCTACGGACTGGCGCCGCCCGCTTTCGACGTGCGCCTCGTCCGCAATCGCGCCGGTCCTGCCGGAGAGGCCTGGCGTCTTCAATGGTGCGCCCATGAGTCCCTTTTCAGAACGATCCCGCGCCCGGTGGATGGCGCTGTTCTTCCCGTTCCTGCCGGCCGACCGGTTGAAGCGCCTTGGGCGCTCGCCGGCTGAAGCCCCGCTTGGCGTCTACGCCAAGACCGGCAACGCCTTCACGCTGACCGCGGTTGATGCGCTCGCCCTCAAGAAGGGCGTTCATCCCGGCATGGCGCTCGCGGACGCCGGCGCGCTTTGTCCCGGTCTCGTCACGCACGAGGCTGAGCCCGACGCCGATGCGCGCCTTCTGGGGCGCATCGCGGCATGGGCCGACCGCTTCACGCCCTTCGTGGCGGTTAGTCCTCCGGACGGACTGTTCCTCGACATCACGGGCGCTGCCCATCTCTTCGGCGGCGAGGCGGCGATGCTCGACGCGGCGAAGGCAGGGCCCGCCATGCAACGCTTTGCTGTCGAAGCGGCGATCGCGCCGACGCCGGGCGCGGCATGGACGCTCGCGCGCCATGGCGGCGGCATCGTCGATGACGAGGGATTGGCCGCCGCGCTGGCGCCCTTGCCGGTCGAAGCGCTGCGCCTCAATGACGCCGCCGCCGCGCTGCTCCGGCGCTTCGGCCTGAAGCGCATCGGCCAGGTGATGACCGCCCCACGCGCGCCCTTCGCCGCGCGCGCCGGCCAGCACGCGATGCTGCGGCTCGATCAGGCGATGGGGCGCGTGCGCGAAGCGCTGATCCCGCGCCGCCCGGCGCCGCCCGTTTATGCCATGCGCCGCCTGATGGAGCCGGTGGTCGCGATTGAAGCCGTGCTGACGGTGACGGAAACGCTGTGCGGCGATCTCGCAGCGGCGCTTGAGAAACGCAGCGCCGGCGCGCGGCTTCTTCGCCTTTCGCTTTACGGCGTCGATGGCCGTGCGCGCGAGGTGACGCTGGGTCTCAGCCGAGCCGAACGTTCAGGGCCGGCGATGCTGCGGCTCCTGCGCGAGCGTCTCAACGCCGCCGCCGAGAATTTCAACGCCGAATTCGGCTTTGAAGCCGCGCGCCTCGACGCAGTCGAGATCGCGCCTGTCGACGCGCGCATCGCCGATCTCGCCGCCGCCGAAACGGAACGCGACGCCGAGGCCGAAGCGCGCCTCATCGACCGGATCGCCGCGCGGCTCGGGGCCCGCAGCATCGCCAGCATCGCCGTGCGCGACACGCATGCGCCGCAACAGGCGAGCGGAAAGGAAATCGACGCCGCGCCGCCGCGTGACAGCGTGATGCGCCGGCCGATGACGCTTTTTGCCCATGCCCAGCCAATCGAGGTGATGGCCTCCGTGCCCGACGGCCCGCCGGTGCGGTTCCGCTGGCGGCGCATCTCCAGAACGATCATTCGCGCCGAGGGGCCGGAGCGCATCGCCCCTGACTGGCTGACCGCGCCCGATGCGCAGACACGCGACTATTACCGCATCGAGGACGACAGGGCGCGCCGCTACTGGGTTTACCGCGAGGGCCTTTATGGCGAAGGCGAGAGCCCGCGCTGGTTCCTGCACGGGCTTTTCCCGTGACGGATTTCGCGGAGCTTTGCGTCACGACGAACTTCTCCTTCCTGCGCGGCGCGTCGCATCCGGAAGAGCTTGCCTTTCACGCGCGCGAGCTTGGTCTCCTCGGCATCGGCGTCGCCGACCGCAACACGCTCGCCGGCGTCGTGCGCGCCCACTCGGCGGCGAAGGAAGCGGGGTTGCGGCTGGCGGTCGGCGCGCGGCTCGTCTTCCGCGACGGCGCGCCGGACATTTTCTGCTACCCAAAGGATCGCGCCGCCTACGGACGGTTGACGCGCCTGTTGACGCTCGGCGGCCGGCGCGCGCCGAAAGGGGAATGCTGGCTCGACTTCGCTGACTTCCTCGATCACGCAGAAAGCCAGCAGGCGATTGTCGCGCCGGACCTTGCCGCCGGCGCCGCGCCGGACGAGTCGCTTCGCGACGCGCTGCTGAGAATCCGCGCGCGCTGCGGCGATGTCTGGCTCGCCGCGCGGTTCGTCTTCGACGGCGAAGACCGCCGGCGCCTCGCGCTGCTGAAAGCGCGGGCGGCGGAAACCGACGCGCGCCTGATCGCGACGACGGAGCCTCTCTATCACGAAGCCCGGCGCCGCGCGCTCGCCGATGTGCTGACCTGCATCCGCGAAAAGACGACGCTCGACGCGGCGGGCCGCCGGCTCGCCGCCAACGCCGAACGCTGCCTCAAACCGCCGGCGGAGATGGCGCGGCTCTACGCTCAAGCGCCGGAAGCTGTCGAAGAGACCGTGCGCTTCCTCGCCGGCGTGACGTTTTCCCTCGACGAGTTGAGCTATCAGTACCCGGACGAAACCGTCGAAGGCTATCCTGACGCGCAGGCCGCGCTGGAAGCCCTGACATGGAAGGGCGCGGCCAGGCGCTATCCGGACGGCGTGCCGGAGAAGGTGAGAGACTCGCTGACGCGCGAACTGGAGATTGTCGCCGGCCTCAAATACGCCGCCTATTTTCTCACCGTCGCCGACATCGTCCGCTATGCGCGGGAGGAGCGCGGCATCCTGTGTCAGGGGCGGGGATCGGCGGCGAATTCCGCGATCTGTTATTGCCTCGGCGTCACTTCCGTCGACCCGCACCGGTTCACGCTGCTCTTCGACCGCTTCGTCTCGTCGGAGAGGAACGAGCCGCCCGATATCGACGTCGATTTCGAACATGAGCGGCGCGAGGAGGCGATTCAGTATGTCTATGAAAAATACGGGCGCGAGCGCGCCGCGCTCACCGCAACGCTGATCTGCTATCGCGGCCGCAGCGCCATCCGCGATGTCGGCAAGGCGTTCGGCTTTTCGCAGGACCGCCTCGCCGCGCTCTCCAAGACGCAGCACTGGTGGACGAAGGCGGTGACGGAAGGCGAGCTGAAGAAGCTCGGGCTCGACCCCGCCGATCCGCGCCTTTCAAAATGCCTCGCGCTTGCGGGCGAATTGCGCGGTTTCCCGCGCCATCTCTCCCAGCATGTCGGCGGCTTCGTCATCACCAAGGGCCGGCTCGACGAGGTCGTCCCGATCCAGAACGCGGCGATGGACGACCGCACGGTCATCGAGTGGAACAAGGACGATCTCGATGAATTGCGGATTTTGAAGATCGACCTACTCGGGCTCGGGATGCTGACCTGTTTGAGGAAAGCGTTCGACATGGTGGAGCGGTTTTATCCGGAATGGGGGGAGTGCGAGCAGGGTTCGCGTGAAGCATCCTTCGTGATGCGGCCCAAGAGGGCCGCTCCTCAGGATGAAGAGTCCCTTCATCCTGAGGAGCCGGAGCGAAGCGAAGGCGTCACGAAGGATGCTGACGCGCGCCGCCTCACCCTCGACACGCTGCCGAAGGAAGATCCGCGCGTTTACGCGATGCTGAAGCGCGCCGATTCGATCGGCGTCTTTCAGGTCGAGAGCCGCGCGCAGATGTCGATGCTGCCGCGTCTTCGCCCGGAAAAATTCTACGACATCGTCATCGAGGTCGCGATCGTCCGCCCCGGGCCCATTCAGGGCGGCATGGTGCACCCTTATCTGAAGCGCAAGCAGGGCTTCGAGACGGTGACCTATCCGTCAAAGGCGCTGGAGGCGGTGTTGGAGCGCACGCTCGGCGTGCCGCTCTTTCAGGAGCAGGCGATGCAGATAGCGATCGTCGCCGCCGGGTTCTCTCCGCCCGAGGCCGACAAGCTGCGCCGCGCGATGGCGACCTTCCGGCGCGTCGGCACGATTGGGCAGCTCAAGGCGAAGTTCATCGACGGCATGATCGCCAACGGCTATCAGCCGGATTTCGCGGAAAGCTGCTTCCGCCAGATCGAGGGCTTCGGCGAATATGGTTTTCCGGAAAGCCATGCGGCGAGCTTTGCGCTGCTCGTCTACGCCTCATCCTGGATCAAATGTCATTACCCGGATGTTTTCGCCGCCGCGCTTTTGAATTCGCAGCCGATGGGCTTTTACGCGCCGGGCGAGATCGTCCGCGACGCAGTCGAGCACGGCGTCGAGGCGCGCCCGCCCGACGTCAACCGGTCGGACTGGGACAACACGCTGGAGGAAGGGCCTGTCGCGGCGGAGCGCCTTCACGCGCGCCACAAGGAGATGAAGGACGACATTCTCTCGCGCCGCGCCCTGCGCCTCGGCTTTCGCCAGATCGACGGCCTTAAGGAAGAAGAGTTCCAGAGGCTCGTCGCGGCGCGCGGGGCAGGCTTCGATTCCCTGCGCGACGTATGGCTGCGCGGGGGCCTCAGCCCCGCTTCGATCGAACGCCTCGCGCAAGGTGACGCTTTCCGTTCGATCGGCCTCGACCGGCGCGAGGCCTTATGGGCCGCGCGCGCGCTCAACCGCGTCGGCGGCGAGGAGGATTTGCCGCTCTTTGAACGCGCGGCGATGGGGCGCCGCGAGGCCGATGTCGACCTTCCCGCGCTCCGCCTCGGCGAGCATGTGGTCGAGGATTACCGGACGCTGCGCCTGTCGCTGAAAGCCCATCCCGCTGCCCTCGTCCGCGACGATCTCGCCGCGCGCGGCGTTGCCGAGGCCGACCGTCTGGCGGTCATGAAGGACGGCGCGCGTGTGTTGACGGCGGGTCTCGTACTTGTACGCCAGCGTCCCGACACGGCCTCAGGCGTTATCTTCATGACGCTGCAGGATGAGACGAACATCGCCAATATCATCGTCTGGCCGGCGGTCTTTGAGCGCTTCCGCGCCGAGGTTCTGGGCGCGCGTCTTTGCGCCGTCGAGGGGCGCATTCAGAACGAGCATGGCATCGTCCATGTGATTGCCGAGCGGCTTTACGATTTCAGCCCGCTGCTCGCGCAACTGTCCGGCGTTCCCTTGCGCGAGGCGCTCGCGCCCGCCGACGAGGGGCGCCATCCGGCCGGCGACGCGCGCGGCCATCCCCGCAAGGTGCGCCACAACCTCGCCCCAGAAGCGGTGATGCCGAAAGGACGGAACTTCCATTAAGGGCGAGGCCACATTCGCACTTGCAAAAACATCTCGTCGTTCAAAGCAAACCGTTCATCGACGACCCGTTGAAAAAATATCCCGAAGCCGGAATCGCGGTCGAATGACCGTCGAAACCGATAACCTCAATCGCGGCTATCACGAAAGCGGCTACGCCGTGCTGCGCAGCGCGGCGCCGCCGGACGTTGCGCGCGGGCTTCTCGGCCTCATCGCCGGCGTCATGCAAAGGCCGGAGGTCGCCGAGCGCATGAAATCGCGTCCGAGCGTCAACACCAAACCCTCTTACGAATTTCACGGCAGCCAGTTCCCGGCGGTGTTCGGATTTCACTGGGGTCTGACCGCGCTGCTTTGCGACGTCACCGGGAAGCGCCTGACGCCGAGCTATTGTTTCTTTCGCGCCTATCAGCAGGGCGACCGCTGCACCGTGCATTCGGACCGGCCGGCCTGCGATCACAGCGTATCGCTGGCGCTCGGTTACGCCGACGACATCGTCTGGCCGATTGAAGTTGGCGCGCAGTTTCGTAACATCGAGGAAGCGAACACGCTCAAGATCGCCGATGATTTCGGCGCCGAGGACTATTCAAGCGTCGCGCTTAATCCGGGCGATGCGCTCGTTTACAAGGGCGTCCATCACCGGCATGGGCGCATCACGCCCAATCCCAACTGTTGGTCAGCGCATTTGTTCATGCACTGGGTCGATCTTGACGGGCCGTTCGCGGAGTGGGCGTTCGACAAGCGCCCGCCGCCCGCGCCCGGACACTTCAGCTTCCCGATCAGTTAAGATCGACGCTCATCAGCCGCAGCGGCTGCAGCGCGGCGCCGTCAACCGGTTTGCCATCGTCGCCATAAGCCGGCCAGTTGCTCGTCGCGATGTAGACGAAACGCGCGCCGTCAACATAGCCGTGCGTCGGCTCGTTCCACTCCGGCAATGACTGCTGGAGCACCGTCAGCTTCTGCGCGGCGACGCCTTTCTTGTCGAGGTCGATGCGAACGATCCGCTGCGGCGACGTTCCGTTCTGGATGCCGATCAGATCGCCCTTGTAGAGATAGAGCCCGTCGATGCCGCCGAGATGGGCGTCCAACGGGTTGGCGATCGGCGTGACGGCGTTCGTCTTCAGGTCGATGACGAAGAGGCCAGTCAGATAATCCGCGACGTAAAGGCGCCGCTTTTTCCGGTCGAGCGCGAGGCCCTGCAAATTGGCGAAGCGCGGATCGGCGGCAAGCACGGAAGGGCTGGCGTCTTTGGACAGCGCGTAGATTCGCGGCGTCAGGCTGTCGGACGCATAAAACACGTCACGGTCAGCTTCGATATCGCCGAGGAGCGCGGCGCCGTCGTCAACAAAAGTTGTCGAGCGAACGGCGCCCGATGCCAGATCGATAGCCACGAACGCGGCCCCCGGCGGCTTCTCGCCGGATTTCTCATAAGCGAGCTGATTGTTGACGACGCCGACAAGAACGGACCCGTCAGCGGACGCCGCCAAGTCGAAAACGCCGCCGTCGAGCCGCACGATCTCGCGGAGCTCGCCGCCAGACGCCTCAAAAACGCCGCCCGTTCGAACTGATCCGATAAAGAGCTTGTCCTGCGACTTCAGCGCCGCTTCGGGAAGCAGTTCGGCTTCGGCGAACTCATGAACGATACGGCTTTCGCCGATTGATCGCCGGTTGGCGTCGAACTGCGCCAAGATTGGTGCAAAAGCCGGGTCGGCGCGCAACCGGTTGAACTCTTCGGTCGCCGGAAGATCGAGCGCCAGCCCGCGCGCCGCGACCTTTGAGGCGATGTCGATCGCTCCCGGCTTGTCGTCAGCGAGGTAACGCGCGAGCACGCGGTTGCGGGTCAGGAACAGCGAATAGGGGCGCTGCGCCTGCGCCTCGTCGAGACGCGCCGCCGCGATTGAAAAGTCTTCGGCGGCGAAAGCGGCCCGTACTTCTTCCATGACTGCGGCATAGGGGCGGGGAGGAGCGTCAGCGGCTGCCGCCGCACCGAAGACGATCGCCGCCGAAAGGAAAGCGAGAAGGTTTCTCATGAAAGCGCCGCCCTGATTTCGCCGGCGAGAATTTCGAGCTCCGCCGGGTCCGCCTTGCCGCCAGCGTGAGGGGCGAGCCTTGCGCCCTCATAGACCGGGATGATGTGGAAATGGAGGTGAAACACGGTCTGGCCCGCCGGGGCGCCGTTAAACTGCGCGATGCGCACGCCGTCGGGCTTGAGCGCTTTCGCGACCGCGCGGGCGATGCGCTGCACACGGACGATCAGCGCCTGCAGCGTTGACGGATCCTCGACGAGCAGATTGGCGGCTGTCGACTTTTTCGGAATGACGAGCGTATGGCCGCGGCTCTGCGGGAAGATATCCATGAAGGCGATCGCCACGTCGTCGTCAAAGACCTTCACCGCCGGCAGTTCGCCGCGCACGATCCGGGCAAAAATGTTCGACGCGTCATACGCCGCTTCAAGGCTCATCCTTTGTCTCCGTCAAACGTCGGTCAGGGGCGCGTCGTTCCAGATCATGCGCCTGATCTTCCAGCCGCCGCCCGCAAAGCGCGCGACGAGAACGTAATTGCCCTTCTGGGTCAGATCGCGGCCGTCATAGCTGAAGCTCAAAACATAGCGGCCGCTGACGACGCCGAGGCCGCCTTCGATTTCAATGGCGTCGATTTCACGTTCGAAATGCGACACTGTCGTCGACGGCGCGTCGTCCGGGAACCAGAAACGCCTGAGGCTCGAAAGGCCTTCTTCCGGTCCGGCCGCGCCGTCCGGCATGATGACGGCGTCGCGGTCGAAGAGAGCGAGAACGGCGCGTTCCTGCCCATCGGACGAGGGAGCGAGCCAGGCCTCGGCATAGGCGCGGTCGAGCGCCCTGAGGCTCTCTTCGGCGGCGGCCGCGGCCGGCGGCTCGGCCTCGACGCAGGCGGCGAGCGACATCGCCGCCGCAAGCAGGACGCCAGTCGTCAGTTTACGCATAAGACAAGGACCTCAAAAAATGCGTCCGCGGGATGGGCGCAGGTTGATCGCGGTTCAAGTGCGAAATCAATGCGGCGCAACCCCGTCGCGACGATAGGGCGTTTCACCCGAAAGCGCGACGCATTCGGCCTCAACCTGGCCTCGCTCGGCCTCAAGATAGCGCGCGACCGCCCCCCTGAAGCCGGGATCGGCGATCCAGTGCGCGGACTTAGTGATGACCGGCTCATAACCGCGCGCGAGCTTGTGCTCGCCTTGCGCTCCAGCCTCGACGCGCGCAAGGCCCCGCTCGATCGCGAAGTCGATCGCCTGATGATAGCAGACCTCGAAATGGAGAAACGGCCGATCCTCGACGCGGCCCCAATAGCGGCCATAGAGCGCGTCGCCGCCGATCATGTTGAGCGCGCCGGCGATCGGGCGCCCGCCGCTCTCGGCGAAGACAAGCAGGATATCGTCGCGCATCGTCTCGCCGAGAATCGAGAAGAAGGACCGCGTCAGATAGGGATGCCCCCATTTGCGCGACCCGGTGTCCTGATAGAAGCGCCAGAACAGATCCCAGTGCCTTTCCTCGATGTCGCCGCCAGTGACACGGCGAAAGGCGAGGCCCTCCGCCGCCTCGCGCCGTTCCCGTTTCAGGGCTTTGCGCTTTCGCGACGACAACGTCCCCAAAAAGTCCTCATAGGAGGCGTAGCCGCGGTTCAGCCAGTGAAACTGGACGCCGCGCCGCGCGAGGAACCCGGCGCGCAGGAGCGCGTCGTCGTCGTCGATGAAATTGACGTGTGCGGAGGAAAGTCCCGCCTGCGCCGTTGCGGCGATCAGCGACCGCGCAAGGATTGCGCGCGACGCCTCGTCAGCGGCGAGAAGGCGCGGGCCGGGCGCGGGCGTGAACGGGACCGCGCAAAGGAGCTTTGGATAGTATTGTCCGCCCGCGCGCGCCAAAGCCTCGGCCCAGCCATGGTCGAAAACATATTCGCCGTATGAGTGATCCTTGATGTAGGCGGGCGCGGCTGCGATCAGCGCGCCGGCGCGCCGCACGGTCAGATGAAACGGCGTCCAGCCGGTTCGAGCGCCGACCGACCCCGACCGCTCAAGCGCCGATAGGAAAGTATGCCGGACGAAAGGATTGGAGGGCTGCGCCTCCGGCGCCGCCAGCCGGTCCCAGTCGTCCTTGTCGATCGCCGAAATAGACGGCGCCGTCTCGACAACAAGGCTGTCATCGGCGCCGTCGCCGCTCATCCGGCGATCTCGACGACAGCGTCCACTTCGACGGCGGCGCCGAGCGGCAGGCTTGGCGCGCCGACGGCCGCGCGCGCGTGCCGGCCTGCGTCGCCGAAAATAGCGACCATGAGGTCGGAAGCGCCGTTGACGACCTTCGGCTGGTCCTCAAACTCCGGCACGCAATTGACGAAGCCGCCCAGCTTGACGATGCGCAAGACGCGATCGAGGTCGCCCTCCAACGCCGCATTGATTTGAGCGATGAGGTTGATGGCGCAGAGCCGCGCCGCCGCGACGCCTTCCTCAAGCGTCAGCGTGCCGCCGAGCTTGCCTTTGACGACGCCCTGCGGACCGTTCGAGATCTGTCCGGAGATGAAAAGGAGCGAGCCGCTGCGCACAAAGGGAACGTAGTTCGCGACCGGCGCGTTCGGCGTCGGCAGTACGATGCTGAGCTTCTTCAACCGCTGTTCAACTTGTCCCATCCTGGCTCTCTTTGCTTCGCTTTCTCTTCAATGCCGCATGCGCCCGGCCGAACGCAATTGCGTCCTGCCCGAATTTTTCTCGAATGGCGTCGATAGCGGCTTCTTCGCGCCGGTGGCGTTCGCCGGCGCCGGCGAAGAGCGAGCCTTGGGGCGCGGCCTCGTCAGGAAGAAGGTCTGAATAGCCCGCGCCGATCAGCCGATAGGCGGCGCGCGGTGCGGCGGCGAGCAGCGGCTGCGTCGCTTCAAAAAGGACGCGCGCGAGATTGGACGGTTCCGGCAGGCGGCGGCTGCGCGTAATAACGTCGAAGGATGCGGTCTTGAGTTTCAACGTCGCCGTCCGGCCCGCCAGCCTCTTCGATTTCATGCGGCCCGCCGCGCGTTCGCATAGCGACCAAAGGATCGCCTCCAGCTCAGCGCGGTCCGTGAGGTCGGTGTTGAAGGTCGTTTCCGCGGAGACGCTTTTGGCCTCGCGTTCGGTCGTGACGTGGCGAGCATCCCGGCCGTGGGAAAGGTCAGCGAGGCGCGCGCCCATGTCGCCGTAGCGGGCGCGCAAAAACGCCGCGTCCGCGCGCTGCAGGTCGCCAATGGTCGTGAAGCCGTCCTGCGCCAGCTTTTTCGCGAAGACCGCGCCGACGCCCCAGATCGCCGTCGCCGGCATCGGGGCGAGGCGCGCCGCCGCATCCGTTGCTCCGATCACGGAAAATCCCTCCGGCTTGTCGAGGTCGGAGGCGAGCTTGGCGAGAAACTTGTTGGCGCTGAGCCCGACGGACACGGTGATGCCGACCTCCCGCTTGATCTCGCGCTGGAGCGCGATGAGCGTTTCGGCCGGCGACCGGCGGTGCAAACGCTCGGTGCCGGAAAGGTCGAGAAACGCCTCGTCGATCGACACCGGCTCGACCAGCGGCGTCGCGCTTTCCATGAGCGCCCGGACCTGCCGGGCCGCCTCGGCGTATTTCTTGAAATTCGGCTTGATGACGACGGCGCCGGGGCAGGCCTTCAGCGCCTTGAACATCGGCATCGCCGATTTGACGCCATAAGTACGCGCGACATAGCAGGCTGTCGTGACGACGCCGCGCACGCCGCCGCCGACAATGACCGGCCGGTCGGCGAGGGAAGGGTCGTCGCGTTTCTCGATCGCGGCATAGAAGGCGTCGCAGTCGATATGCGCGATCGTCAGCTCGAAAAGCGCCGGATGGGCGATGATTCGTCTTGAGCCGCAGACCGGGCAGGCGCCGCGGCCGCTTTCCATGAAGCGGGCGCCGCAAGCCCTGCAAAGGGCGGAATTAACTGTCTTTTCAGCCACAGCGCGGTTCCCGGCGCCGGCGCGCTCCGGGCGCGGGTCCGGCGGATAAACAATCGATTAATACCTTGCCTGCGATATTAGCGACATCGGTTACCTTGAAGCGTCCGGAAATTCACATGCTGACCATGGCGACCATGGAGACCAAAACACCGGCGACGCGCGCCAAGACCGTTCTCGTTGTCGAAGACAACGAGCTCAACATGAAGCTGTTCAACGACCTTCTCGAAGCGCACGGCTATAACGTCATCCAGGCGCGCACGGGCCCTCAAGCCCTCGACGCGGCGCGCCGCCAGCGGCCGGATCTCATCTTGATGGACATTCAGCTTCCGGAGGTTTCGGGGCTTCAGGTGACGCAAGAAATTCTTAAGGACCCGCGCCTCGCGGCCATCCCGGTCATCGCCGTCACGGCTTTTGCGATGAAGGGCGATGAGGAACGAATTCGCGCGGGAGGCTGCCGCGACTACATCTCGAAGCCGATCTCCATCGTTTCCTTTCTTGAGAAAGTGAAAAGGTATTTGGATTAGCCTTAATCCTGACCCTTTTCGGAATCCGGCGGAGCTTCGATGACGGCGCGTGTATTGGTCGTCGACGACCTCGAACCCAACGTCAAACTGCTCGAAGCGAAACTCCGCGCGGAGTATTTCGACGTCGTCGGGGCGTTTTCGGGCCGCGAAGCCGTCGAACGCGCGAAAGCGGACCAGCCCGACATCATCCTTCTCGACGTCATGATGCCCGGCATGGACGGCTTCGAGGCTTGCCGTATCCTGAAGACGACGCCGGAAACCGCGCATATCCCGGTCGTCATGGTGACGGCGCTCGACCAGCAGCAGGACCGCGTGGCGGGCCTCAAAGCCGGCGCCGACGATTTTCTCACCAAGCCCGTCGAGGATGTCGCCCTGTTCGCCCGCGTCCGCAGTCTGACGCGCCTCAAAATGATGACCGACGAACTCCGGATGCGTTACGCGACCGGCAAGAATCTGGGCGTCGTCGCCGATATCGACCTCGACGCCGACGACACCCAGAAACCGCGGCTGTTCCTTATCGACGATCAGGAAGATCAGGCCGACCGCATCAAGTCGCTCCTCGGCGAGGCTTATGACGTGGCGGTCGAAACCGATCCCGAAGTCGCCCTCAGCCGCGCGAAATCGGGCGATTTCGATCTCGTTATCGTCAACATGTCGATCGAGGCGACGGACCCCTTGCGCCTGTGCTCCTCGATCCGAAGCTTTGAAGAAACGCGCCTGACGCCGCTTCTCGCCATCGTCCGGCAGGGGGACACGCGCAAGCTCGTGCGCGCGCTCGATATCGGGGTGACGGACTATCTCTCGCGGCCCGTCGATCGCAACGAACTGACGGCGCGCGTGACCACGCAGCTGCGGCGCAAGCGCTATATCGACCGGCTGAGATCGACCTTTGAGGCGAGCCTTGAAATGGCGGTCACCGACCAGCTCACGGGGCTCTACAACCGCCGTTATCTCGCCAGCCACCTGTCAGCGATGTTTGACCGCGCGTTCTGGACAGGGCGCCAGCTCGCGCTGATGATCCTCGACATCGACCACTTCAAGCGCATCAACGACACGCACGGCCACGACATCGGCGACAAGGTCATCCAGGAAATCTCGGAGCGCATCAAAGGCTCGGTGCGCGGCATCGATCTCGCCTGCCGCTATGGCGGCGAGGAATTCCTCGTCGCCATGCCGGACACCGACCGGAACTTCGCCGGCATTGTCGCGGAACGGCTGCGCACCGAAATCGAGCAGCACAAGGTGCCGATCAACGGCGGGCGCGAGGAAATTGCGGTGACGGTTTCGATCGGGATTTCTTCGACAGAAGAAGGCCCGAAAGACGACAGCGCGCAAAAGCTCATCAAGCGCGCCGACGAGGCGCTCTACGCCGCCAAATCAGGCGGGCGCAACCGCGTCATCACCACCGCTGCGGCCTGAGCGCCGGCGAAAAAAAACCGCCCGGCGGGGCGGCTTTTCATCGTGTGATCGGCGATCAGTTACTTGATCTTGCCTTCCTTGAATTCAACATGCTTCTTCGCGACCGGATCGTACTTTTTCAGCACGAGCTTTTCCGTCATCGTCCGCGAGTTTTTCTTCGTGACGTAGAAGAAACCGGTGTCCGCGGTGGAGTTCAGGCGGATTTTGACCGTTGTCGGCTTGGGCATGGCTCAAGGCTCCTGTCGGCCCGCTTTCGCAGGGCCGGGGGGTTAAATCGAAGGCGAGGACCATAGGCCCGGGCCTTCGACTGTCAAGCCGGATCCGGCCGCAGGACCGGCCTTAAACGAACTGCACCCGGCCGATTTCATAGTTTCGGGAGCCGCCCGGCGCGGCGACCTCGACCGTATCGCCCTTCTTCTTGCCGATGAGGGCTCGGGCGATCGGGGAGGAGATCGAGATTTTCCCGGACTTCACGTCGGCTTCGTAGTCGCCGACGATCTGCCAGGTTTTTTTCTGTTCGGTGTCTTCATCGATCAGAACGACCGTCGCGCCGAATTTCACGGTGTCGCCCGCGAGCTTTGAGACGTCGATGATTTCCGCGCGCGAGAACTTGTCCTCGAATTCGAGGATCTGGCCCTCGATCCAGGCCTGACGTTCCTTGGCCGCGTGATATTCGGCGTTTTCCGACAGGTCGCCATGGGCGCGCGCCTCGGAAATCGCCTGAATCACGGCGGGCCGCTCAATGTTCTTGAGCCGCTTCAATTCGTCTTCCAGCCGGGCGTAGCCGCCGGCGGTCATTGGAACCTTTTCCATGGTCTCGGGTCCTATAGAACGCATCGGCCGCCTGCGGATGCAGGCGGCCGATGCCCCTCAATTGCTAAAATAGGAGGCCTTGCGGCGCGCTTCAAGCGCTACCAGATGCGCACGCGCTCCTCTGGCGGCAAGTAAAGGTCGTCTTCCTGCGTCACGCCGAAGGCCTCGTACCAGGCGTCGAGATTCCGGACGACGCCGTTGATCCGGTAATAGGGTGGGCTGTGCGGATCGGTTTCGAGCCGCTGGCGGGCCTCGTCGTCGCGGTACTTGCCCTGCCAGACCTGCGCCCAGGCGAGGAAGAAGCGCTGGTCGCCGGTAAGACCGTCGATCACCGGCGCGACGCCCCCCGAAGTCTGGTCGAGATGGCGGTAGTAGGCGGCATAGGCCATCTGGAGCCCGCCAAGGTCGCCGATATTCTCGCCCATTGTCAGTTCGCCGGAGATCCGCTCGCCGGGCAGGGGTTCGTAGGAATCGTACTGCGCGCCGAGCTTGTCGGTCTTCTGCTTGAAGGCGGCGTTCGCAGCCTCGCTCCACCAATTGCGGATGCGGCCTTTCTCGTCGAACTCCCGGCCCTGATCGTCGAAGCCATGGCCGATCTCATGACCGATGACAGCGCCGATCGCGCCGTAATTGACGGCGGGGTCGGCGTTCGGATCGAAGAAGGGCGGCTGCAGGATGCCGGCCGGGAAGGTGATCTGGTTCAGAAGCGGATTGTAGGAGGCGTTCACCGTCTGCGGCGGGTAGGGCCACTTTTCGCGGTCGACCGGTTTGCCGAGTTCTTTCACCTGGTCGCGCCAGCCGAATTCGGCGAGCGCAAGCGCGTTGTCGAGGAGCCCGTCGCCGATCGACAGGCTCGAATAATCCGTCCACTTCGTCGTGTAGCCGATCTTCGGCTCAAAGGTTGAGAGCTTGAGCAGCGCCTGCTCGCGCGTCGCCTCGTCCATCCATTCGTTATTTTCAAGCCGCTCGCGGAACGCGTCGATCAGGTTCTTGACGAGCGCGTCCATCGACGCCTTGTTCGCCGGCGGGAAATGGCGATCGACATAGATCTGGCCGACCGCTTCGCCGAGCGAGGCGTCGATCTGGTTGATGCCGCGCTTCCAGCGTTCGCGCTTTTCGGGAATGCCGCGCAGCGTCTTTGAGAAGAAGTCGAAACTGGCGTCATCGAAGTCGGCCGACAGATATTGCGCGTTGGCGTTGATGAAATGGAAGGCGAGCCAGTCCTTCAGGAACGCCTCATCGGCGGCTGCGAAAATTTCCGCTTCCTTGTCGATCGCCGAAGGCTGCGCGACCAGATAGGTCGGAACCGACGACAGGCCGAGATTGTCGAACATCAGCGCCCAATTCATTTCCGGAGCGAGCGCGGCGAGTTGCTCCGCCGACATCGGGTTATAGATTTTCTGGATGTTGCGGCTGTCTTCCTGGGTCCAGTGAACTTCGGCGATTTTCGTTTCGAAGGCGAGGATGGCGTCGGCTTTGGCCGCGCCGCCCTCGATCCCGGCAAGATCGAAAATCTTCGCGATATAGGTTTTGTAAGCGTCGCGATATTCGGGGAATTTGCCGTCCGTCTTCAGATAATAGTCGCGGTCGGGTAGGCCGATGCCCGCCTGCCCGACAAAGGCGATGTAGCGCGTGGTGTCGGCGGGATCGGGGATGATGCCAAAGCCGGCCGGGCCCTGATGATGAACGCTGCCGAAAAGTTTCATCAGGTCGTCGCGCGAAGCGGCCGCGTAAATCTTGTCGAGATGGGGCTTCAACGGCGCCGCGCCTAGCGCATTCGCTTTGTCCGCGTCCATCCACGATCTGAAATAGCCGCCGACCTTCTGCTCCAGCGATCCGGGTTCGGACGATTTCGCGGCGACTTCCTCGACGATGGCCCTGACGTCGCCTTCGGCGTCGAGGCGCAATTTCGTAAAGGAGACGAAGCCCGGGAGGTCCGCCGGGATTTCAAAATTGTCGAGCCATTTGCCGTTGGCGTAGCGGGCGAAATCATCGCCCGGGCGCACGGCGGGATCGCCCTGGGTCGTATCGACGCCCCACGTCCCATAGGCCGTCTTTGGCGCTTCCGCGACGGCGTCCGCTGAAGGCGCGCCCGTCTCGGGTTTTTTCGTGCAGGCGCCGATGGCGGTCGCTGCGATCAACGCGGCGGCGGCCGCTGAAATCTTC
>CAZHUI010000066.1:0-18643 GCA_964535605.1 uncultured Caulobacterales bacterium
CGGGATCCAGAAATGGCCGATTTGCTTGACGTCCGCGGTGCTGGTTCCCGGCTTTCGCCGGGATGAGCGAGGGGAGATTTATTCCCAAATCATGCCCCTCACACCCGCTGAAACGCCACCACCGCATTGAGCCCCCCGAACGCAAACGAATTCGACACCGCGAGATCCACCCGCCGCTCGCGCGCTTCGTTGGGGCAATAGTCGAGGTCGCAGGCCGGGTCCGGCTCGTCGTAGTTGATCGTCGGGGGGATGACGCCTTCTTCGAGGGCCTTGATCGCGGCGATCGCCTCGATGGCGCCGGCCGCGCCCAGGAGATGCCCGTGCATCGACTTCGTCGAAGAGACGACGAGCGCGTCGGCGCCTGCGCCGAAGACGGAGCGGATCGCCTTTGTTTCGGTCGGGTCATTCAGCAGCGTGCCGGTGCCGTGGGCGTTGATGTAGACGCGCGCGGGATCGACACCCTCCACTCCCTCCAACGCCGTCTTCATCGCGCCCGCCGCGCCTTCGACCGCCGGGTTGATCATGTCCTTGCCGTCGGCGTTCATGCCGAAGCCGGCAAGCTCGGCGTAGATTTTCGCGCCGCGCTTCTTCGCGGCCTCCATCTCTTCGAGCACCAGAACGCCCGCGCCTTCGCCGATGATGAGGCCTTTGCGGTTCTTTGAGAACGGGCGGCACAGCTCATCCGACATGATATGCATCGCCTTCCACGTCTCCATCGCGCCGTAGGTGAGCAACGCCTCCGACGCGCCGGCGAGCGCGGCGTCGGCCGTGCCGAAGCGGATCATGTCGGCGGCGACGCCGATCGAATGGGCGCCGGATGCGCAGGCCGAGGAGATGGCGAAGGCGGGGCCTTTGAGCCCGAAGCGGATCGAGAGATGGCTCGCGGGCGCGTTCGGGATGATCTTCAGAATCGACAGGGGATGGGGCTTCTTCCCGTGCTTCATCATCGCGAGATAGGCGGCGTCGAACGTCGTCTGGCCGCCGATGCCGGTGCCGATGATCGCCGCCGTACGCTCGCCCAATCCGTTCGCGAAATCGACGCCGCTGTCCTTCACCGCCTCATCCGCCGCGGCGACGGCGAGCTGCGTGAAGCGGTCGGCGCGCGTCATCTCGCGCCCGAGGCCCTCGACGCGCGCCTCAAACCCGTCAATCGGCGCGATGGGGAGCGTGATCGAATAGTCAACGCCCGCGGTCAGCGTGCGCCGCGAGATGCCGCAAACGCCGCGCTTCGCGTTCGACCAGAATTCCGCGACATTGGCGCCGGTCGCGCAGACGCCGCCGAGGCCGGTGACGACGACGCGCCTTGCCACTTACGCCTTCCCGGCGAGCTGCTTCACGACATCGACAAGATCGCCGACCGTCTTCTTGTCCGCCAGCGGGTTTTCATTGGCGTTGAACGGAATCTCGAGGCCGAGCTTTTCCTCGATCTCATAGATGATCTCAATGACGGCGAAACTGTCGATGCCAAGATCGGTGATGAGGGTGTCGCGCGTCGGCGGCGCAGTGAGGCCGACCGCGTGGCCCTTGATGATGTCGAGAATGCCCTGATCGAGGTCTGACATGGCGCTGCTCCCGCTTTCCTTTCCCTCCTTAGTCGCGGAAGTTCTTGAACTGCAAGGGCTGCTCGGTCTTCATGGCGCGAACGAAGGCGATCACCTCCTGAAGGTCGTCGCGTTTCTTGCCGGTGACGCGCAATTCCTCGCCCTGAATGGCGACCTGAACCTTGAATTTTTCGTCCTTGATCGCCTTGACGAGGCTTTTCGCGAGTTCCTTGTCGATGCCCTGTTTCAGCTTCACGACCTGGCGCACGGACTGGCCCGCCGCCTTCTCGACTTTCTGATAATCGAGCGAGCCCGGCCCGATGCCGCGCTTTTGCATGTGTCCCTGCAAGAGCTCGTGCATTTGTTTCAGCTTCAGGTCATCGTCGGCGTTGATGGTGATGAGGCCGTCTTTCAGTTCGACCGTCGATTTCGATCCCTTGAAGTCATAGCGCGTCGCAATCTCGCGCATCACATTGGCGATGGCGTTTTCCGCTTCGGGGAGATCGACGTCCGAGGCAATGTCGAATGAGGGCATGGCGTCAGGCTCCTTGCGCGGGCTTATAGGCGGCGATGAATTCGGTCGGCATGCGCGCCGGCTTGCCAGATTTCATGTCAATGGAGACGAAGGTCGTCCGTCCCCGGAATACGACGCGCCCGGTCGCGGCGTTGCGCATTTCATAGGCGCGGACAAGGCGAACGCGATTGTCGTTCTCGGCGATCCAGGTCGCGACGTCGATCTCATCGCCGAGGACGACCGGCGCGACATAGTCGAATTCATGGCGCCAGACGACGCAGCCAACGCCGATCCGCCGATAGTCCTCCATCGACAACCCCAACGCATTCGAATGCGCCCACGCGATCTCGTTCGCCCAGTCGATATAGCGCGCATTGTTGACGTGGTTGAAGCCGTCAATGTCCGAGGCGCCGGCGACGCGGCGCTGCACAAAGCGCGTGGCGGCGGGCCTTTGCTGCGAAAAATACGACATTTCCTACTCCGGCCGCCGTCATTATCCGACTTGCATTGACCGCCTGATTTAGTACTCTTTTCAAGGCCCCATCGAGATCGAATTGAACTTGGTATGCTGATGGTTGGCCTGCGTTTCAGTCTGCGTGAGGCAAAGTCTCAGCAAGGGAACGAAGGCAACCAATGCCAAAGAGCGCCTACGCCGCCAAGAGCGATGCGGCCCGAGATGTAGATCTTGGCCGGATAACGCGGTCCTTCATCGAGACGGTGCGGGGTTACGGTTTCGAGCAGGTTTATTATGTCCATGTCGCTCAACAGTTTCGCCGCATACCGGGCGATACGGGCGTAAGGATCCGCAACGTCACTTCCGAATGGCTCAAGCGATATGCTGAGAAGGGCTACAGTCGCGACAGACCGGGCGTCATGGAAGCCCAAAAACGCGCAGCGCCGTTCCAGATGACGGAGTTTGAGCGCGACCCAAATCTGACCGCCCGGCAAGGAGAATTTGTGAATGACCTGCGGGAGGCGGGCTTTCGTGAAATTCTATTCCTTCCCATTTTCGCAAAACCGGGCGATTTCGCTGTCTTCGGGCTCGCGACCTCGCGTCAGGGCTTCAGCATTAGCGACGAGAAAATTTTGGAACTGCGATCCCTTAGTCAGGAGTATCATCTTCAATACAATAATCTGACGGCGCCGCGGCCGGATCCTTTGCTGTCGCCGCGCGAAGTTGAAGTCCTTGAGCTGATCGCGCGCGGGAAAAGCAATCAAGCGATCGCCCGAACGCTCGGCGTTTCCAACAACACGATCGACACTCTTGTCCGACGGGCGTTTTCCAAGCTCGAAGTCACCAACCGTGTCGAAGCGGTCCTGACAGCAATTAGCTTCGGGCTGATCCTGCCGTGACAATTCATCCCGCGCTTGTCCTCCGAATACGTGACAGACAGCCGGCCCAACTCGTCCCACTTCGCCGACCGATAGCGTTCGGTGTTGTAACGAGTAGCGTGGAAAATGGTGTCGTCGCAAAGGCTTCGGGAGGCGCTGGGGAATTGCCAGTCAGTCGGATCGATCATGGACACGGCAAATGAGTGGTTCGCCGACGTCGGGGCGACCGCCGTTATGTTTCACAATTTCCGCGGAAACCAGCCGCTCTATTCAGATTTTCCTTCCGCCGTTGATGCGATCTATTTTGGCGAGATCGGCATAAAGCGCGACCCGGCGCTCAAGAGGGCCATACAATCCGGAAATCCCGTCCGGATTGGATCTCTCTTCAAATCAAGCGAACCGGCGTCCCCTGAGTCTCGCTTGATGCGCGCCGCCTACGACGCAGGAATTAGGGAAGCGGCGGGCTTTTTCGTCGTGCCGCGCCATGGTTCGTTCAAATACGCGGTCCTCGGTTTCAGCAACTCATCGGCATCGCACTCGAATCCGAAAATTGACGCAACTCGCCAGATTGTGGAGGTCACGGCCCAAAGGCTTGCCGACATCCGTTTGAACGCGGCCTCAGCGTCGCTCAGCGCGCGCGAGATCGAAGTTCTAAGGCTGGCGTCGACTGGCAGATCTGACAAGGAAATAGCGCGCGATCTCGGGATCGCGCCGAGCACCGTCAGGACGCTCATCGAGCGTTCAGCGAACAAGTTGGCGGTGGAGACCCGCATTGAAGCGGTTATCGAAGCGCTGCGCCGCGGGCTGATCTGCCCGAATTGAACGAAGAACGCGCTACCTCTCAGCAGCCAAGCGCCTCCGCGCTGCAGCCGCGATCGTCCGACTTCTTCTCCCCATTCGGCATTGGACAGCTTATTCGGAAAGTCGGAATTTTCTCCTTCGCACGCGCAAAAAGCATGTTGAAGATCTGGAGGCGGCCGCCGCGATTAAAGTTGTCCGCATTTTACGTGACATACGATTTGGCATGGCCGTTCTAACGATTTTGTGAAATCAGCAGGATTGGCGCCTCGTTGTGACAAAGAGCGAATTACGCCGCGCATTCGACACCGCAAATACCCAACCCGTCATCAATACCGGCGGCGATCAGCAACTGGAATCGCTTTTTCGAATGTATCGCGCGGCTGACGCCGCGCTCGAATGCTACGGACGAGCAGGCCACAGTGCGGCGGACAGCGCCTGCTATGACCGGGTAATTGATACCCAGTCGGCCATAATGCGGCGCGCTGTCGCGGTCAAAGCATCCTCAATAAAAGGCGTCTTATACAAGCTTGCAATGTGGCGCCGGGATGCGCCGGATCTTAATGTGCCGCTTGACGAGTTGATGCGGTACGACGCGATCGCGGTTTCAGCTTTTCGCGATTTAGCCTCTCTCCTCGGCGAGGAAGATATCCTGATACAGGACGATATAACTCACTGCGTGAAAGTTTAGGCTGTAGACTCACAATGACTACGCCGACCGAACCAATTCCTGGACCGCATCTCTGAAAATTTAAGCGAAGAGTGCGGCGTTTGAACGCCCACGACTTGCCATTGCCGTCAGATGCGCCGCCGTCAAGGCAATCAAAAAAAACGCGTCAGACGGCCTGTAAGCCGGGTTCTGTCCTTCTCGCGAAGGGACGGCCATTCCTCTTGGACGGCGCTTGCGCGCCGCCTCCAGCTGCCAACCCGGACCGCTCGGAGCGAAGACGCCCCTGCCCGTTTGCACGGGCGCGCGATCCCTATTCGGCATTGCTCCGGGCGGGGCTTGCCATGCCTGCCTCGTTACCGAAGCAGCGGTGCGCTCTTACCGCACCTTTTCACCCTTACCCCTTGAAAGGGGCGGTTCAATCTCTGCGGCGCTATCCCTCGGCTCACGCCGGCCGGGCGTTACCCGGCGCCCTGTCTCCATGGAGCCCGGACTTTCCTCTCCCTTTAAGGGAGCGGCCGTCCGGCCGTCTGACGCGAAAAGTGATGTGGGCCGCCGATGCGCGCCGGTCAAGCGAAGCGCTGCGCCGCCCATTTCAGCGCCGCTTTCGTGAGCGGGCTGAATCCTTGCGCGAGCGCTTCCGGGCAGAAGCGCCGCTGAAACGCGACAAGCGCGGCGGCGTGGGCCTTGTCGGGCGCGTCGTAACCAATGGCGCGCAACAAGGCGAGCGCGTCGTCATAGCTGATTGACGGATCGGGATCGCCTTCAAAGGGACCAATGGCGAGCCCCTCCTCCGCCAAGCGTTTCCAAGGGAACAGCTCACCGGGGTCTTCTTTTCGCTGCGGCGCGACGTCTGAATGGCCCAGTAGATTTGAAATAGGCACATTATGCCGTGTACGGATGTCCTTGACGAGCGCGACGACCATGTCGATCTGTTTCACAGGAAATTTTCTGTAGCCCCATTCATGCCCCGGATTGACAATCTCGATGCCGATCGAGCGCGCATTCGTCTCGATGTCGCCATTCCAGCTTGAAACGCCGGCATGCCAGGCACGCTTTCCCTCCGGCACGAGGCCGAAGATCGTTCCATCTTCTTCGACGAGATAGTGACACGAAACTTTCGACGCCGCGTCGGTCAAGTGCGCCATCGCTTCGGCGCCTGTGAGCATCCCTGTGTAATGGAGCACGATCATATCGACGGCGCGCCCGCGCTCGTCAAAATTCGGCGAGGGTCTCTCCACGATTTGCGGCCTCTTCATGGCTTTGGCTCCACGCGAATGACCACGGCTTCCGGCGCGCCCGGCTGAGGCGCCGTCGCCGGAGCGCGCAGCACGACGACGCCGACGCCGACAAGCGTCATCACCCCGCCGAGCACGATCGCCGACGTCAGCGGCTCGTCCAGAACCATGATGGAGAAAGCCACGGCGAGAAAGGTCGTCAGGAGACTTGAGGAAGCGACTTCCGAAACCGGCCGGCGCTGCAGCAGCCAATAATAGGTAGTATGGCCGAGGATCGAGGCAAGAAGCGCCGAATAAAGGATGGCGGCGATGACAAGCTTCAGATCGCTCGCCGCAAGAACTGCAAACTGATCCCGCTCAATCGTAAAGGTGACCGCCCATAGGCAAGGCGCACCGACCGCGCCGAACCAGGCAAGAAGCTCCCATGGTTTGAAGCCGGAAGCCTTCTTCACAAGGATTGACCCCGCGGCTTCGATTACCGTCGCCATCGCGACGAGACCGACGCCAATGCCAAGGCGCACTTCCGGCGGCGCCTCGCCGCGTGAGGAGACAATGACTGCGACGCCAGCAAAGGCGAGTGCGATGCCGGTGATCCGACGCCAGCCGATGCGCTCCTTCAGGAAAATGACCGAGAGTATTGTCGCGAACGGCACATAAAGCTGATTGGCGATTGCGCTCGCGGACGCGCTGGCGAGCGAAACGCCTATGAACAGAAAAACATAGTTAAACGCGCCGAAGCAAAGGGCGGCCAGCAGCACATAACTCATCTTGCCGGCTCGCCACCGCAAAAAGGGCGCTAGCACCGCGGCGACGAGCGTCATGCGGAGGGCGGCGTAAAAGACCGGCGGAATTTCCGTCATCGCCGCCTTGATGACGACGTAGTGGAAACCCCAGATCACGCACATGGCGAGAAGGATGGTCAGCTCGCGCGCGCTCAAGTGGGGGCCCCGGAAAGGTCAGTAAGAGCGTCGAGGCTTTAAGCCGCACCGGAGACGGCGGCAATCGCGCCGAAAAACCCGGCGCAGGCCTGTCGATCAAGCCGAGGTCGCCGCCTGCCAGCCGCCACGATTTTTAGCGCTGGCGAAAATGGCGGACGCCGCCCCGGCGACTGCGGAGACCGCAATGGCGAGCGGTGCAGCGAGCGCAAAAGCGAGCAGGGCAACGGCCGAAAATCCGAGCACGGCGACAAACAGAACTGCGTCATAAATACCTGAAAGCGCGCCCGAATCTGTCGCTTTCATCAGATCGCGCCCTAACCCGTTAACTTCGTCCGGCATACGCCACACCACGCCTTGCACCACGCCTTCAAGATTGGCGCCTTTGGGCGCCACCGTCCAGCAAAAGCGGCGCCCGATGCGCCAAGTTAGTGCGCTCGCCTTAAGCGGGAATGATGGCGAAACGCCGTCTGGTTAACGCCGGTTTTCTGCCAGGATCGCATCATAGGCGGCGTTGATGGCGGCCGCGCGCCCGTCGGCAATTTTTAAGAGCGAGGCCGGCACCCCGCGCGCGACGAGAACATCGGGATGATTTTGCCGCATCAGGTCCCGATAACGGGTCTGCACAGCAGCGGCGTCAGCGCCAGGTTCAAGACCGAGCACCGCATAGGGGTCGTCCTTCTCGACGCCGAAATGCGCCGCCTTGAGGCGCCGCCAGCATGCGGGCTCAATTCCGAAAGACTTCGCAGCCGCTTCGATGAGGGAGAGCTCCTGAGGGTGCGCTGCGCCGTCAGCCAGCGCAACGTAAAGGAGGCAGTCGATCACATCTTCCAGGATTGCGCGATCATGATCGAAAAGCTTGCCGACCTGCCCGGCATAATGGCTAAAGCCCGCCACGTCCTGCTTGGCGAGGTCGTAAATCATCCGCACTTTGCTCGCTTCGCTTTCAGGAAAATCGAAAAATTTCCGGAAAGCGGCGAACTCCGCGTCAGTCGCAGCGCCGTCGGCTTTGGCGATCTTCGCCGACAACCCGATGAGGGCGATCGAAAAGGTCTCCTCGTCGCGGCGCGCCTTCATGCCGGCAAGCGCGTCAAACGCCGCGCCGAGCGTTTTGCGGTGCGCAAGATCAAGAGCTTCGAGGAGGCGGTCTGAAAACTTCATGGCGAGACGGCTCTTACCGCGCCTTCATAAGGAACGCGAGCGCTGGCGCGCGTACGCAATGGTTGCGCAAAGAGGAGCGGGCCGGGCCGCTGTGGGAAAATTAATTTGTTCAACCCGCGCCGCAGCTTGGGGCGCCCCATGCGCAAGAGATGCGCAATGCCGAATTTTCGGCGGTTTTCTGAAATGCGTGTTCGCGCGAATGTTCCACGCCCGGCGTTCGGGCGCTGACCAGAGGGGGTCTCCATGAGCACGCTCTTCGATCAGTTGCGTATCGTCGGCGGCGGTTTCCTGTGCGGCGCTGGTTTTATGGTCATAATGCTCGCACTGGGCGGCGCTTACTCATTCTAGGCGTCATAACCGAGGATCGGCGACAACCATCTTTCCACTTCAGCGACCGGCAATTTCTTGCGGCGCGCATAATCTTCGACCTGATCGCGCGCGATATTGCCGACGCCGAAATAAAGCGATTTGGGATGGCTGAAATAAAGCCCGCTTACGGATGACGGCGGCGTCATCGCGTAGCTCTCCGTCAGCGCCATTTCCGCGTTCTCGCCGGCGTTGAGCAAGTGGAATAGCGTCGCTTTCTCCGTATGGTCGGGCTGCGCGGGATAGCCCGGCGCCGGGCGAATGCCCTGATACTTCTCCGCAATCATGTCTTCGACGCTGCTCTTCTCAGCGCGCGCATAGCCCCAAAGCTCGCGGCGAACACGCGCATGGAGATGCTCAGCGAAAGCTTCCGCGAGGCGGTCCGCAATCGCTTTGGCCATGATCGAGGAATAATTGTCGTTCGCCTTGTCGAAACTTGCGGCAAGCGCGTCTTCCCCGACGCCGGCGGTCACCGCGAAGGCGCCAATATAGTCGCTCTTGCCGGTTTCCTTCGGCGCGACAAAATCCGACAGGCAGAAATTGGGCGCGCCTGCTTCCCGCTTGGCGATCTGTTGTCGCAGGCCGTGGAGCACGGCGATCGGCTCGGCGCGCCTTTCGTCGGCATAGAGTTCGATGTCGTCGCCAACAGCATTCGCGGGCCAAAACCCGGCGACGCCGTGCGCCGTCAAGCGTCTGTTGGCGATCACATCGGCGAGGAGCTTTTGCGCGTCGGCGAAAAGCCCTCGCGCCGCTTCACCGACGATCTCATCCTCCAGAATACGCGGGTAGCGCCCTGCGAGATCCCATGAGGCGAAGAACGGCGTCCAGTCGATATACTGCGCCAGCGTCGCCAGATCGTAATTCCGAAAGGCTCGTACGCCCGTAAAGGACGGTGTGGGGGGCGTGTAAGCCGCCCAATCGATTTTCGGCGCATTCGCGCGCGCGGCGGCAAGCGCGATCCGCGGATTGCGCTCGCGGCCTTTCGCATGCTCTTCACGAATACGGTCATAGTCCGTTTTTATCTCGGCGAGGTAGGCCGGCCGCCGCTCTTTCGAGACCAGCGTTCCGGCGACACCAACGGCGCGGCTAGCGTCCGTCACGTAGACGACGCCGTGATCGTAGTTCGGCGCGATTTTGACCGCCGTGTGCGCGCGGCTGGTCGTCGCCCCGCCGATGAGCAACGGCACGGTGAAATTCAGCCGCTTCATTTCCGCGGCGACATGGCGCATCTCGTCAAGGCTTGGCGTGATAAGGCCGGAAAGGCCGATGATGTCGACCTGACGCTGTTTTGCTTCCGTCAGGATCCTGTCGGCGGACACCATGACGCCAAGATCGATGACTTCGTAATTGTTGCACTGGAGGACGACGCCGACGATGTTCTTCCCGATGTCGTGCACGTCGCCCTTGACAGTCGCCATCAGGATCTTGCCGTTAGACTTGCCCTGTTCGAGGCCTTGTTCCTTTTTCTCCTGCTCCATGAAGGGCGTCAGATAGGCGACCGCCTGCTTCATGACGCGCGCGGATTTCACGACCTGCGGCAGGAACATCTTTCCCGATCCGAATAGGTCGCCGACGACATTCATGCCGTCCATCAAGGGCCCCTCGATGACATAAAGAGGGCGTCCGAGCTTTGAGCGCGCCTCTTCCGTGTCTTCAACGATGAACTCGGTGATGCCCTTGACGAGCGCGTGTTTCAGACGCTCTTCGACCGTGGTCTCGCGCCAGGAAAGGTCCGCTTCCGTTTTTCTTCCCGCTTCGCCCTTGAACTGCGCGGCGACGTCTAGAAGCCGCTCGGTTGCGTCGGGGCGGCGATTGAGAATGACGTCTTCGACAGGCTCGCGCAGGTGCGGCGGTATTTCATCGTAGATCGCGAGCTGACCGGCGTTGACGATCCCCATATCCATGCCGGCTTTGATCGCATGAAAGAGGAAAACCGAATGCATCGCTTCGCGGACGGGATCATTGCCGCGAAACGAAAAGGAAATATTGGAAACGCCGCCCGAGACGCGCGCGCCGGGCAATGTCGCCTTGATCGCGCGCGTCGCCTCGATGAAATCGAGAGCGTAATTGTTGTGCTCCTCGATACCCGTCGCCACCGCAAAAATATTGGGGTCGAAGATGATGTCATCTGCCGGAAAGCCGAGCTTGTCGACGAGGAGGCGATAAGAGCGCGCGCAAATTTCGATCTTGCGGGCGGCGGTGTCAGCCTGCCCTTTCTCGTCAAAGGCCATGACGACGACGGCAGCGCCGTGGCGCATCACTTTGCGGGCATGCGCGAAGAACGCTTCTTCGCCTTCCTTCAATGAAATCGAATTGACGATCGCCTTTCCCTGAACGTTCTTGAGACCCTCCTCGATCACTTCCCACTTCGAAGAATCGATCATCACCGGCACGCGGCAGATGTCGGGCTCCGATGCGATGAGACGCAGGAACCGGCGCATCGCCGCCACCCCGTCGAGCATCCCTTCGTCCATGTTGACGTCAATGACCTGCGCGCCCGCGTCGACCTGCTGGCGCGCAACCGCGAGCGCTTCTTCGTAGCGTTCGTCCTGGATGAGTTTTCGGAACTTCGCCGAGCCGGTGACGTTGGTCCGCTCGCCGATATTGACAAAGGTCGGAAGCGTCATGCGGCCGCGTCCGCCTTTTTGACCGGCTTCGGCCGCACGCCCAGCATCATGCAAAGCGCGTAGGCAAGATCGTCGCGGTTGAGCGTGTAAAAATGGAAATGCTTCACGCCCTGTTCCGCTAGCGCGAGGCACTGCTCCGCCGCGACCGTCGCGGCGATGAGCAAGCGAGTCGAGGGGTCGTCATCAAGCGTTTGAAAGAGCTTCACGAGGCGGCCCGGAATAGTCGCGCCGCAGGTGTCCGCCATTTTCCGAAGTCCGGTAAAATTCGTGATCGGCATGATGCCGGGCACGATGGGGATCGTCACGCCGGCCGCGCGAACGCGGTCGAGGTAGCGATAATAAACCTCGTTGTCATAGAAGAACTGCGTGATGCCGCGCGTCGCGCCGGCGTCAATTTTTCGCTTCAGCATGTCGAGATCGGCGGCGGTAGACGGGCTGTCAGGATGTTTTTCCGGATAGCAGCCGACGCTAATCTCGAAGTCGCCGATCTTGCGCGCGCCGGCGGCGAGTTCGGCGGCGTTCGCATAGCCTCCCGGATGAGGGATGTATCGTTCGCCGGGTCCGCCCGGCGGATCGCCGCGCAAAGCGACGAGATGGCGAACGCCTTCAGCCCAGTACTCACGCAAGACCTCGTCGACTTCCGCCTTCGTCGCGGCGACACAGGTGAGATGCGCTGCGACGGGCAAGCCTGCTTCCGCGATGATGCGCGATACGGTGTCGTGCGTTCGCTCTCGCGTCGATCCGCCGGCGCCATAAGTGACTGACACGAAATCGGGCGCGAGCGGTTTCAACTTTTCGACAGCCGCCCAGAGCTTTCCCTGCATCGCCTCGGTTTTCGGCGGAAAAAATTCGAATGAAACGTGAAGGTCGGACATCGTTGTTTCCTTACGCAACGCGCTTTTTAAAGTTGCGCACGCCTTCTTTGGCCTCCGCGAGCCAGATCTTCACGGTCAAAGCCTTGCCGTCGCCGCGGCCCGGCGCGAGCGTTTCCGTCTTGACGAAATTCAAGCCGGCCGCCGCGCACCAGTCCGCCACTTCGTCGTCTGGAAAGCCGAGACGGCGATGGGCGTGATCGTTGCGCAGGAATTCCAGATCGTGCGGTGCGAAATCGGAAAGAAGGAGCTTTCCGCCGGGCTTAAGCAGACGCGCGGCCTCTGCGACGGCGGCGCCGGGATCGGCGAGATAGTGCAAAACCTGATGGATGCACACAACATCGGCGGCGGCGCTCTCAAGCGGCAGCGCAAAAAGATCGCCGTGACGCACTTGAGCATGCGATACGCCCGCGCGATCGAGATTGGCGCGCGCTACCGCCAGCATCTCGCGGGAAAGATCGAAGCCGAGCCCTTTGTCATAGGCGTCTGCGAATATCGTCAGCATGCGCCCCGATCCTGCGCCGAGGTCGACGAAAACGCCGACGCGACCCGGGATGAGCGCACGCATGCGCGCCTCGACCGCCGCTTCCTCGATCTGCAGGCCCCGCAGGCGGTCCCACTCCGTCGCGTTCTTTTCGAAATAGGCCGCGGCAAGATCGGCGCGCGCCTGGCGGCTTTGCACGAAACGCTCAGCGTCGCGCGCGATGACGCGATCGCCTGACTTGTTCAGCGCCCGGACCGCGCCAATGACGGCTTCGGCCCCGTCAAGCGCAGGCGCCGATGCGCGGTAGAACATCCAGGAGCCTTCCCGAAATTTGTCGATCAGGCCCGCCTCGGTCAGAATTTTGAGGTGACGGCTCACCCGGGGCTGGCTCTGCCCTAGGATCTGAGTGATTTCCGTAACGGTCAGCTCGCCGCGCAGCAGCAGCGCCATAATGCGCAGACGTGTTTCCTCGCCAATGGCGCGAAAAACATGGAGCTGGCGGTCGAGATTCATGGCGGCCAATCTTTGGCCAAGATATAAACATATCTTTATATGAAACTCAAGACTTGGGCTAAAACCGGCCGGAATCCTGATGCGTAAGTGTTCGGGGCGGAATAGACAGGCATCCGCAATCCCGCCAAGGTCCGCGTCCAGAATAGAAGGTGGAGTCGATGAGGCGTCAGGGACACCGCGCGCAAATGCGAGCCTCTTGGTTAATGGCGGCGGCGTTAGGGCTGGCGTTGGCTCCGGCGTCAGCGCAGGAAGCGGAAAGCAGTTCATTGTCAGCCGAAACGGCGACGTCGCCCGCGGATCCTTGGGAGGGATTTAACCGGACGATTTTTGGCTTCAACGATACGGCTGACGACCTGTTTTTCGTCCCCGCGGCTAAAGCTTACCGCGCCACGACGCCCAAGGCCGGCCGGCGCGGGATCCGCCGCTTCCTTGCCAATCTCGGATTGCCGAGTGTCTTCGTGAATGACATCTTGCAAGGCCAGTTCGGGCGCGCCGGCAAAACGCTGTCGCGCTTCGCCATCAATTCGACCATCGGCGCTGGCGGGTTTGCCGATCCAGCGGGACAAATGGGCATCGACGGACATTCTGAAGATTTCGGACAGACGCTCGCCGTTTGGGGCGTGAGTTCGGGGCCCTATCTCGTGTTGCCCTTACTTGGGCCGTCTTCGCCGCGCGACGCCTTCGGGTCGATCGTCGAAATCGGATTGAACCCGCTTACCTATGTCCGGACGCCGCCCGCAAACGCTGCGCGCCTGTCGCTCGCCGGAACGACGCTTCTGTCCGCGCGCGAAAACGTGCTCGACCCGCTCGCCGAGATCGAGGCGAACTCGCTCGATTATTATTCCTCGTTCCGCAGCTTCTACACGCAGGCGCGCGCGCGCGAGATCAGAAACGGCGTCGCCGACTATGACGCGTTGCCGACGTTCGACGAATTCGAAGACATCGAGTGAGCCCCTGAAGGAGCCTTTGGAATGAGTTATTTCTCCGCCGCGCTTCGCGCCGCCGTCATCGGCGCCGTTTCCGCGGCCATCATCGCGCCCGCGCATGCCGACGATGCGGCGGAAACCTTTGTCGCTGGCGTTCTGGAAGAAGCGAACCTGATCTTTGAAGACTCCGACCGGGCGAGCCGCAACGCCGCGGTCGAAACGCTGGTCGACCGGTATGTGGATATGGAACGCGTCGCGAGATTTGCGCTCGGCCAGTATGTGCGCCAGGCGAGCCCCGATCAGTTGGAGGCCTATTTTCCGCTGTTCCGGAAATATGCGACGGGCGTCTATCAATCGACGCTTGAAAATTATTCCGGCCAAAAACTCGAAGTGACGGATTCGGTCGATCGCAGCGCGCGCGACATCATCGTCAATTCAAAAGTCGTCGGCGCAAAACCCGGCGACCCCTTCGCCGATCTCATTGTCAGCTGGCGGGTCTACCGGACGCCGGAAGGCGCGCAGGCGATAGTCGACGCCGGCGCCGAAGGCGTCTGGCTCGCGATCGAGCAGCAAAGCCAGTTCAAATCGGTGATCGCCAACAATGGCGGCGGCGCCAAAGGCATTGACGCCCTGATCGAAGACCTGCGGTCGCAGGTTGGCGGCTGAACGTCGACCAAAGAAAAAGGCCGGCCTCTAAAAAGGCCGGCCTTTTTCTTTTTGCAAATTGCGCCGTCGTTACGACGAATAGAATTCGACGACGAGGTTCGGTTCCATCTTTGCGGCATAAGGAACCTCGGCGAGTTCCGGCACGCGCACGAAGGTCGCCGTCATCTTCTTCGGATCGACGTCGACATAGTCCGGGATATCGCGTTCAGCCGATTGCAGCGCTTCGAGCACAAGCGCCATGTTCTTCGCTTTTTCCTGCACTTCAATGACGTCGCCCGCCTTGCAGCGGTAGGACGGAATATTGGTGCGCCGGCCGTTGACCTTGACGTGGCCGTGATTGACGAACTGACGCGCCGCGAAGACCGTCGGCACGAACTTCGCGCGATAGACGATCGCATCGAGGCGGCATTCGAGAAGACCGATGAGGTTCTCCGCCGAGTTCCCGCGCAGGCGGATGGCGTCGTTATAGATTTTCTCGAAGTGACGCTCAGTGATGTTGCCGTAATAACCCTTGAGCTTCTGCTTCGCTTTGAGCTGCAGACCGTAATCGGAGGTTTTCTGCTTGCGCGCGCCGCCGTGCATGCCGGGGCCGGTTTCGCGCTTGTTGACCGGCGATTTCGGCCGGCCCCAGATATTCTCCGCCATGCGGCGGTCGAGCTTGTATTTTGAACTCAGGCGTTTGGTCACGGAAATCCTCTATCCGGCGCGCTCCGGCGGGGAATGAATTCCCCCGCAATCTCAACGGCGGCGGCGCGCCACCCGTCATGAAGGCGGCGTCTCTAAACGCCGGGCAACACCCTGTCAAATTGACCCGCCAATAAGAAAGGCCCGGCGGTGAGGCCGGGCCTAAGCGCTGTTTTTCCAGCGTAAATTAGATCGCGGCCTTGCGGCGGCGAGCAAAGCCGAGACCGGCAAGGCCAGCGCCCATCAGCCAGATCGCGCCGGGGACCGGAACGACGTCCGTTTCGCCGAACTCGGTAATGTTGCTGAGGCCCGCTGCACGAAGGCCATTGCGCGCCCACTCAACCGTCAGCGAACCGCCGCTGTTGTTGAAAATAAAGATCGTGGTGTTGGCGAGCTTGAGCGAGACCCAGAGCGCCGACGTCGTGAATGAAAACGCGTCCTCGCCTGATCCCGGAACGTTGGTGCGGGCGCCGGTAGTAAAGCTCGACCCGGCAAGCGCATTGAGCGCCAGCGCGACCTCTTCTGGAGAATCCGGATCAAACGAATAGCGATCGGCAATCATGTTCGACAGCGTGCCGGGCGTACCGGTAAGGCCCGGGCCGGCCATGTCGGAGATCGTCCCGCCGACGATCGCCTGGCAGCTCGGCGTACAGTCGATCGTCGCCGTGCCGCCGATGGTGATGATATTGGCGCTGGCGGACGCAAACGCCGCCGCTGACGCAAATGCAGCCGCGGCTATAACCTTAACGAAACGCATGGGCTTACCCCTTTGAAACACAACCGACTTTTCGGCGGGTTCGCAGGGGATAGCGCAAGTTCTGCGCCTGACAAGCTGCGCAAGGTAAATTTTGCATAAATTTCTAAGGAATTCGCCTTGCAGGCGAACACGGCGACCGGCGTGCGCGTATATGGTGTGGCGAAGCGCCGGTTGAACGGGACCGCCTGACTTTGCACCCGGCGCGCTGTCCCTGTTATGAGCGGCGGCCGCTAGGAACTGGCCCTGATGAGAAACCCGCTGCTGACCGCCTTTCTTGCCGCTGCTTTGCTCGCCGCCTGCGGGAAAAAAGAAGGCGACAGCGCCGCTCCCGCCGCCGGGCCCTCCTTGCCGGAAGCGGGCGATCAGCCCCTCCCCGCGGACGCCCGGCCGGCTGAGGACCGCCGCCGCGACCCTTTCACTTACGCCAATTACGACGCGGTGCGCGTCACCGACCTCGCGCTCGATGTGACCGTCAACTTCGACGAGAAGGTCCTCGACGGAACGGCGACGCTGACGATCGAAAAGCTCGATCCCGCCGCCGCGACGCTCGTTCTCGACACCAACGATCTCGACATCCGCGCCGTCGATGCGGGCGACGGGGCGGCGTGGTCGCCGGCGCCGTTCACGCTCGGGTCCGATGACCCGGCGCTCGGATCGAAACTCGAAATCACGCTGCCCGAAGGCGCGTCCGCGGTGAGGATCGCCTATCGCACCAGTCCCGCCGCCGAAGCGCTGCAATGGGTGGCGCCGGAACAAACCGCCGGCGGGAAACGCCCATTCATGTACAGCCAGAACCAGACCATCAACGCGCGCTCGATGGCGCCCGTTCAGGATACGCCGGCGGTGCGCATGACCTATTCGGCGATCGTCCGTACGCCAACGGACTTGCGCGCCGTGATGAGCGCCGAGAATGACATGGGCCCGACGGACGGTGACTATTCTTTCCAGATGCCGCAACCCGTTCCCGCTTACCTCCTCGCGATTGCGGCCGGCGACATCGCCTTCCGGCCCTTGAGCGAGACGATCGGCGTTTACGCCGAGCCCTCCGTTGTCGATGCGGCGGCCGCGGAGTTCTCGGACACGCCCGAAATGGAGCGCGTCGCCTCCTCGCTCTACGGCCCCTATCAATGGGGCCGTTACGATCTTCTGATCCTGCCGCCGTCCTTTCCGTTCGGCGGCATGGAGAACCCGCGCCTTTCGTTCATGACGCCGACATTGATTGCGGGCGACAAGAGCCTCACCGGCGTCGTCGCGCATGAATTGGCGCATTCGTGGTCCGGCAACCTTGTCACCAATGCGAGTTGGAGCGACGCGTGGCTCAATGAAGGCCTCACTTCCTATGTAGAAAACCGCCTGATGGAGGCCGTTTACGGCCGCGAACGCGCGCTGATGGAGCAGTCGTTGTCGCTCGACGGCTTGAAAGAGGAAATCGCGGGACAGGCGAAGCCGGAACTGACGCAGCTGCGCCTGCCGATGGCGCTCGACCACCCGGACGACGCCTTTTCTGACGTCGCCTACGCCAAGGGCGAATTTTTCCTGCGCTTCCTCGAAGAGCGCTATGGCCGCGCGGCGTTCGACCCTTTCCTGAAAGCGTGGTTCGAGAATTTCGCTTTCAAAGCAGCGACCACGGATGATTTCCGCGCATTTCTGATCGAACGCCTTGTTGCAAAAAACCCGGACGCGGCGAGCCTTGCCGAAATCGACGAATGGCTTGACGCGCCGGGCCTTCCCGCCTCGACGCCCGCCCCGAAGGCCGCAGCGTTTGAAAACGTCGAGATCGCGCGCGCGGCGTGGTACGACGGCGCCGCGCCCGCTTCGACGATCGACGCCTCGGCATGGACGACGCAGGAATGGCTGCATTTCATCAACGGCCTCCCCGCGGATGTCACCACCGAGCGCCTCAAGGATCTCGATCTCGCTTTCGATCTGACCAGCAGCCGCAACGCCGAAATCGCTTTCGCCTGGCAGATGAAAGCGATCGCGGCCGGTTACGCGCCGGCGATGCCGGCCGTTGAAAGCTTCCTGACGCGCGTCGGGCGCGGCAAATTCATCTATCCGCTCTATCGCGCGCTGAAAGACAAGGGCGACCTCGCCACCGCCGAGCGCATCTTCGAGAAAGCGAAGGCCGGCTACCACCCGATCGCGCAACGCCGCGTCGCAGAGGTTTTGCAGGCGCAGAACTAGCGAGCGCGCAGAAGGCGGGGCGGCGCCGCAACCGGACGTTAAACCGCCCGGAGCGTCTTGCCGCAAAATCCGGATAATCCGGCGAGTCCGGCGCATGCGCCCGAGGACTTTCCCTTGTTTCATGCGGCGCGCAGCGAAACTATCCGCACTCTCCGGATTCGCCCCTTTGGAGAATCCGGCGCGCGCGCGCCGCGCGAAAGCCCCGAATTTCCCGTCCATCCGCTTTTTTCCCTTCACCATCAGCTGCGGCGGCATCTTAAAGCCTCGCCAAGGGAGGGGGACGGATTTTTGTTTCGTATAAGGATCAATCGTTTAGATGGTTAACGGAAATTTTTTCGTGGGACGGGGGTCCCTAATCCGCTCCCCCGCTTGCGGGGG